>CANIBZ010000014.1 GCA_947466425.1 Flavobacteriales bacterium
CACCTTACATCCTTTTCCTGAAGTGTCTACTGAAGTCACTTCTGATGAAGTGTGAATTTCAATTCCTGCAGACTTGAACGACTTCGCCAAAGCTTTTGAGATATCCTCGTCTTCCACTGGAACAACGTTTGCTGCATATTCAACGATAGTCACTTTCGTTCCCATTGCGTTGTAGAAATACGCGAACTCTACTCCGATAGCACCAGACCCAACAACAACCATTGACTTTGGTTGTTCTGCTAAAGTCATCGCTTCACGGTATCCAATAATTTTGGTTCCATCTTGAGGCATGTTCGGCAAGCTGCGTGAACGTCCACCTGTAGCAATAATGATGTTCTTTCCGCTTACTTCAGAAATAGTACCGTCAGCAGCCGTCACCTGGATTTTCTTTCCAGCTAAAACTTTTCCAGTTCCCATGATCACATCGATCTTGTTCTTCTTCATTAAGAACTGAACGCCCTTGCTCATGCCGTCGGCAACACCGCGACTTCTTTTCACCACGCCAGCAAAATCTGCCTTGGCGCCGGTAACTTCAATTCCGTATTCTTTCGCGTGATTAATATATTCAAAAACCGATGCGCTCTTCAACAGAGCTTTAGTTGGAATACAGCCCCAATTCAAACAAATTCCGCCTAAGGCTTCACGTTCGATTACCGCCGTTTTCAATCCCAATTGGCTAGCGCGAATTGCAGTTACATATCCGCCAGGTCCTGTTCCTAAAACAATAACATCGTAATTCATAATTTCATTATTTCTGCGAAGATAATTCAGATGGCCGAAAAGACCACGAAAACCATGCGCGTGTTGTACATTTGCACCTCAATTCAATCCAAAGACATGATTAACATTGTACTCTTCGGCCCTCCGGGTGCTGGAAAAGGAACCCAAAGCGAACGTTTAGTAAATAGATACAACCTTGTGCATTTGAGCACTGGCGATATCTTCCGCAAAAACATTAAAGAAGCTACAGCCTTAGGTACGCTTGCTAAAAGCTTCATGGATGCGGGGAATTTGGTTCCCGATGAAGTGACTATTAACATGTTGAAGAGCGAGTTAGAAGCATTTCCGGAAGCAAAAGGATTCATTTTCGACGGCTTCCCTAGAACTTCTCCGCAAGCCTTGGCACTTGACGAAATGTTAAGTGAAAAAGAACAAAGTATTTCATGCATGTTGGCTTTAGAAGTTGAAGAGACTGAATTAGAGAAGCGATTGTTAGGCCGCGCAGAAACTTCTGGACGTGCCGATGACGGTGATATTTCCATTGTTAGAAATCGAATTGAAGTCTACAAGAGAGAGACTGCTCCAGTAGCAGAGTATTATAAAGGACAAAATAAATTTTTTGCAATAGACGGAATTGGTGAGTTGGATGAAATCTCTAATCGCTTGTTCAGTGCAATAGACACATTAGCATGAGCAATTCAAACTTCGTTGATTACGTAAAAATATGTTGTCGTTCCGGCGACGGCGGTGCTGGGTCTAGACACATGCACCGAGAGAAATTCGTTCCGCGTGGAGGTCCTGATGGAGGAAACGGCGGACGTGGCGGACACATTATTCTTCGTGGGAACCAAAACATTTGGACGCTGCTTCACTTGAAGTTCCGTAAGCACGTTATTGCTGAGCCGGGCGAAGGTGGAAGCAGTTCACACAAATCGGGAAAGCAAGGGAGCGATGAGTATTTGGAAGTTCCAATCGGAACAATAGCTCGCGACGTTGAAACGGGAGAAGTGCTTTGTGAAATAAATGAGGTAGGACAAGAATTCATTATTGCCAAAGGTGGACGTGGTGGTTTAGGAAATCACAATTTCAAAACCGCTGTCAATCAAGCGCCCGACTATGCACAACCTGGAGAAGAGGGTGTTGAAGAATGGAAAATTCTTGAATTGAAAGTTCTTGCAGATGTTGGATTGGTTGGTTTTCCGAATGCTGGAAAATCTACCTTGCTTTCTGTTGTATCTGCTGCTAAACCAGAGATTGCCGATTATCCGTTTACGACTCTTGTTCCGAATTTAGGAATGGTGCGATACCGCAACGATCGCAGTTTCGTTATGGCCGATATTCCTGGAATTATTGAAGGAGCTTCTGAGGGGAAAGGTCTTGGACACCGCTTTCTGCGTCACATTGAGCGCAACGCAACGTTGTTATTCATGGTTCCATGCGATTCCGATGACATTAAAGCAGAGTACAAGATTTTGTTGAATGAATTGAAGAAATTCAATGCAGAATTGCTCGACAAACCACGCATATTAGCCATAACGAAATGTGATATGATAGACGATGTTATGGAGAAGCAAATGAAAAAACTATTGCCTCGCGGCATTAAGCATGTGTTCATTTCGGCTGTAGGTCAAAAGAACATTGACGAATTGAAAGACGTTATTTGGGACAGTATTAATTCAAAAACAAATTAATTGCTTTGAATTAGCTCGAACCGTTTTTGCAAAACTCTGAATTCTACTCTTCTATTTTTAGCGCGACCGTCTTCTGACTCGTTCGGTTTAACTGGTTTTGACGCGCCAAAATATTTTATTTGAAGCCGTGATGTCTCTATGCCCTTTTTAGTAAGATAATTAACTACGGCTTCGGCTCTTTTCTTTGATAAGGTAACATTATATCCGCCTTCACCTTTATTATCTGTATGTCCCTGAACTTCTAAATACATAGATCTATTTCGCTTTAGTAAAAGATAAACCTCATCCAATTCCGTTTTTGCGCTGTCGCAAAGAATCGTTTTGTCAAAGTCAAATAAAATATCATCTAAACGAATCTCATCATATTCACTTAACTGAAGAGGAGGATCAAAAACAAGAGACTCGAGTATTTCATTTTCACATGAACATTCTGATTTTAATTTGATGGGTTTAACCACAACGTCATCGATATAAACATAGCTATAATCACCCATTCTGCGCCCTGGAGCATTCCTCCGTAACACATTTGTTTGAGCATCTTTCTTAAAATTACCTAAGGTTATATATTTTTCTCCACCTATCGCTTTATAGATATTTCCCATTTTAACCCATCCACTGTCTTGATCTAACAAATACAAACGAGGATTATCAATCGTAGCCGGCACCTCAATACACTCTTGCCCTGCTTGCCTTGGTTCTTTTTCAGAGATTAAAACACCAAATCCATCCGAATAATACGAACATAAATCAGCAGATGAAATATTAACTTCAATACACACTAATTCTCCAGCATGCAGCGGACGAGTCAATTCAGAACACAAATATTCTCTATAATTTCTTTTCCCTTGCGTATAGGTAACCAATCCTGCGTAAGCAACACCAGAAGACGCAATTTCATTTCCAAAAACATTGTTTGGAACACCAGCTGATTTGCTGCATGCGTTAAAATAATCGGGGGTGCCGTTTCCTAATTGTTTCCATGAAGCAAGGTGAGTGAGTTGAATTTGAGTGTAATCTAACGGACATCCATTCTTTTCTTCAAAACTTGCGTTTCCCACTAAATTCTGACAAAAAACAGGCGATGTTTCAAGTATCAAAACAAGCACTAAAAACACCAAAGTCTTGAGCTTAATATCCATTTGATTTGATTTAATTTAAACCTAAAACAAAGGGGGAGCGCATATTATTGCAAGCTCCCCCAAATAAATATCTATTTTAATTACTTAACCTTGAATACAACTCTTCTATTCTGAGCGTGACCAGATGGAGAATTGAACGTATTCGCAGGTTGCGAATCATCTACTGCACTCACGCTAATTCTAGACGCGTTAATGCCATATCCCACCAACGCTCCTTTTACAGAATCCGCGCGCTTCTGAGCCATATTTACAACTTCCTCATCTAATTTTGCCTCTGCTATTTCATCCATATCAGAGTGACCTATTAGCTCAAGAGACAGCGTTGGATTCGCTTTCATTATCGCTGCAATTTCTTCAACATTCGAATCAAATTGTCCTGGAATAAATTCAGACAAGGCTGCAAAGTATACCACCGTTGAATTTACAATATCCGCAGGCTTCGCTCCGGTTGCGCGAGCAACAGAACTGCTGTAAATAAATTGGGCCTGAGGCTTACTCTTCTTTGCACAGTCACATTGACTTTTGGCTTCTACAGGCACAATATCAACATTATCTATGTAGTAATAAGCATCATTTGTTGCCGTAGTTAAAGTAATACCTGCAGCCTTCATTTTCTTATCAGTATCCGTCGATTTTTTCATTTTCTCAATCTTCATTTTGTCTTCAGCGCCAAATCCTCCGATTACAATATACTCCTCACCACCCGCAGCGGTATAGGTGCCGCAAATATTTTCCCACCCATCGGTTATGTTAACAGGAACGTTTTCGGCAATGGTAATCTGAGGCACAAAAGTTAGAGCATCACTGTCCGATTTGTCCATCTTTTTTTCAGCAACATAAACCCCAACGTTATTCACAGCAAATCTCGAAAGGTCTGCCAACGACAAACTGAATCGGATACAATACTGCTGACCTTTAACTAGCTTTTGATTTAATTTAATTTGCAAATAACTTCTAGATTTTTTTGTGTCTTTTGAATACGCTCTAAAACCGGCATAATTCGAACCTGAAAGCGCATCTTGCATACCATGCTCATTGGCAGGAGTCTTGAACTTCACATTTTTTACATCTTTAGAAAATAAATCAGCTATCGCTGAATTCGGGGTATCCCATGGCGTGGCTAATTTTATTTGCCCTGCAGCTTTTAGAGTTTTGTCAACATCCACATCATCAAAACTTCCGTTTGATATAATTCCTTTAGGCGCTTCAGCAGCCTTATCGGTCTTCTTTTGTGCAGTTGCTCCTACTGAAGCAATCACTAAAACAGCTAATAATAAACGTTTCATATTCATTTTACTTTTCGTTAGGGTATTCTTTTATGTTATCAATAAAGCATTTTAGGTTGTCTGGAGAAATATCTGGATAAACTCCGTGGCCTAAGTTAGCAATATGTTTTTGAGTTCCAAACTTTTGAAGCATTTCTCTTGTGGCTTTTTTTATACTTGCAAAGTCTCCATAGAGCACCGAAGGGTCTAAGTTTCCTTGCACTGTTTTCGCTCCTGCCCATTTCCGTGCCAATTCTGGTTGAATGGTCCAATCGAGTCCGATTGTCTCGCACGGAGAGTTTGCGAAATCTTCTATGGCGTACCAAGCTCCTTTTGCAAAAACGGTTCTTGGGACTTCTGGAATTGCTGATAAAATTCTATTGATATACGGAAGGGAAAACTCGCGGTACGAATCGGGTCCTAAAACCCCTGCCCATGAATCGAATAACTGAATCAAATCGGCTCCCGATGCAATTTGCATTTTCAAATAAGAAATGGTCGCATCTGAAATAGCCGAAAGCAATGCATGAGCAAGTTCTGGATTTTCACGCATCATTCGTCTGGCTTTCGCAAACTCCTTGCTGCCTTGACCTTCGATCATATAACAAAAAAGAGTGAAGGGCGCTCCGGCAAAGCCTATCAGAGGCACTCTTCCATTCAATTCTTGCTTGGTTAGCTTCAAGGCTTCAGCTACGTAGTTCAACTTGCCTTCAATCTCTGTGGTTGAAAGCCTCGCTAAATCTTCTTTCGTTTTTATCGTATTTGGAAAACGTGGCCCCTTCCCTTCATCCATCTCGTATGGCAATCCCATAGCTTCCGGAATAACCAAGATGTCTGAGAAAATAATGGCTGCGTCTACTCCTAAAATATCTACTGGCTGAAGCGTTACTTCACACGCCAATTCTGGTGTGCGAACCAATGTAATGAATGAACCCGCTCTAGCGCGAGTTGCGCGGTATTCGGGTAGTACTCTTCCGGCTTGACGCATAACCCAAACGGGGGTGCGTTCCACTTGCTCGCCCTTCGCGGCACGAAGCAATAAATTGTTCTGCAAATTCATGTGTTGCAAAAATACATCAGACATGCGCTACCTTCGTTTTTATGTTGAAGTCAATTTCAATTTACCCCATAAAATCGTTGAACGGCGTTGAGCTTTCGTCTGCTGAAGTGTTTCAACACGGATTGAAATTCGATCGGAATTGGATGTTGGTCAATTCCAACAATACATTCATTACACGCAGAGAACGACCCGAACTTGCGCTCATAGAAACAAGCCTTTCCGAAAATGGATTTGCGTTTTCCTTCAACAATGAATCTGAAAACCTTGCACTTGAAACGAAAGATTTCCAGCAAGAAAAAATTGAATCGAAGGTCTGGGATTCGGAGGTTTTCGGATTTCAAGAGAGCCAAAACCTAAATACTTTTTTTTCTGACTTTTTGAAGGAAGAAGTTCGTTTAATACGCATGCCTCTTCAACCTGAACGAATGGAAATGGCTCCGTTAACGGGAGAGTCAACTTCCAGTTCCTTCGCAGACAGCTTTCCAATTTTAGTTTTGGGCAGCGCCTCACTCGACGCGCTGAATACGCAATTGGAAGATCCCATTGACGCAAGATATTTCCGTCCGAATTTACTTTTCAAAACCGAACGTTCATTCGAAGAAGACGAATGGCAGGAAATTCAAATTGGAAACGTAAGGCTTCGCAAAGCTAAGGCCTGCGGCAGGTGCCGAATGATCAATGTCAATCCAGACACAGGCATGTATCGCACAGACGTCATGCGAGAACTCGCGAAATTGCGAACGGTGAAGAACAAAGTCATTCTCGGAGATTTGTATTATCCTGTTCAAACAGGCATCATTGAAATTACGAGTGAAGTGAAAGTTTTCACTAACTTCAACACCTAAAATACAGTTATGACTCAAGCGCTTTTCAAAATGTCTCGTCCGAACAATCTGCTCATGATTGTCTTCGCTATGTTCGCGTTTCGCTTTGGATTTGCACACACCATTGCGCCTGAAGACTTCACACAGTGGATGCAGTTCTTAGGCATGATCCTTACCATTGTATTGATTACTGCTGGTGGAAATTTTATTAATGATTATTTCGATGTTCGCGTCGACCGAATTAACAAACCCAATGCGGTTTATGTGGAAACACAAGTGAAGCGCAGAGTGGTTATTCTTTCGCATATTGTTGCAACAACCCTAGGCGTTCTTATTTCGTTTTTTGTTGGAAAGAGCATGCACTCTTATTTACCATTTGTAGCAGCTATTTGCATTTCCGTTGCTTTAGGTTTGTATACTCCATTCTTTAAGAAACGTGTATTATCAGGAAACTTGTTGGTCTCTTTGTGCATTGGCGTTATTCCTATTTGGAGTGTTTGGCCGCAGCTTTCCAATTTGCACATTGCCTTTTGGACCGCCGTGTTTGCGGGCTTCGCTTTTACGCTGAACTTCTCTCGAGAAATTATAAAAGACATTGAAGACGCAGAAGGAGACGCTGCAGAAAACTACAAGACATTACCTGTTGTCATGGGAACACAAACAGCTCGCATTTACGCTCTGCTCTTTTTATTCGCTGCACTCATTATTGGAGGCGTAACCCTCTTCATTGCAGCTACGCAGCAACACTCTATCGGCACGCTTTATTTGATTGGAATGGGCATGTGTTTGCCTCTAACCGTATGCTTATTCGCAGTTTTCATGGCAAACTCCAAAGAAGGATTTCACAAAGCCAGTCTTATCTTAAAGATTACCATGGCCGTTGGAATTACTTGTGGGTTTGTGTTGAGGTTTGTTTAAGCTTCCCGCTTATTCTTCGGAATGAAGAACATCAAGACAAAACCTATAACGAAGAACACAATCAACGCCAAAATACTATAGCGCATACTGAATTTGCCTTCAATAAATCCGAAGGAAATTAGACCAATGATGAGCCCCACTTTTTCAGTCACATCATAGAAACTGAAAAAAGAAGCCGTGTCTTTTGTTCCAGGAATTAATTTCGAATAGGTGCTGCGCGCTATAGATTGCGTGCCTCCCATGATAAAACCAATAAGTCCTGCAACAATATAGAACATCATGACTTGACCTTCTTGAACAAAGAAAAATGCAAAAAAGCAAATAAACATCCACAACGCAAGTGCTATTTTCAACACTGAAAAATTCCCGATTTTATTCGACAACTTCGAAAAAAGATATGCTCCCGGAATCGCAATTATCTGAACCAAAATAATCGCTACAATTAAGTTGAGTGTTTCCAACTTCACCTCCTTCTTGCCGAAATAGGTGGCCATTTGCATAATGGTTTGAATACCCATGCTGAAAGTGAAGAAGGCCAATAAATAAGCCTTCAACTGAGGTAGATTTTTCAATTGCTTTAAAACACTTCCTAACTCAGAAAAACCTTTGGTAAACACATTTGTCTTCCCTTCATGAACGCGCTCACTCTCTTTCAAACGGGCGAAGGTGATTTGAGCAAACCCCATCCACCAAATTCCAACAGCAATAAAAGAATAACGCATCATCATCACTTTCTCTGGTCCGCTCTTCGCAATAACCATCACAGCTACCAAGGCACAAATAAGTAAAATCATACTTCCCAAATAACCCAATGAAAATCCTTTCGCGCTGAGTTTATCTTGTTCTTCCTCTGTCGCCACAATTGGTAAAAAGCTATTACTAAAGGCATAGCTTCCCCAGAAACCTATACATGCTAGAATTACACTTAGTATGCTCAATTCCATGTTTGAAGGATCGAAAAAATAAAGGCTCATGCAGGATAGAGATCCCAGGTAACAAAAGAACTTCAAAAAGAATTTCTTCTTTCCATAATAATCTGCAAAACCTGAAAGAATGGGCAAAATCAAACACACAATTGTAAGGCCGAATGCGGTTGCATAACTAATCAACTCTGTATTCTCCAAGGTTGCTCCAAACACCTGCACTTTGGACGAAGTAACGACTCCTGCTTCGTTTTTCACGGAGGTCATCACATCATAAAAAATGGGGAAAATAGTAGAACCAATAACCAAATTGTAAACCGAATTGGCCCAATCGTACATGGCCCATCCGTTCTGAATCTTTTTGCGGGAGAGTGCGGTTTCTGTCATGTTACTTTTCAATTTTCAACCAAAAAGAACCGCCGTGTTTTTCCACAACATGTGGAATGGCGTTCCAGATGGGTTCTATGATTTGACTTAATTGTTTGTTTTCCGAAAGATAATAATTTGGAATCATGGGCGCATACTTTTCGCTATTCGCTAAAAGAAATGCTGCCAACATGTATTGCTCTGAATAGAAACGATCGCACATAAACTGCGGATAATCGAAAGGCAAATACACATCGTGTATTTGAACAACCACCCCTTTCTTCAATCTTGGAAGAACTTCCAAAAAGAAAACAGTAGCATCTGAATTCGGGAATACGCGGTGAGAATTATCTACAAACAAAATGTCGTTCTCTTCCAATTCTTCCAAAAAATCGAAATCGCAATCTTCAAACGGAGAACGAATAATAGTATTCGCCAACACATCTATCTCAGCGCGAGGCATTGGATCAATCGAAATAATCTCCGTCTTTAACCCATGCTCTGTAATGGCCTTGTGCGCAACCTTGGTTGAATTGCCCGATCCAATTTCAACATAACGCTTTGGCTTTAGTTCCGAGATGGCTGTGTACAACATAACCATGTCGAGACCTGGCAAAAACAAGTTGTTCCAAAAAGGCTCTTGTGCTGAAGGCTTGTCGGTATTGTTTTTTATGGATTGAAAATGATGCGTGTATTTCAATGCTGCGTGCAGCCACTTCTCGTACTCTTCTTTTCTGTTTTCAATAATGGAAAGTAATTGCGGATGCGCGGGTTGTCCATGCCCATAGCGCGGTTCAAACGAAACGGGATATTCCAGAATTAATTTCTGAAATTTTGGATGAGCTAATTTGAATAATCTTTTAATCATGTTCTCGGTTCAATCTTCTAACTAAAAAAATCAATAGCGAATGTACTACCTTTGCGGCAAAGACCGAAGAGGATTCATCGCTGGTTGCAAAACTAGAGGAAAGTCCGGGCTGCGCAGAGCGCCGCACCCTGTGAAAAGCGGGGGACGTTAAACGCAAGTTTAACGGACAGACAGTGCTGCAGAAATTAAACCGCCACTAGCAATAGTGGTAAGGGTGAAAAGGGGGTGTAAGAGACCACCGTCGTTCTTGGTAACAAGGCGAGCTAGGAAAACCTTGCGGGCTGTAAGATCAAATAAACCGGGGCCGTTGGATTCGTTCCAACTGAAGAGTTGCTCGCTCAATCTCGGAGGGTAGATCGCATAGATAAATGATGAAACATGTGGCAACACATGAACAGAACCCGGCTTACGCTCACGGTCTTTTACTTTTTTTCTTGAAGCTGAATGCGCTCTTCAGGCGTATTCGCATTCACCAAAAACTTTGAATCTTGAATAGGAAGTATTCCAACCGTTCGGTTGAAAAGCATCTTCCGCGGACAACTCTTTCCATTCACCCAAACTTTCATTAATGCCGAAAAAGATTTCGGCTCGTAGATGGAACACAACGGCTCTGGCCCACCGTCTAATGGCGATTCATAGCACGTAGCGAACGCCTTTGAATTTCTATTTTTCAACAAAAATTCAAGTTGTTCTTTTTGCAAATTCGGAAGGTCACACGCCACAACTAATAATGCTGTTTGCGGGAGGGTTCGCATCGCGGAAGCTATTCCGCCAAGCGGACCAGCACCTTGAAGTTGATCTGCAATAAACGGTCTGTTCAAGAACGCATAACTTTCTTTCTGTTCTTCCCGAACGGAAAGAAAAACTTCCAAACCAATTTCTTCCAACATGAAAACTAAATGTTCCGCTTGTGTTTTTTCATGATACTGAATAAGTCCCTTCTCTTCACCCATGCGGCTGCTTTTTCCACCCAATAAAACCAATGCTTTCAAAGGAGCCGATTGAAAGTAGTTTGAAACAAATTCCAGCACTTCTTCCTTCAACCTAAAAATTTTTGTTTCGGGTTGAAGAAAGGGTTGAACATACGCTGGAACCTCTGTCATTCCCTCCGGAAGGACAACGGCTAACACATTGGTCAGTTCTGCGCTTCGCTTGATTAAACTCTTTTCTTTTTCAAGATTTACAAAAATGATTTGATTGGAAGCCGCATGGTGATTACCATTCACCAAGGCTCCATCGAATTCCTGAAGCACCGTTTGATCGAGTCCCGTTTCTTCCTGAAGAATAAAATGATTTTCGTGAGTGGTTATTCCGAATGAAGAATCTGAATTTCCTTCAGCGTGAGAAGCATCGACATAAGCCAAACGCTGATCTATTTCAACCTGAAAAAAATTCACCCATTTTTTTATTTCTTCGCAGGTGGTGCCGTAAAGCGCCAACTCGCGTGAGTGCCATTTCGATTTAGATTGAAGGTTCATTACTTGGAAATGTATGTCGATTTACCTCCAGACTTTTCCAACAACTTCACTCCTCCTATTTCCATTTCGAAACTCATGGCCTTACACATGTCGTATATCGTAAGCGCCGCAACAGACGCGCCGGTTAGTGCTTCCATTTCAACACCTGTCTTACCAAAGGTTTTCACGGTGCAAATTATATGCGCGCCTTTCTCCGTCTTTTCAATCTGTACATCTATGCCTGTAATCGCAAGCGGATGACACAGCGGAATTAAACTCGAAGTTTGCTTCACACCTTGAATGCCTGCAATGCGAGCGGTTTGAAACACCGGACCCTTGGGCGATTGGTATTCGTTGTTTTGAAACAAATGATTCAAGTTTTCTGGAAAAATAATTTCAGCTTGAGCCTTCGCAATGCGAATGGTATCGGTCTTTTCGGAAACATCTACCATGGCGGCGTTTCCCTTTTCATTCACATGTGACAAGTGTTCCATCGTTTCAAATTTATGGAAGGAATGAGATTATTCATTGATTTTGGTAATCTGGGCAACCTTTTTCATAAAAAAAGGGTTTTATCTTCGTAGGTAGAACTCATGCACAACAAAGCAACTTTGAAATTAACGTCCTCCCTGCTAAAATCCATTTTTAGCTTGCTGTGCGTATTCATTTCTTTCGAGAGTTTTGCCTCGCACTTAATTGGTGGAGAAGTTTATTACACACACACTTCAGGAAATAATTATACGGTAACCTTAAAAATTTTCCGTGATTGTGGGCCTGCCAATATAAACGGAACTGGATTCGACCCTGCTGTTTCCATTGGTATTTTTACAAGTAACAACGTGCTCTATACTGATCTTTCAGTTAATTTAATTAGCACAAACGTTACCACCATTCCGGTTACCCTGAATAACCCTTGCTTTGTTCTTCCTCCAGATATTTGTGTGGAACAAGCGATATACACTGGAAGCGTAAACCTTCCTCCAACACCAGGCGGATACAACATTGTTCACCAGCGCTGCTGCTTTCAACCGAGTATTGACAATCTAACTACGCCTCAATCGCAAGGAGTATCCTACGTGGCTCATGTGCCTGGTTCGAACGAACTAAGTGTTGGTTTCAATTCGAGTCCACGATTTACGAATTTCCCTCCACCCGCTTTGTGCAAAGACGCATCTTTCACATTTGACCATTCGGCAGTTGATCCGGATGGAGACGTCATCGTTTATTCTTTTTGCGCGCCTTATTTGTTTTCTGATCAGTTCGCACCCATGCCTACTCCGCCGAACAATCCACCGTATCCGAATTTAACTTACGGACCAGGATTTTCTCCGACCTATCCCATCACTAGCAATCCCGTTATGGGAATTAATTCAACCACTGGATTAATAAGCGGCACTGCTACTCAGGTGGGGCAATACACGATAACTGTTTGTGCAGAGGAGTACCGAAATGGTGTATACATTTCAACCACTCGAAGAACATTTCAATTCAATGTCACTCTCTGCGACCAATCGATTATTGCCAGTGTTCCCGCGCAAACCTCTTTTTGTAATGGATTAGATATTAGCTTAACGAATCAAAGTGTAAATTCAACTTTTTGGGCTTGGGATTTTGGAGTGCCGTTCGACAATACCGATGTGAGCACTGCGCAAAATCCGACCTACACCTATCCCGCTCCAGGAACATACACCATTACGCTCATAGCGAATCCAGGCTGGTCTTGTTCCGATACTGCAACCCAGGTCTATACGGTGTTTCCAGACATAGACCCCGTTATTACGGTTGAAGATTATGCGTGTGTGAATCAACTCGACACATACGACTTCTTGGGTTCTGCAACGTTCGTGGCTAACAACGGCACGCTGCTTTGGGACTTCGGAACGAACTCAGTCCCTTCCACTTCGAACGTTGTTCATCCGCAAGGAATTATTTTCGATTCGAATGAAGCTGTTCATTCCATAACGCTCACCGCCACTGCAAGTAACGGCTGCTCTCAAGACACAACAATAACTATTGTAAATCCGCCCGATCCGGTGGCAATCATTCCGAATCAAACTACTTTTTGCGACGGATTGACTTATACTTTTTTAAACGATTCCCAAAACTCAACGGAGTATTGGTGGGAATTTAACACTGTTTTCAACGGTGATTACTCCGATGATTTCGAACCTGTATTTTCATTTCCCAACACCGGAAATTACACCATTCAGTTAGTTGCATCCTCGCCTTTCAATTGTCCAGACACGACAACGACTTCCATTGAAATTCAAGGAGATTTAAATCCTTCCTTCCCATCGCAAAATGTGCAATGCCTTTCCACCAATAGCTTCGACTTTCAGGCACTCGGAGCAAACACCAATTTCGCGACATACGTTTGGGATTTCGGAAGTCCAGAAATTCCAAATTCCACGTTGGCGAATCCGCAGAACATTCAATACTCGCAAGAAGGGACGTATACTGTCACTTTAACAATAACTGACACTGGGTGCACGGAATCATACATCGATGATGTTTGGGTTCCGATTGATCCATCATTAGCTCCTTCTATTTTTCCAGCCGCAGGATGCCCCCCTGTTTTCGGAACATTCAACGCTGTTGCTCAAGGCAACACGCAGTTGTTTTACGAATGGGATTTCGGTGATGGATCTGGAAGTTTTCAAGCTGAAAATTTACATATTTACAACACCCCAGGAACGTACGATGTGTCTCTCATGGTTTATACTGTTTCGGGTTGCATAGATACGCTTTATCAAAGTTTGAATAATGCCATAACGGTTTATCCTTTGCCTAATGCTGCTTTCTCTATTACTCCACAAACCGTGGACATCTTAAGCCCGAATACCACCATAACAGATTTGTCCACTGGAGGAATCAACTGCGTATATTCCATGTCTGACGGCGGATCCAGTAGCGATTGCAATTTTCCTTACGAATGGACCGAAGCTGGAATTCAAACCATTACGCAAACGGTTACGAATGAATACGGATGCATTGATCAAGTGACTGGAGAAGTAATTGTAAGCGGATTTCTATTCTACGCACCGAATAGTTTTTCTCCAAATGACGACGGAATAAATGATGAATGGATTCCTCAGTCTACAGGAACAACGAGTTATAGTTTAGAAATATACGACCGTTGGGGACAGATCATTTTTCAAACCAACAATCCGAATGAAGCTTGGACAGGCAATGTTTTAAACGGTGAATACTTCGCTGCGAATGGCGTTTACAATTACCAGGTGACCATGAAGGATTTGATTGAATTGCCGCATGAATTTCATGGGCATATTGTTTTGTTCAGATAGGGGCGATTTGTTCATGAAAAGAATGCCTGCGGCGAATGTTCTTTGAACGAATGCCTGAGGCGAATGTCTGCGACTACCTTCCCTTTAGAATACGAAATTAAACGACACGTTGAATGCAAGTCCACGCATGTTGCGCGTATTCTTGAAGGGAATCATGTAATTAACCTTCGAGTCAATTAAAACGTATTTATTCTTGAATATTTCCAAACCGACTGCGGGAGCTAAATATGCAAAGGTCTCTTTGCGTTTGTCGTTTGAGGCAAGCATCCCTCCTAGCGTATATCCACTGTATAGATTGAAGAATTTCTTCGAGCCTCTACCCAAATGTCTTGAGTAAAAATCTTGTCCGAATCCAAAAATGAACATCTCTGAATAGTGCATTGTATCTGTATCCAATTTATCGGTGGTTTTATATGCTCCTAGCGTCGCGAAGGACTTGCCTTTGGTGAATACATATTTCAAAAAGACACCTTGATAATAGGGACTACTAAGCGTATCTTGAGGTTCTTCCACTTGCAAATAAGAATATTCCACACCCGGCATGTTTATCCATTGAACAGAGCTGGTCTGCGGGGTGTAGGTCTCGTCTTCAATTTCTAAGTCAACCACGTAATAATATTCTGTGCTTGTTAAATTATTTAAATCAGTTTGCGAAGTGCGAATGCTCGTCTCCCAATTCTTCAACTCCCTCCACATGTTCTTGTATTGGTCAGTCTGCGGATCCATCTTTTCCATCAATGAATTTTGAAGTTCAATCTGATCCTGGTAGTACTTAATGTTTCCTTTCAGCTCTTCCACACGCGCCGTGTTATCTGTTGTGTTCAAATTATTTTCGGTGAACAAACCCATGTCTTTTACAACCTCTTTGTAAGCCACGTAAAGTTTCGGTTCAATGCTGAAATTCACTGTGTACTTCAATGGAGATTCGTTCTGACGAGAAACCATAATGTTGTTGGAAGTAATGAAGGTATTCATTTTCTGAACTGAAATCCAGTAGTCCGTTGTTTGTATGCGCTGCTCTACCGTGGTTACTCTGTAACGAACCTGAGCGTTCAACACAACACAATTAACTACAGCTAACAAAAGGAAAAGTAACTTTTTCATTTCAACATATTTCCACAAATATAAGTGCGACAGAACTTTAAGATTAACTTTGCGACCTCATTTGCAGAATACCATGTTTGAAAATTTATCCGATAAGTTAGAAAGAGCGCTGAAAGTCTTAAAAGGACACGGCCAAATTACAGAAGTAAACGTTTCTGAAACATTGAAGGAAGTGCGTCGCGCACTTTTAGATTCCGACGTTAGTTACAAGACTGCAAAGGAGTTCGCCGATCGTGTGAAAGAAAAGGCGCTTGGACAAAAAGTTCTTACTGCTATTAGCCCAGGACAGTTGTTGGTGAAGATTACCCAAGACGAGTTGAAAGAACTCATGGGTGGCGAGCACAGCGAGCTGAACTTCCAAGGTAATCCGGGTGTTATCTTAATGAGCGGATTACAAGGTTCCGGTAAAACAACGTTTTCCGGAAAGCTAGCGAATTACTTAAAAACAAAAAAAGGAAAGAACCCTCTTTTGGTGGCCTGCGATATTTATCGTCCAGCTGCGATTAACCAATTGCATGTTGTTGGAGATAGCATTGGCGTAAAGGTCTACAGCGAACCTGAAAACAAAGACGCTGTTTCCATCGCGAAAAACGCTTTGGCCTTCGCGAAGCAAAACGGATACAACGTCGTTATTGTCGATACTGCCGGACGCTTAGCTGTGGATGAGCAGATGATGATCGAAATTGCTGCAGTAAAGGAAGCCCTTCAACCGACAGAAACGTTGTTCGTGGTAGATGCCATGACCGGTCAAGATGCTGTGAATACCGCGAAAGCGTTTCATGATAAATTGAATTTCGACGGTGTTATTCTTACCAAATTAGACGGCGACACCCGCGGTGGAGCTGCGCTGAGCATTAAGAGTGAAGTTAACAAGCCCATTAAGTTTGTTGGTACTGGAGAGAAGATGGATGCGATTGACGTGTTCTATCCCGAGCGTATGGCCAGCCGTATTCTTGGAATGGGCGACGTGGTCTCTTTGGTTGAAAAAGCACAAGAGCAATTTGATGAAGAGCAAGCGTTGCGTCTTGAGAAGCGTATTAAGAAGGACCAATTCGACTTCAATGACTTCCTAGAACAAATAGGACAGATTAAGAAAATGGGTAGCATGAAAGACCTGATGGGTATGCTTCCTGGAATGGGGCAGTTAAAAAATGTAGATGTCAACGACGATGCGTTCAAATATGTTGAAGCCATTATTCACAGCATGACTCCAAAAGAGCGTTCGAACCCTAGTTTAATTAATCCTTCACGTAAAGCCCGCATTGCAAAAGGGTGCGGACGTCCGTTGGAAGAAGTGAACAAGTTGATGAAGCAGTTCGATCAGACACGTCAGATGATGAAGATGTTCACCAACAAGAGCCAAATGGCTGCCATGATGAAGCAAGCGAATCAAATGAAAGGACTAAAAAGATAATGGAAGCTATTGCAGGAACTCAATTCACATTTCCGAACCAAACCAACTTTTACAAAGGCAAGGTTCGCGACGTGTACAGCATTGGTGATGATCTTTTGGTAATGATCGCTTCAGACCGAATCTCTGCATTCGACGTGGTTTTGCCGCGCGCCATTCCCTTCAAAGGACAAGTGCTGAATCAGATTGCAGAACGTATGCTGAATGAAACCGAAGATATTGTTCCCAATTGGAAATTGGCTTCTCCGGATCCGAATGTGACCATTGGAAAACGCTGCGAACCCTTCGCGGTAGAAATGGTTATTCGCGGATATTTAACTGGACATGCTTGGAGAACCTACAGCAGCGGGCTACGCACGTTGTGTGGTGTTGCTCTTCCGGAAGGACTGAATGAACACGATAAGCTTCCTTCCCCCATTATTACTCCTACTACAAAAGCTTCTGAAGGTCACGACGAAGACATCAGTCGCGAAGAGATCATTGCTCAAGGAATCGTGTCTGCAGAAGACTACGCCATTCTTGAAAAATACACCCACGCCCTTTACGAGCGCGGAACTGAATTGGCTTTGAAACGCGGATTGATCCTCGTTGATACCAAGTATGAATTCGGAAAGCACGACGGTGAAGTGGTTCTTATGGACGAAATTCACACCCCCGACTCCTCTCGCTATTTTTATGCTGAAGGCTACGCCGAACGTCAGGCTGCAGGCGAAAAGCAACGCCAACTTTCGAAAGAATTCGTTCGCGAATGGTTAATCAGCGAAGGTTTCATGGGCAAGGAGGGACAAGAAGTACCTGCCATGTCAGATTCTTGGTTGGAAGAAATCAGCAACCGCTACATTGAACTTTTCGAAAGGGTTACCGGAGAATCGTTCATAAAGCAAGATTATTCCAATGTAGAAAATCGCTTGGAAGGCAATATTATCAAGACATTGCGAACCCTTTAATCCTGATTTTTTTCAGTTCATATCTTACTGAAATAGAAAAGTCGTTTTTGGCAGAAATACCTATCTTTGAAGCCGTATTTTCAAACGAAATCGATGGACGATAATTCTTATCTCGGCAATGCCGATGTGAACACGATTGAAGCGCTGTATAACCAATATCAGCAAGATCCCTCATCTCTAGATATTTCTTGGAGACGTTTTTTTGAAGGCTTCGAATTTCAACATTCCTTATTCCCTGTTCTCTCTAGAGACACTGCATCTATTGGCGACGATGGCATGCACAAGGAATTCAAGGTCATTAACCTCATCAATGCCTACCGTAAGCATGGGCATTTGTTCACCCATACCAATCCGGTTCGCGAGCGCAGAAAGTATTCTCCGGACTTGAGCGTTGAAAACTTCGGACTTACGAAAGCAGATCTAGAATCTGTATTTCATGCTGGTGTTGAAGTGGGATTGGGCGATGTGAAATTGAAAGACATCATTGCGCATTTGCAATCTTGCTACTGCGAAAGCATTGGCGCCGAATACATGTACATCCGCGATCCGGAAAAAATTCAATGGTTGCGCTCTCGCATTGAAGCGGTGAAAAAGACTCCGTTCACTTCCGAAGAGAAGAAGCAAATCTTCGACATGGTGAACAAAGCAACCACCTTCGAACAATACATTCAAAGAAAGTTTGTTGGACAAAAAAGATTTAGTGTTGAAGGATGTGAAGCTGTGGTTCCGGCCATGGACTATATGGTTAGAGACGGCGCCGACAAAGGCGTTGATGAATTTGTAATTGGAATGGCTCACCGTGGTCGCTTGAACGTTCTAACCAACATCATGGGCAAACCGCAAGAAGAAATTTTTGCTGAATTCGACGGAGTAGCCTTCGACGACGAAGGAGTATTCGACGGCGACGTGAAGTACCACTTCGGTTATTCCATCGACCGCGTGACTCCGAACGGAAACAACGTTCACCTTACCCTCTGCCCTAACCCTTCTCACTTGGAAGCGGTGAATCCGGTAGTTGCTGGATTAACTCGCGCGAAAATTGATCATTACTTAAATTCGGAAAACAAAATTGTTCCCGTGCTCATTCACGGAGACGCAGCAATCGCTGGACAAGGCATCGTTTACGAAGTGGTTCAAATGGCGCAACTCGACGGTTACCGCGTAGGTGGTACTGTTCATATTGTAACGAACAACCAAGTTGGCTTCACCACGAATTATTTAGACGGAAGATCTTCAACCTACTGCACCGACGTTGCGAAAACCACGTTGTGCCCTGTCTTCCACGTAAACGCAGACGATGTTGAAGCTGTAATTCAAACCATGAAGATTGCCTTCGATTACCGCATGGCATTCAACATGGATGTATTTGTAGACCTTTTGGGATATCGCAAATACGGACACAACGAAGGTGACGAGCCGAAGTTCACACAACCAAGTTTGTACAAAGCCATTGCCTCACACCTAAGCCTTCGCGATTTATACGCGAACAAATTAATGGGTGAAGGTGTCCTTACACAAGAAGAAGTTAACGCCGCGAAGACCAACTTCGAAGCCCATTTAGATGAGCAATACGACAAGTCGCGCGGTGTGAAGCAAGCGTATGTGAAGCACTTCTTGGAAGAAACCTGGAAAGACATTCGCGTTGCTTCAGAAAAAGATTTCGAGCAAAGCATTGAAACGGCGGTAGCCAAAAAGAAATTATTGGAATTGGGAATGAAGATTTCCACACTTCCAGCAGGAGAAAAATTCTTCCGCAAGATTGAGAAAGTTTTCGAAGACCGCAGAACCATGTTAGACAATAACGCATTGGACTGGGCGCTTGGAGAATTGTTGGCTTACGCCACTTTGTTGGAAGAAGGACATCCGATTCGTATTTCAGGACAAGACGTTGAGCGCGGAACATTCTCGCACAGACACGCTGTTGTAAAAACAGACGAAGATGAAGAGAAGCGCATTATTCCGTTGAATGAAATCAGCGCGAAACAAGCGAAGCTTTCCATCTACAACAGTTTGTTGAGTGAGTATGGCGTTCTTGGATTCGATTACGGTTATGCCTTCGGAACGCCGCAAGGATTAACCATTTGGGAAGCGCAATTCGGTGACTTCAATAACGGAGCACAGATTATGTTCGACCAATTCATTGCAGCCGCTGAAGACAAATGGCGCACGATGAATGGAATCACGATTCTTCTTCCTCACGGATTTGAAGGACAAGGTTCAGAGCACAGCTCGGGTCGCATGGAACGTTTCCTTCAATTGGCTGCTGAGCTGAACATTCAAGTTGCGAACTGTACCGTTCCTTCGAACATGTTCCACTTGCTTCGCAGACAAGTGAAGACCGAGTACCGCAAGCCATTGGTTGTGTTCACTCCGAAAAAATTATTGCGCTATCCGAAAGCAGTTTCTAAGATTGAAGACTTAGCGAAAGGTGGCTTCCGCGAGGTAATCGACGATAACATTAAAGCGCGTAAGCAAACCAAAGTGGTTGCTTTGTGCACTGGAAAAGTATATTACGAATTGTTGGAAGAGAAAGAGAAGCGCGGACTTACCGACGAGATTTCGTTGGTGCGTATTGAGCAGCTTTATCCGCTTCCTGAAAAGCAAATTCGTGAATTGCTTGGTAAATATGGCAAGAAAGCACAGTTGGTATGGTGTCAGGAAGAGCCCGAAAACATGGGAGCTTGGAGTTACATGATGCGATCTATGCGCGACTTAAACCTAGACGTTGTAAGTTTGCCTGCATCGGCTTCTCCGGCAACCGGTTCGCCGCGTGTGCATGAGATGCGAATGAATAAGATGATAACCACATTGTTTGATAAGGTTTCTAAAGCCTAAAAAAAATAAGTATGTCAGTAATTGAAATTAAAGTTCCCTCTCCAGGCGAGAGTATTAGCGAAGTTCAGATTGCCAACTGGGTTGTTAAGTCTGGTGACTTCGTTCAAAACGGACAAGTGATTGCGGAAATTGATTCCGACAAAGCGACATTGGAAATGACTGCTGAAGCATCAGGAGAAATTACCATTCTTGCTGCGGCGGGCGATACAGTTGCTGTAGGAGCAACGGCTGCAACAATAGACACATCGAAGCAAGGCAATGCGCCTGCTCCAGCAGCGGCTCCGAAAGCGGAAGCGGCTCCGGTTGCAGCGCCAACACCTGCGCCAGCTGCGGCACCATCTCCTGGGCCTGCGGCTAGTTATGCAGCTGGCCACGCGGCTCCTGCTGCTGCAAAGATGATGGCAGAAAACAATGTGACTGCTGCGCAAGTAAGTGGAACAGGTCCTGGTGGAAGAATATTGAAAAGCGATGTTGCTGCTGCAATGGCTGCCGGATTCGACACTTCTGCTGTTCCAGCAAGAACAGGCGAAAGAACCGAGCGCCGCGAGAAGATGACCATGCTTCGCAAGAAAGTTGCCGAGCGTTTGGTTTCTGTGAAGAACAACACTGCCATGCTAACCACCTTCAACGAGGTGAACATGAAGCCAGCAATGGATCTTCGCGCGAAGTACAAAGAACTATTCAAAGAGAAACACGGTGTTGGTCTAGGCTTCATGAGCTTGTTCACCAAAGCAGTGTGTGAAGCGCTTCATCAATTCCCTGCTGTGAATGCGCGCATAGACGGAACCGATATTGTTTACAACGATTTTTGCGATGTGGGAATTGCAGTATCAACTCCAAAAGGATTGATGGTTCCTATTGTAAGAAATGCTGAAATGCTTTCACTTGCCGACATTGAAAAAGGCATTGGTGGATTGGCGAAAAAGGCTCGTGAAGGGAAAATTACCGTTGACGATATGACAGGCGGAACCTTCACTATCACGAACGGTGGTGTATTCGGATCTATGCTTTCAACGCCTATCATTAACCCTCCGCAAAGCGCTATTCTAGGCATGCACAACATTGTTGAGCGCCCGATTGCAGAGAACGGACAAGTGGTTATTCGTCCAATTATGTACATTGCATTAAGCTACGATCACCGCATTATCGACGGAAGAGAAAGCGTGGGTTTCTTGGTGAAAGTGAAAGAAATGTTAGAGAATCCAGAGCGCATGTTGTTCGGTGGAAAAACCGCTGAAGAAGTGCTATTGGGACTGTAATTACTTAGAACGATTTTAAATACTATTTGAAAGGAGGCTTGCCTCCTTTCTTTTTGTTTGAAACTTTGAAGTTTCGTGTGAAAAAACACTTCGAAAAACTATGTTAATCCGTTGTTCCTTCTAACTTTGCGACGCCCTAAAATGGGCTCCTGCAAGAAATGGAAAAAACATCACACCTTTGGGAATATCTACCCATCGTTTTCATGGCACTCGTTGCCGCTGGATTTGTTGTCACCACAATGTTGCTGACACACCTGCTTGGGCCGAAGAGAAAAACAAAAATTAAGAACGAAGCTTTCGAGTGCGGAATTGAATCCGTTGGAAATGCACGTACTCCTTTTTCAATCAAATATTTCCTTGTCGCTATACTATTCGTTCTGTTCGACGTTGAGGTCATCTTCATGTACCCTTGGGCAGTGAACTTTAGAGAACTAGGAGTGTTCGGATTGTGGGAAATGTTCACCTTCATGGGATTAATGGTTGTAGGCCTGCTCTACATCATTAAGAAGGGCGCATTAAACTGGGAGAAATAAAACTTTTAATACAAAAGAAATGAGTGTAAACATTGATCCAAGCCACAAGCCAGACGGTTACGAAGGTGCAGGATTTTTCGCCACATCGTTAGACAAAGCCGTTGGATTGGCGAGAGCAAATTCACTTTGGCCTTTGCCATTCGCAACTTCATGTTGCGGAATTGAGTTCATGGCTACCATGGCTTCTCACTACGATCTTGCACGTTTCGGTTCGGAGCGTTTGAGCTTCTCGCCAAGACAAGCAGACTTGCTTATGGTTATGGGAACCATTTCGAAAAAGATGGGTCCTATCCTTCGTCAAGTTTACGAGCAAATGGCTGAACCAAAATGGGTTCTTAGCATGGGCGCTTGCGCTTCTTCAGGTGGAATCTTCGATACGTACAGCGTTCTTCAAGGAATCGATAGAATCATTCCAGTTGACGTTTACATTCCTGGCTGTCCGCCAAGACCAGAACAAGTTTTAGACGGTATCTTGAAAATTCAAGAACTCGCGAAGAACGAAGGTCGCAGCCGCAGAACTTCAGAAGAATACAAAGCCCGTTTGGCACAATACGGAATTGAATAATGGCAGCCATGACTACCCAAGAACTTCACGATTTCGTTTTATCGAATTCAGAAAATATTTCTTCAAGCATTGTTACGAGTTACGTAGACCGTGACTTCCCTTGCTTCGAAGTGAAAAAAGAAAACATCCTTGAAGTCATGAAACACTTCAAAGAGTCGACCGAACTTTCATTCGGTTTTTTGACAACATGTTGCGCTATGCACTTTCCAGAGCAAGGCGACAAAGAGTTCGGAATGGTTTACCACTTGCACAACATGCAAGCAAACACACGCATTCGTGTGAAGACCTTCTTCCCGAAATCTGACTTGAAAATTTCTTCGCTTGTTTCTCTTTGGCCTTCGGCGAACTGGATGGAGCGTCAAGAATTCGATTTCTTCGGAGTGCAATTCCAAGGTCATCCAGACCTTCGTAGAATCTTGAACATGGATGAAATGAACTACTTCCCGATGCGCAAAGAGTATCCGTTGGAAGACGCTGGACGCGACGATAAACAAGATAAATATTTTGGGCGATAATCCTATGAGTACAACTCCAATCATAAACCCAAACGATCCGGAAAAGGATTATTCAATCCTGAACCTTGGTCCTACACACCCTGCAACACACGGTATCTTTCAGAACGTCTTAACCATGGACGGAGAAATGATTGTGAAAGCAGAACCTACTGTTGGATACATTCACAGAGCTTTTGAGAAGTTGGCCGAACACCGTCCGTATGCTCAAATTACTCCGATCACCGACCGTCTAAACTACTGCTCATCTCCTATTAACAATATGGGATGGCACATGACGGTTGAGAAATTGATCAACTGCGAAGTTCCGAAGCGTGCGCAATACTTGCGTGTGATCATCATGGAGCTTTCGCGTATTGCCGACCACATTGTATGCGACACCGTTATTGCGGTTGACTCAGGTGCAATGACCGGATTCCTTTACCTCTTCCAGTGGAGAGAAAAAATCTATGAGATTTTCGAAGAAATATGCGGTGCTCGTTTAACCACGAACATTGGTCGTATAGGTGGAATGGATAAGGACTTCAACGAAAAGGCTTGGAATAAATTAACGGCCTTCTTGAAAGAGTTTCCGAAAGCATTGAAAGAGTTCGATGCCTTGGTAACAAGAAACAGAATCTTCGTAGACAGAACGGTGAACTGTGGACCTATCACTGCAGAGCGCGCGTTAGCTTACGGATTCACGGGATCAAATCTTCGTGCTGCAGGTGTTGACTATGACGTTCGTGTTGCTGCACCATACAGTTCTTACGAAGACTTCGAATTTACTGTCCCAGTTGGAACAACCGGAGACACCTACGATCGCTACGCCGTGCGTATGGCAGAGATGTGGGAAAGTATGAGCATTATTCAACAAGCCATAGACAAACTTCCTTCAGGACCTATTCATGCCGATGTTCCAGAATTCTATTTGCCTGCAAAAGAGTTGGTGTACAGCAGCATGGAAGCGTTAATCTATCACTTCAAAATTGTGATGGGTGAAACAGACATTCCTGTTGGTGAAGTGTACCATGCTGTGGAAGGTGGAAACGGAGAATTAGGATTCTATTTAGTAAGCGATGGTGGAAGAACGCCTTATCGCTTGCACTTCAGAAGACCTTGCTTCATCTATTACCAAGCTTATCCAGAAATGATTTCTGGTGGAATGTTAAGCGATGCTATTCTTACGATGTCTAGCATGAATGTTATTGCTGGAGAATTAGACGCATAAATTTTGGACGATATGTCAGAAAAAACAATTTTAAAATTCAGTGACGAGACAGCCGCAATTGCTACGAAAATTGTTGCACGTTATCCTGAAGGTCGACACAAGTCGGCATTGATTCCTTTGCTTCACTTGGCGCAAGCTGAATTCGACGGATGGTTAAGTGTTCCTGCAATGGATTGCGTTGCTGAATTCCTTTCGATTCAACCGATTGAAGCATATGAAGTGGCTTCCTTCTACTCCATGTTCAATTTGAAGCCTGTTGGAAAATGTACACTTGAAGTGTGCAGAACCAGCAGCTGTTGGTTGAGCGGTGCGGAAGACATTGTTCGTCACCTTGAAAAGAAATTAGGTATTAAAGAAGGTCAAACCACTGCAGACGGAATGTTCACGTTGAAAACCGTTGAGTGTTTGGGTTCTTGCGGAACAGCGCCAATGCTTCAGTGCGGCGGTGACTATTACGAAAACCTTACGTTAGAGAAAACCGACAAATTGGTTGACTCACTTCGTGCTGAGGGCAAAGCGCGCGTTTACACGAATGATAATCCCGTTAACATAGACTAAGCCATGGGAAAGAAAATACTTTTAGCGAACGATCATATTGAAGGAATACGTTTCCTCGATACCTATCGCAAACACGGCGGATATGCATCTCTTGAGAAAGCATTGAAGTCTATGACCCCTGAGCAGATTGTTGAAGAAGTGAAAACTTCGGGGTTGCGCGGACGTGGTGGTGCAGGATTTCCAACAGGAATGAAATGGAGCTTCCTTGCAAAACCTGAAGGTGTTCCTAGATACGTTGTGTGTAACGCCGACGAATCTGAGCCTGGAACGTTCAAAGACCGTTACCTCATGGAGCGCATTCCTCACTTGTTAATTGAAGGAATGATCTTGTCAAGCTACGCGCTCGGAGCAAAGACTTCATACATCTACATTCGTGGTGAGTATTTCTACGTTGCGCGCATCTTAGAACAAGCCATTGACGAAGCTTACGCGGCGGGACTTCTTGGAAAGAACATATTAAATTCAGGATTCGATTTAGACTTGTATGTTCAAATCGGAGCCGGTGCATACATCTGCGGAGAAGAAACTGCGTTGCTTGAATCGCTTGAAGGAAAAAGAGGAAACCCTCGTATTAAACCACCGTTCCCCGCAATCGCTGGTTTGTACGGTTGCCCTACCGTTGTAAACAACGTTGAAACCATTGCTGCCGTTGTTCCTATTGTGAACGAAGGCGGAGCGGCCTACGCTGCTATTGGTGTTGGAAACAGCAAGGGAACGAAATTGATTTCTGCATCTGGACACATTAACAAGCCTGGTGTTTACGAAATTGAATTGGGTGTTCCGGTTGAAGAGTTTATTTATTCAGATGAATATTGCGGTGGAATTCGCAACGGAAAAAAATTGAAAGCGGTTGTTGCTGGTGGATCTTCCGTTCCAATTCTTCCAACTGAATTAATCTTGAACACCGCTGCAGGTGAGCCTCGCTTAATGTCTTACGAAAGTCTTGGCGATGGCGGATTTGCAACTGGAACCATGTTAGGTTCAGGCGGATTCATTGTTATGGACGAAGACACCAGCATTGTAAAAAACCTTTACACCTTCGCTCGTTTCTATCACCACGAAAGCTGCGGACAATGCAGCCCTTGTCGTGAAGGAACAGGATGGATGGAAAAGATCCTTCACAAAATTCTCCATGGACATGGAACATTAGCAGACGTTGATTTGCTTTGGGACATCCAATCAAAGATTGAAGGAAAAACCATTTGTCCATTGGGTGAAGCTGCTGCATGGCCTGTGGCTGCTGCCATTCGTCATTTCAGAAAAGAATTCGAAGATTTCATTCGCAACGGCGAGCACGTAAACGACGTGAAGCACTATTACAGACTGAACAACCTTACTGCTCTCATTAACTAATTGAAGAACTACTATTATGGCTAAAGTTACCATAGACGGAATTGAAATTGAAGTGCCAGATGGCACGACCATTCTTCAGGCTGCACGCATGATTGGTGGGGACATTGTTCCGCCAGCGATGTGTTATTATTCCAAATTGAAAACAAGCGGTGGGTACTGCCGTACTTGTTTGGTGAAGGTTTCGAAGGGTTCTGAAAAAGATCCTCGCCCTATGCCAAAGCCTGTTGCTTCATGCAGAACTACTGTTATGGATGGAATGGAAGTGCTTAACATTACTTCACCTGAAGTTTTAGAAGCACGTGCAGGTGTGGTTGAAATGTTGTTGTTGAATCACCCGTTAGATTGCCCTGTGTGCGACCAAGCGGGAGAGTGTCACCTTCAAGATTTGGCCTACGAGCACGGAAAAGCAGAAACGCGTTACGAATTCCCAAGAAGAGAATTCGAAAAGATCGATATCGGAGATAAAGTTCAGTTACACATGACGCGTTGCATCATGTGCTTCCGTTGTGTGAAGGTTGCTGACCAAATTACAGACGGACGTGTTCACGGTGTCATCAACCGTGGCGATGCCGCAGAGATTTCAACTTACATTGAAAAAGCAATCGACAACGACTTCTCTGGAAACGTCATCGATGTATGTCCAGTTGGAGCCTTGACCGACAAGACCTTCCGTTTCAAAAGCCGTGTGTGGTATACCAAACCGGTAGATGCGCACCGCGATTGTCCGACTTGTTCTGGTAACGTTCGTTTGTGGTACAAGGGTGAAGATGTTGCTCGCGTTACCGCTCGCAAAGACACCTACGGAGAAGCTGAAGAATGGATCTGCAACAGCTGTCGCTTCGATCACAAGAAAACCAGCGACTGGGTTATTGAGGGACCAACGAAAGTTGACCGTCACTCTGTAATTAGCGCGAACCACTATGAAAACCTTCGCATGTTGAAAGCCTCAATCGATCGCCAGCGCGAATCGTTGCCGCACGGCGACAAAGTAAACCTTGGAACAGGAGCGCTTGATCCTAACAACGAAGAAAAATAAAGACTATGGATCAGATTATTATCTATAAAATTATTCTTTGCGCAATCGTCTTTGTTGTAACGCTTGGCGCTGCAGCATACATGACTTGGGGAGAACGCAAACTGGCTTCTTGGTTGCAAGACCGCGTAGGACCAGATCGCGCGGGACCATTCGGATTGTTGCAACCAATTGCAGATGGATTGAAAATGCTTTTCAAAGAAGAAATGATTCCAACCCATTCGAATAAATGGTTGTTCATTTTAGGCCCATCATTTTTTATGCTTACCGCATGCATGACCGGAGCGGTTATTCCATGGGGAGCAGGGTTCACCATTGATGGAACGTACTTCCCAATGCAAATCGCCGACATCAACATCGGACTTTTGTATATGCTCGGGGTTGTCTCTATTGGCGTTTACGGAATCATGATTGGCGGATGGAGTTCGAACAACAAGTTCGCATTACTTGGTGCGCTTCGTGCTTCTTCACAAATGATCTCTTACGAAGTAGCCATGGGTCTTGCGCTTATTGCATTGGTTATGCTAACCGGGACTTTGAACTTGGGTGAAATCGTTGCTCAACAAGATGCCGATTACGCCTACATTGTTTATCAGCCGCTTGGATTTTTGATTTTCTTAATCTGTGCCTTCGCTGAGACAAATCGCGCACCGTTCGACTTACCAGAAAGTGAATCGGAGTTGGTAGGTGGTTTCCACACCGAGTACAGTTCTATGAAATTGGGCTTCTTCCTTTTCGCTGAATACATTAATATGTTCATCTCTTCAGCAGTGATGGCTTCCCTGTACTTCGGTGGATATAACTTCCCATTTCAACATGAATTAGGACTGGAAGGAAATCTACTTTCTGCCATTCAAACTGCCGTATTCTTGGGCAAGATTTTGATCTTCATCTTTGTCTTCATGTGGGTTCGTTGGACGCTACCTCGCTTCCGTTATGACCAACTGATGAACCTTGGATGGAAGGTGTTATTGCCACTCGCTATTTTCAACATTTTCATTACTGGCCTTGTGATGTACTTCACTGGCAAACTGTAAAACAACAACACCATGAATTTAACAAACCGTTCGAAAGTTGTTGCCAAGAAGGAACTAACCTTAATGGAGAGCATGTATTTGCCTGCAATCTTCAAAGGCATGGCAATTACGCTTAGTCACTTGTTCAAGCGTAAGGCAACCATCAAATACCCTGAAGAAACCAGAGAAATTGCTCCTGTTTATCGCGGTCAACACGTATTGAAGCGCGACGAAGCAGGTGCTGAACGCTGCACGGCATGCGGACTTTGCGCTGTTGCTTGTCCGGCTGAAGCCATTACCATGGAAGCAGGAGAGCGCGAAAAAGGAGAAGAAAAATTATTCCGTGAAGAGAAATACGCGAAGATTTACGAGATCAACATGTTACGTTGCATCTTCTGCGGATTGTGTGAAGAGGCTTGTCCGAAAGAAGCCATCTTCCTTACCGATCGCATTGTTCCAAGTTCATTCACTCGCGGAGAAGAAGTATTTGGAAAAGACAAATTGGTGGAAGGCCTCGACGAACGTGTTGATGTTACGAAGCGTCAAACACCCGATGTATTGTCTTTCAAACAAGATAAAAAACACGCGCATAATCAAACCTTTCAAGACCGTTTAAAACAATGAGCTTAACTGAAATTGCTTTTTACTTTCTGTCATTCTTGGCCATCTTCAGCGCACTCGCTGTGATCCTAAGCAAGAATCCAGTATACAGCGTTCTTTATTTAATTGTAACGTTCTTCAGCATTGCGGGACATTACTTTTTAATGAATGCGCAATTCCTTGCAGCCGTTCACATCATCGTATATGCAGGAGCCATTATGGTACTCTTCCTCTACGTAATTATGATGTTGAATTTGAATGAAGAACAGGAAGAGAAAACTAAAAATTGGGTGAAGATTGCCGCAGTAGTTTCTGCGTGCAGCATCATGCTCATTATGGTTTCCCTCATTTCGAAATCTACATACAACATGGGCAAAGCGCCTATGGCGGGAGATGCCGGATTGGTTCAAAACCTAGGAAAAGTGTTATACAAAGACTACCTACTTCCATTCGAATTGGCGTCGGTGCTGTTCCTAGCAGCAATGGTTGGAGCCGTTTATTTATCTAAAAAAGAAACTTCAAAATCGTAATTATGGAAATCCTTCCGAACATTACCATACAGCATTATTTGTGGCTAAGCACTGCCTTATTCGCTCTAGGTGTTTTTGGTGTTCTGCTTCGCAGAAACGCAATTCTTATGTTCATGTGCATTGAGCTTATGCTGAATGCGGTGAACATTGCACTGGTAGCTTTTTCAAAAGTGCACGGCGACACATCAGGACAAGTATTCGTATTTTTCATTATGGTAGTTGCTGCTGCGGAAGTTGCCGTTGGACTGGCCATCTTAATGATGCTTTACCGCAACTTGCATACAACAGACACCGACGCGTTAAACAACTTGAAGGGATAAGCCATGGAAAAATTAATTACACTCGTACCGCTCTTCCCATTAGTTGGATTTCTTTATCAAGTTTTCTTCGGGAAAAACACTTCGAAACAACTCACTACCATCATTGGTTCTGGAGCCATCTTCGCTTCGTTCGTTGTTTCGTTAATTGTCTTCAACAGTCAGCTTCATTCACACCAAGCGGTTACCGTGAAAGTGTTCGAATGGATTCATGCTGGAAGTCTTCACATAGATCTAGCCTTTTTGGTAGATTCACTTTCTTCCACCTACCTCCTATTCATTACCGGAGTTGGGTTCTTGATTCACATTTACTCTTCAGGGTATATGAGTCACGACGAAGGATTCAATCGCTTCTTCGCGTATTTGAACCTGTTCGTTTTCTTCATGCTTATTCTTGTTTTGGGCGACAGTCTTGTGACGTTGTTCGTTGGATGGGAAGGCGTGGGTGTATGCTCGTTCATGCTCATCGGATTCTGGTACAAAGAACACGCGAACAACGAAGCTGCTAAGAAAGCTTTCATCATGAACCGTGTGGGTGACCTTGGATTAATTGTCGCCATGATTTTAATCTTCAGCAACACCGGAACATTGAACTATGTTGAATTATTCAACCACGGAAAAATTGCTTCCTTATCTCCTTCAATGCTAACGACCATCGCCATCTTCTTGTTTATTGGAGCGATGGGGAAAAGTGCACAGTTCCCTTTGCATACGTGGTTACCAGATGCAATGGCCGGTCCTACTCCCGTGTCTGCCTTGATCCACGCTGCAACCATGGTTACTGCAGGTATCTACCTTGTTGCGCGCAACGGAGACTTGTTTGAAATGAGTCACACTGCTTCGAACTTGGTTATGTACGTTGGACTCATCACCGCACTAATGGGAGCAACCATTGCGCTGACGCAAAACGACATTAAGAAAGTATTGGCCTACTCTACCGTTTCTCAATTGGGATTCATGTTCGTGGCCTTGGGAATGGGTGCACACAGCATTGCAGTATTCCACGTAATTACTCACGCCTTCTTCAAAGCATTGTTGTTCTTGGGGTCAGGTTCTGTTATTCACGGAATGGGCGGAGAGCAAGACATTCGCAGAATGGGTGGATTGAAGAAATACATGCCAACAACACAGAAGACTTTCTTAATTGGAACACTCGCTATCGCAGGTATTTTCCCATTCGCTGGTTTCTTCTCGAAAGATCAAATCTTGGCGCATGCCATGGAACACAACATGCCTGTGTTTATCTTGTTGGTGATTGCTTCAGCATGCACAGCGTTCTACATGTTCCGCATGTATTACTTGACCTTCCACGGAGAGTTCAGAGGCACACATGCGCAAGAACATCACTTGCACGAGTCGCCTGCTTCAATGACAATCCCACTTTGGGTATTAGCTGTTCTTTCAATCGTTGGTGGATTCATTGGATTCCCTCACGCCTTAGGACACGCGATTCACTTCCCACACGCTTTAGATCATTTCCTTGAAGGACCTGTTCTAGTAGCAGTTGGAGACATGTCGGTTACGGTTGAAATTATCTTGGCGTTAGCTACAATGGGAATTGCAGCGGTTATGATATACGTAGCACACAACATCTACATTGCGAAAGCCACTCCAGTTTTAGAAGACAACGAAATCACTTCTCCTATTCACAAACTTCTGAATAAGAAGTACGGATTCGATGAGTTGTATGAAGCGATGTTTAAGAAACCAGCTAACGCAATCGGACATGCATTCGCAACTGTTGTTGAATGGAAAATTATTGACGGAATCGTTAATACGGCTGGAACAGCTGCAGAAGGTGTTGGTGCATTGGCAAGAAGATTACACGGCGGTCACATCGCTGGTTACTTGCTCACCTTCATCGTTGGATTAATTATTTTATTGGGACTGATTTTTAAAGCATAAGCACCTATGTTAACTCTCGCACTACTTTTTATACCTGCCTTCTTCGGACTGATGATGTTCCTATCATCTGATTTATCGAAGAAGTTAGCATGGGTCGGTTCTTTACTCAATGCAGCTGTTGCCATTGGTGCCGCTGTTGCCGTTTCATACGGAAAAACAGAAATGCTTGAATTCGATGGTGGAAACATTGCTCCGCTTGGCGCACACTTCGCACTTTCAATAAACGCCACCAGCATTTTAATGGTGCTGTTGAATGCATGCCTTCTTCCATTCATTGTTCATGTAGCAAGCAAGCATGAAATGCGCAACGAATCGGCATTCCTTTCGTTAATCCTTTTCATGTCGTCTGCCATGATGGGCGCTTTCCTTGCGAACGACTCGTTCCTTTTCTACATCTGCTACGAAGCAGCATTGGTTCCGATTTATTTCATTATTCTACAATGGAGCACCGCTGAAAACAAAAGCAAAATTGTGTTGAAGTTTTTCGTTTACACGCTCTTCGCTTCGTTGTTCATGTTGTTCTCGTTGTTGTATGTTCGTCAATTCGCAGACAGCTTCTTAATCTCAGACATGATTGCCGCTGGATCGAAACTTTCACAGCACGAGCAAGTGTGGGTATTTGCAGGATTCTTCATTGCTTTCGCTGTAAAAATTCCAATCTTCCCTTTCCATACTTGGCAGCCGAACACCTACAAGGCAGCGCCTACCGCAGGTACCATGTTGCTTGCAGCAGTTATGTTGAAGATGGCCACTTACGGATTGCTTCGCATTACCATGCCTATGGTTCCTGCAGGTGCAGCGAATGCAGATTGGGCCATGTGGTTGTGCGTAATTAGCATCATCTACGCTTCATTCGTGGCGTTGAACCAGACCAGCTTCAAACTATTAATTGCGTATTCTTCTATTGCTCACGTGGGCATGATTGCGCTAGGAATTTTAGCAAATGGAAACACTGCTTATGAAGGTGCTTTGATTGAAATGGTTTCTCACGGAGCCATTGCAGTTGGATTGTTCTTCATTGCAGATATGATTGAATCGCGTGTTGGGCACGACCACTTCAATAAGTTGGGTGGACTTCGTGAAAAGCATCCGGCATTTGCCTTTTTGTTCTTCGTTATTGTTATGGCCTCTGTAGCACTTCCGGTAACAAGCGGATTTGTTGGTGAGTTCTTGTTGCTTCAAAGCGTGGGAAGTCACAACATTGTCATGGCGCTATTGGCAGGGCTAACCGTTGTTTTCGGAGCCGTGTATATGCTTCGTGCATTTCAAAGCACAATGTTGGGCAAGCACAATACTGAATTGGCGTTTGCTGAAATGACAGCATCAGAGAAAATGGTGTTAACCATTCTTGTGATCATTACAATTGCTATTGGTGTATATCCGGGTATGTTACTCGACGTTGTTCACAAAGGCCTTCAACTTACTGGAATTTAATTTTATGAAAGAGTTATTACTAACCGCATTATTGGGAATTGGAGTTTTGGTTTTAGACATTCTAAACCTGAAGAAATACGTTCTCCCATTTATACTTCTTGCCTTGGCTACGTTGGTTGGCTTTATTGCTGCCGATTGGGGTACAGTAGAAACGCCATTCGGTCAAACCATGTTGGTGTATGAGAACGGTGCGAATCTAGCTTTAGGCGTATTCGCTGTAGTCTTGTTCTTTTGGTTTATTCTTTCTTCGTCGTACTTCAAACAGCACGAAGGAAAAACCGATTTGTACGCCTTGGTTGTATTCAGCTTTTGCGGTGCTGGACTCTTGGCCTCTTTCGGAAACATGGCTATGTTATTCTTAGGGGTTGAAATCTTAAGTATTCCTGTTTATGTTTTGGCGGCAAGCAAGAAGCACGATTTGGCTTCAAACGAAAGTGGATTCAAGTACTTCATCCTGGGTTCTGTGGCTTCTGCTATTTTGTTGTTTGGAATTACCTTGGTTTACGGCGCAACTGGAAGTTTCGATTTAGCGGTTATCTCGAATTTCATACAAGACGAAAAAGATGCTTCAATCATTATGAATGTTGGAATTACCATGATTTTGGTTGGATTCCTTTTCAAGATTTCTGCAGCACCTTTCCACATTTGGACTCCAGACGTTTATCAAGGTGCACCAACATGGATCACCGCATTCATGTCAACTATAGTGAAAGCCGCTGCTATGGTAGCGTTGTTCAAACTCTTCACAGGTCCCTTTCAATTTTATGTTGAAGCCAATGGTTACACCATTGGAGTTATCGCTGCGGTAACGCTTATTGCTTCAAACACGGCAGCATTGTGGCAAACCGACGTGAAGCGCATGTTGGCTTACTCGAGTATCTCTCACGCAGGATTCCTTCTTTCAACCATTATTGGAAATGCATCGTTATTGAGTTTGTTATTCTATTTGCTCACGTATAGCATCGCTGGAATCATTGCCTTCGGAGTGATAAAGGAAACGCAAACAATAGGCGAAAACCCTTTGAAAGGCTTGTACAGAAGAAACGGTGTATTGGCATTCGCTTTCACAGCTGCTTTGCTTTCAATGGCAGGCATTCCTCCATTTAGCGGATTCATAGCGAAGTATTTCGTCATTGCACAATTGATCGAAGCGAAGTATTTCGCATTGGTTGTTGTCATGATCATTACTTCTGCCATCGGAGCCTTCTACTACTTACGCGCTTCGTTGAATGTTTATCAGCATATCGAAAACGCCGGTCGCATTGTCCTCACTCCACTTGTTAAATGGACGTACATTTTGCTAACGGCATTGTTGGTTTTACTTACAGTAGCAGCAGGATACATGCACAATCTTTAAGTTAAGAAAGGTTAAGAAAAGGGAAGAGAGGGGAAGATTAATTCTTTTTACAAATGGAAATAATCCAAACCAAAACTCTCTCTTCGGTTCAGAGCGAAAAATCAATTCTCTTTGGAATTCAGAGTATCCTTTAAAATTAAAGGATCGATTTCCGATTTTATTGGAAGGAACAACTTGGCACAACCATTTTTTAATTGAAGATTCGAATCATGTAATCATCGCATGGGCGGTGATGTTTGAACACTCCAATCAAAATCGTTTTTCCATAATAGTATCGAAAGAATATCAGGAAAAAGGGCTAGGAAAAATATTACTCGACCATCTAAAAGCAACTCACAACGAATTCTACGGTTGGGTCATTGACCACAACAACGATCTTAAATTGAATGGCGAAAATTACATCTCTCCGCTTCCGTTCTATCTCAAACAAGGATTTGAAATCATCCCCAATCAACGCATCGATTCTGAAATGATTCAAGCCGTGTTGGTAGGTTGGAGGTGTTGAATTCCCTCGGATTTATTCCTACTTCGTAATGGGAAAATCGTAGATTTTATTCCTACTACGTAATTCCTATTTCATAATTGGAACTGCGGTGCTCATCTTACCTCATCTTACCATATTTTACCCTATCTTAACTTTTCTTAACTTTAAATGAAGACATTCGCAACGCATTCGCCCAAAGGGCATTCGTTACTTCGTAACATTCTTTGCCTAACAACATCACATCATGACCGACCCAACCCTCTACTCCGAAGCGCCAACATACTTCCACTATTACTACGGACTTATTCCTTCGAATGACTTGCTAGTGGCATTGGAAGAAGATTTAAATGCGACACTTGACATTCTTAAATCGATCCCTTCAGCAAAAGAAAACTTTACATACGCTCCTGGTAAATGGACAACCAAAGAAGTGTTCAAGCACATCATTGAATGTGAACGCATCTTCGCTTATCGCGCCTTGCGTTTTTCACGATTCGACAACACTCCTCTTCCTGGATTTAACGAGAACGACTTCATCGAAAACTCGAAACAAATGAATCAGAGTCTTGCTGAATTAATTTCTGAATTCGAACTCGTCCGCAAGTCCACCATTGCCTTATTCAAATACATGTCGCCTGAAATGCTCCAGTTCCAAGCCCCCGCAAACAACACCTCCTACTCTACCCGCGCCATCGGCTTCATGATCGTTGGTCATTGCATTCATCATTGCAATTTTGTAACCCACAACTATTTAGGGAATTGATTGAATCGTCGCAGACATTCGCAAAGCATTCGCCTGAAAGGCATTCGTCGAAGACATCTTCCCTTCTATTCCCCTTTCTTAACTTCTCTCACCTTTTGTATTGCCTTTTGTATTGCCTTCGCAAAGCCATTTGCCCTCGTCGTAGACATTCGCCTAAGAGGCTTTCGATATTTAGTTACTTTTTAATTATCTTTATTGCCATATCATGTATTTTCTCTTGAAATACATGGATATGATTGGGGCTTCTATGTTCGTTGTATAAAAGATTAGCCCAGATTATTTTTCAACTCTTCCAAACCTAACAACTCGCTTGAACCCACTTGTGAATCATATAAATTACAACATGAAAAAATCATTTTCACTTTTAGTCATTTCTTTTTGCTTGGCATTTGTTGCATCGGCTCAAAGCGTGACCATTGGCACCCAGGTCTGGATGACCAAAGATCTCGACGTTAGCACATTTCTGAACGGCGACCCGATTCCTGAAGCTTCCTCTGCGCAAGAATGGATTCTAGCTGGAGAGAAGAAGCAACCGGCTTGGTGTTATTATGATAATAGAAAAGACGAATACGGTAAATTGTATAATTGGTACGCAGTAAATGACCCTCGAGGATTAGCACCATTTGGATACCACGTGCCATCGAATGCCGAATGGGCCGTTTTAATCAATTTCTTGGGAGGGGAGTACGTGGCTGGCAAAAAAATGAAAAGCACCTCTGGTTGGGTTCAGTCTGGCGCAGCGTATAACCAAACTACAAATGAATATAGGATACTCAATGGCAACGGGACAGACGAAGTCGGGTTTGCTGGTGTCCCAAGCGGACGCCGGCATAGCTCAGGGAAGTTCAGCCTCAATAGAGAGTACGGATACAGATGGAGTTCTACCGAATTTAATTCAGACTATGCTTGGAGCGTGGCTCTATTTTACAACATGGATTGGGCAGAACGCTACTTCTACAGCAAATCAAGAGGAATGTACGTCCGTTGCATTAAAGATAAATTCATTGATTGACCTGAAAATATGAACGCTATAAACTCAGTAAAGTACTGCATACTCGCAGTGTGTTTAACCACCAGCAATTTTGCTTTTTCTCAATCCTTAAAAGATGTCAAGATAGGCACCCAAACATGGATGGTCCCCAATCTCAATGTAGATAAATTTCGCAATGGCGATTTAATACCTGAAGCTAAATCCACCCTGCAGTGGGTGGAAGCTGCCGACGAAAAAAAACCAGCTTGGTGTTATTTCAACAACAACCCTAATAACGAAAAAGAATACGGTAAGTTGTACAATTGGTATGCTGTTACTGACCCAAGGGGACTGGCTCCAATGGGATATCATATTCCTTCAAATGAGGAATGGACAACCCTAATCAACTTATTGGGAGGCAAGTCTGAAGCTGGTGGGAAAATGAAAATTGTCGGAACGCAATATTGGACTCCTCCTAATTCTTGGGCGAATAACTCCAGTGGTTTTTCCGGCCGTGGGGGTGGATCGAGAGATTACGGAAGTTTAACACCTGGAGGACCATTTAATCGTACGCTAGGTAAATATGGCGATTGGTGGAGTCGCTCCGAATCATACGACGGAAATTATGGTTTTTCCTGTGGCATGTATTACACAAGTCCAAACACAGGTGTTAATCAAGCTGATAAAGGTGATGGTTATTCGGTTCGATGCATCAAAGATTTTTATTTGGCGGGAACAAAATTAGAACCTGAAATGATTCGTGTCGAAGGTGGAACTTTTACCATGGGCAGTGACAGTGTTTACCAAGTTGCAAAACCAACCCATGAGGTAACGCTCTCCAACTTTTCAATTAGCAAGTATGAAATCACTCAGTCGCAATGGACCATGATTATGGGTGGTGATCTAGAAACTCTTAGTCATCCTTGCGAAAAATGTCCGGTTTCCCGGGTGTCCTGGACAAGAGCACAAGAATATGTGCGCAGACTTAGCGCACAGACAGGCAAACAATATCGTTTACCAACAGAAGCCGAATGGGAATATGCTGCTAGAGGTGGCAACAAGAGTAAGAATTTTAAATACAGTGGTAGTAATTCGATGGATTCTGTTGGTTGGTACGACAAAAACAGTGCGAATAAAACACATCCCGTTGGATTGAAAAAAGCCAATGAGCTTGGCATTTTCGACATGTCTGGAAATGTAAATGAATGGTGTACCGATTGGATATCCAATTATACTGCGGAGGCATCCGAAAATCCAACAGGACCACTTACCTATTCAAACGAAACCAACCCTGAACCACGTAAAATTTTTCGGGGAGGAGGTTTTGAGTCCTATCGCACGTCATGCCACTCATCATATCGCGAAGGAGGAAATCCCTATTCTATTTATTCACACAACTTCGGACTAAGAGTGGTGCTCGAAATTAACATGGAAGAAATAAACCAAATCAACGAAAAGATTAGAGAAAGGGCGGTAATTGACTACGAAAACGGGGATAACACTGCGGCCAAACAACGAGTTGACTCTATAATAGCGTCGGGAGGTACAATAATGCCATTCGATTACTTCTGTTTAGCTCAATACTGCATAGAAAATTCAGACTATGAAAACGCGCTAAAACATTTAAAAACGGGATTAGACAAACATCCGAACAGTGGTGCGTATTCATTTCTGAGAAGTGGCTATAACAGCATTGGTTGGAATTTGATTCTGAAAAAGAATTTTAAGTCAGCCTTAGTCTATTTAAAAGAAGGACACGATAAATATCCAGATGATTTATGGATCCTTGGTAACCTTGCTCATGCTTATTTACTTACAGGTAAATATGAAACTGCCAAAAAAATCTATCTTGAAAATAAAGGCAAATCTCTCAACTCCACATTGACTTGGGTGACGGCTGTGAATGATGACTTCAAGAAATTCGAAGAGACTGGCATTTACAACGAACATTTCGAGGAAATTTTAAAATTATTGAACAACTGACAAATTTCATTGTCATTAAATTTTCTTCTAAATAACAAATCAAATCTTCTTTGTCTTAATTCGCTTCTAAATAAATAATTCGTTATAAAATAATTATGGTAAATCTTATTTCTTGGACCTTAGTCATCATGGCTGGTATTTTTATCACCTACTGGGTTGTTACCTATGTGCTTCTCAAATCTGTATTTTCATTTAATGTTGGCGTCAAAACTATAGAATTCTTTAGACTTTGGCTTAAGCCTTTATTTATCATTAATTTCTCCTGGTTTATTGCGATTGAGTTCGTCTATTCTCTAATCTATTGGACGTCATTTCTTCTATTACAAGTGCTGTCTTTTTTTTCTCCGGCAATTCGATTTCTAAATAGTTTCATGAAATCTGACGATCCTGCCTTCTTCACTTGGATAATATATTCCGTAGTAATTTACCTTGTGGTAATGACACCCTATTTCATTTTACAATACAAGCTCAGCTTCTATTTTAAGCGAAACATATTTACTAAACTCGCTCCATCATTTAATGCCACATTGTCCAAATTTCGCGGACAAACAGGTGGCTCTGAAATAAACCAACTATTGTATACTCAGCTCGCTGCAAAAGATGAAAGTATCAAAGATTGGGTTACTAAATCTTTGGAGGACCATGCTTCATCACCTGGTTTTGAAAACAAACGATTTTCCATTCAGATGACAGCAACAGATAACATGACTTGGGAAATAAACAACATCAAGGCTGAATTTTATGAGGGAGTAATTGACTTCAAAGGTGAAAAAAAAATTATAACTCGAGACGGAAAAACGAAGTATGAAACAGCTATAGAAAAAGAACTTTTTGACGGTATTGTCATTTGTCTTGAGAATATTTTAGAGAACTCATGGGCTACCACTGTATTTGAAGTTCAGCAGCCTGAAACAGAAAAAAAAGTAAAAAATAGAGAAATTCACAAACAAAAATTTCTAATTCGACTTTACAATGATTTTGTTCTTAAAGTTATACTAAGTAAGTCAAAAGCCGAAACAAAAGGCAGCAACTTAGCTGAGTTTGTTCCTCCTGAAATAATTCAAATCGCAACAAACTCTTCGATTCAATATTTAATCTGTGAGAAAAACAATATGTGTGTTCTGCTTCACACGAATTTAGAAAACACCGCATTCGACCTCAATATGAATATTCCTGTTAAAGAGAGTATGGAATTATTCAAGCAAGATCTATCAATGGTGCATTCCGCAATGAATGACATTCCTCAAATCTTGCAACATCTCCAAAAAAATAAAAATCATTAACATCAACAGAAAACACACAACCTAGAAAAATGAAACAAACGTTTAAATTAATTCTCACATTTACACTTGTTGTTTTATTCCACTCTTCTTACCCACAGTGTAAATCAGACCTGGAAAAAGTGAACATCCGCGGAAATGTCAAAAAAATTATTGAGACAGGTATTTTTGTAAAAGAGGGCACAAATGAGATCAATTACATCCAAACTACAAACTACGACAATAAAGGAAAAGCTCTTGGCTATACCTTTGCCCACAAAAATGACAAACTGAAACCAACTAAAACAATCTTTGAATTTAACAAAAAAGGATATAAGGTAAGGGAAAATAGGTTTGACCTAAATGATCAACTTGAAGACTATATAACCTATAAATATGACTCGCGCGGAAATGTTGTAAAAGAGAAATACTTTATTTTTGGTGGACATTTAGATTCCTACTCTCTTTATGAATACAACTCAACCAGCGACAGAATCGAATCTAAAACTTTTTATTCAAATGGTGCCCTTTGGCTTTGGCATAAGTCCACATACCAAGACGGAAAACTGATTGAGGTTTTTGACCCGCAAGATTCGACTAGTTTAAAATTTACAAATGACATTCATGGAAATAAAATTCAATATGTCGAATACGACAAATTCGGCGCAGAGAAAAAAGTCAATGTATATGCTTATGCCTATGATGACAAATCAAATTGGACAAAAAAAACCACTTATATAAATGGCGAAATTTATTGGATAGATGAAAGGCAATACGAGTATTATTAATCAAAAAATTAATTAACCATTCATTCGCCCTCCAAACAATCTTACCCAGCTAATTCTTACCTATTCTCTCAACCCCTTTCCGGCTTACTGATGAACTGCGTTGTTTCAACTACGTTGTGGGAACTACGTTGTGGGAACTGCGTTGCTATATCGTCGAAGACATTCGCCAGAGGCATTCGCGAAGCATTCGTCCGCAGGACATTCGTTACTCCGTAACATTCGCGCTTCGCACATTCTTGCTCTAATAGAGCAAATAATCCTCTCCCAAATTCCCGCGCTTCTGCAACTTCAGATCTTGCAGCAAAGGCGATTTAATATTCAGCTGAATGTAATAACTCTGACGAAGTCCGAACGGTACCACGTTCGCACTTAACTCCCAACAGTGAAGATCTACGTGAAGTCCAATGGTCGTCGTAGTCATCTTCTTCGAATTGAAATCGTATCCGCCGTTGAAACTCAACGCCAAGCGTTTCGCGAAGGCAACATCGCCCATAAACGTCACCGCTTGCGTATAGATCGAGCTGTCGCGCTGTTGATCAACCAACCATTTCTTACTCATGCGCAAATTGTAATTCACACTCAAATTCCAAGGCACATTGAAGTCGATCAACGTCGACTGGTTGGTAGAAAGAATCTCTTGTTGCTGAGGCGTAACCGCCGGATTACCCGCTGTCTGATTCGTACTGGGCTTCGCCTGCTTGCTGCGCACAACAATGCCCATCGCCAAATTAGTCCCCTCCATGCGCGCAATTCCTTTTCGCGATTCATTCAAAAACGTATCAATCTTACGTCCCAACGAATCGCGATCGTACATGCTGTAAGAAGATGAATAGTTCAAGGTTAAGAATTTTCCAACCGATGTAAAGGCCGAGAAATTCACGTTGCTCCATTGCAACGAGTCGGCCATGAAGTTGCGCGAGGCGCTCGTTCTAAAACTATCTATGATCTTCACCTTCTTGAACGAAACCTTCGCTGAAGACTCATCGCGAACCTTCGCTTCAATATTCTGATTAATAGAAAAATTCATGTTCGCTGTCTGAGAAGAACTCGTGGGTGCAAACCTTGCCGCATCAAACGCCGAATACCCCAAGAACTCGCCGTTCACTCCGTAATAGCCGAACTGCTGAAAATTCTGATAAGGTGTATAAGAGAACCCCACATTCGGCTGAATCATGTGTCGAACCGCTTTCAACTTCTTCGCTCCCTTCCTCACAAAAGTCCCGTAAATACGCGTGTTCGCTGAAATCTGAGTAGACCAATTCCCCGCTGCTTTGAATCCAGCAACCGTATCCAATTGCGCATCGTTAATCGGAGAAACCACTTTCCAAGTCCCGTAACCCGTGAAGGTTGCACTCGGATTCAACGTTAAAAACTGTCCCAACTTCCAAGAGGTACTCGCGGTGCTGTTCATGCGGACACCACTCGTAGCCTTGTTCAACAATTGACTTAAAGTTAACTGGCCGAACTGTTGCTCGTAAGCCGACAACTGCTGCTCGGTATTCACCGAGGCATTAATTCCAATCGGAGATTTCGGAAAGACCTTCTTCAACAAATTAATACGCGACACGTTGAACGCCGCAGATGGCAAGGTAATCTGAACCAATCGAGACTGCGTGTTCTGCGTATGATTCGCTGAAAGCGCCAACGAGAAAGGCTTTCCTGGAAACGACTTCGACCATTGCACCGCAGAGTTGAAGGTGCTCGTTAAGAAGTCTTGTTGCGTAGCATTCAAGTTATTTCTGAAATTCTGAGAGCTTCCTAAATTCACATTCGCATTGAACGACTCGTTCGGACGAGCCTTCGGATCTTGCGAGTGATTCCATCGAATGTTGAAGGTCGACTGCTGCACATAATTCGGCAACTCGCGGAAACCAGTCTTGTTAATGGTTCTCGAAATATTGAATGAACCCTGATACTTATATCGCTTCTTATAACTCGTAATGTTCTTAATGCTCCAGGACCCGCCCGTATAAACATCAAACAAAAGCTTCGTGTCTATGTGATCGTTAATGGGGAAATAGTATCCCAAGTTCTGAACGAAGAATCCCTTCGCCCTTCCGTTTCCATATCCAGGAATTAAAATGCCATAAGTACTCTCTTTTTTATTCGGAAAGAATCCAAAAGGCAATCCCAAAGGCACAGGCACTTTTCTGAACTGCAAATAGAGTGGTCCGCTCACAATCTTTTCATTCGGTATAATAATGGCCTTCGACAATTGAAAATGGAAATGCGGATTCGGATTCGAACACGTGGTGAATTTTCCTTTCCGAATGTGAATGGTCTTGTCTACCTGCATCTTCGAAATGGCAGTGTGCAAATAAGCACTGGCCTCTTCTGTGCGGACACCGTAGCTGATTCCCCTCTTCGATTTGAAATTATATCCCAACGAATCTTCTTCGAACGAAGTTTCTCCTTGAGTAAAAACGGGCTTTCCTGTATAAACACCCACCGAATCTTTGAAACCCTTCGCGAATGCAATGTTGTCGGTCAATGAAAACGCTATGTATCCGGCCTTCAACTCTAAATCTCCGTATGTCACATATGACCCCAATCCGTATAAATACACGCGGTCATTGATCAAATCCATCACTGTACTGTCCTTCCCGAAATAGTGAACTTCCTCCATGGCCTGATCTTCAGAAGAAAAATAAAGGGTATCCACAGGCATAGGCGACAATGAATCAGACTGCGCAGAAAGCGGGTTCAATAAGGAGCTTATCAACACCGTACACGTGAAAATTAGAGCGCATCTGAAGTTCATGCCTTCACAAAGAAAAATAGTTTTGTTTAAATTGCGTTTACGTGTCAAAGCTATGCTAAACATTCGAGATAATAAACCCATACAGCAGATGCATAAGAAAATAGTGTACATTTTTATTTTCGCTCTTGTTTTCACTTTGGGAACGGCCTATCGCATTTCTAAGAAAGTAGAAACAACGGATAAAAAGTTTATTGTTGTGTTAGATGCCGGACACGGTGGAACCGACCCTGGCACCTTGGGCACAGGACGCTACAAGACTTCCGAAAAAAACATTGCCCTTGATGTTACGTTAAAAGTGGGAAAGCTTATCGAGGAAAATTACCCCAACGTTAAAGTCGTTTATACAAGAACAGGCGACACCTTCCCTACCCTCAAACGTCGCGTTGAAATAGCGAACACCAACAACGCCGACCTCTTCATTAGCATTCATTGCAACGCCAATCCAAATGCCGAAGCTTCGGGATCCGAGTCGTTCGTGATGGGATTGCACAAATCAGAAGAGAGTCTTCGCAACGCCATGCGTGAAAACGCTTCCATCTATTTGGAAAGTGACGGTGGGAAAGACTACGACGGTTTCGACCCGAACAATCCAGACACGTACATTGCCATGAGTCTTCGAGAAAATATCTACCAGGACAAGAGTATTCTTCTCGCGAAAAACGTTCAAGATGAATTTGTAAAGTTGGGAAGAAAAAATCGTGGCGTGAAGCAAGCACCTTATTACGTCATTACATTCACCAACATGCCAAGTATCTTAATTGAGTTGGGATTCCTTTCCAACCACAAAGAAGAGGATTACCTGCAAAGTCAGGCCGCAAAAGATGAATTGAGCTCTGCCGTATACCGCGCCTTTGTCGATTACCAAAGCAAACTTTTCAACATTGCGCCGACTAACCTCCCCCCTGTTGCTGTTCAGAAAGAGGAAATTATTCCCCAAAACATATTCGACGGACTTATTTGGGAAGAGATTCCTGTTGAACAGGTGGCATACAAGGTTCAGATTCTGAGTTCTGCCACCCCTCTTCAAAAAAAATCAAAGCAATTTAAAGGTTTAGAAAGATTTGAGGAATACCTTAGCAACGGCACTCACAAGTACCTGGTTGGATGTACCCAAAGTTTAGACGACGCCAAGAAGAATCAAAAAATTCTTCGCGATGCTGGATTCAGCGGAGCATTCGTTGTAGCCTTTGAAAACGGCATCCGAATCAGCAACGAAGAGGCCCTTAAAAAAATGCAGAAATGAGCGGTAAAAAAGCACGCAACGAAGTTGTTATAGGAGCAGTAGTTATTGTTATTCTCGCCCTTGTTTATTTCGGAGTAAGTTTTTTAAAAGGCGTAAATATTTTTTCAACTCAAACGAGATATTACGCCATTTACGAGGAAATTGGAGGCTTGGAAGTTTCAAGCCCAGTAATCATTAACGGCTTTAAAATCGGAATTGTAAAAAGCATCGAACTTGAATCGAACGGTTCAGGACGATTAGTCGTTGAGGTGGTATTGAACGATGCTGATGTTGCTGTTCCGAAAGATTCTGAATTGAAAATATACGACTCCGACTTTTTTGGAGGAAAAGCCATTCAAATTGTTTTGGGCGACAGCTCTGTTATGGCTAGCACAAAAGACACGTTAATCGCCAGTATTGAAAAAGGATTTGCCGAGACATTAAAAAATGAAATAGACCCCATTAAACAAAAATCTGCTGAAATATTCAAAGGTGTCGATAGCGTTCTCACCAGTCTTCAGCGCACACTTAACAATTCCGGAGCAGAAGGGCTTCCTTCTTTGTTCAGCTCGCTGCAACGCACCATGAACAATTTAGAATCTACCTCTGGGAATCTAAACTCACTTATAGCAAGCAATGGCGGAAGAATTTCTGAAATCATAAGCAACGCGCAGACCTTGACAAATACACTCAAAGCGAACAACTCAAAAATTGATCTCGCAATCAAAAACATCTCTCAATTCACAGACACACTATCGCGCATTCGCTTAACCACAACGCTATTCAAAGTGGATAAAGCCATGGGACATTTCGAAGAAGTGATGACAAAGGTGAACAGCGGACAGGGCACCCTCGGCAAACTCGTGAACAACGACAGTCTGCATCACGAATTGGTAAACGCAACTCATAGTTTAGACTTGCTTCTCGACGATATGCGCAACCACCCGAAGAGTTACGTTGGCTTCTCTTTGTTTGGAAGACGCGACGCCGATAAGTTTTCTAAATCAGAATTGGAAGACATGAAAAAAATCATTGATCAGATGATTCAAGAAAAAGGTGGTAAGTAATTCTTCAATTTAAAATCGAAATCATTTATGATCTCTCAAATCATATTCGCCTTACTCCTGGCCACAGCCGGATACTTCATCTTCAAAAGATATCAGTTTGTAAAGGGAAACATTTTACTCGGACAAAAAGGTCCCGAAACCGACCGCAAAGGCGAACGTCTAAGAACCATGATACTCGTGGCTTTCGGACAAGGCAAAATGTTTTCGCGTCCGTTTGTGGCACTCATGCACCTCATTCTCTACGTTGGTTTCGTCGTTATCAATATTGAATTGATTGAAATTATTGTAGACGGACTTACAGGTGAACACCGTTCTTTCATTGGTTTCAGAGGCTACTACAGACTCCTCATTAATCTGTTTGAAGTCCTTGCGGGATTGGTAATTATCGCTTGTGTCGTTTTTTTAATCAGAAGAAACTTCGGGAAGATCAAGCGATTCCAATCTCCAGAAATAAAGCAATGGCCGAAGCGCGATGCAAACATTATCTTGATTACAGAAATCCTTTTAATGAAGGCGTTCTTAATCATGAATGCTGCCGATAGCTTGTTGACTGTTCGCAGTGCAACGCCTGCGCGTGTGCCTTCGTTCTGGGTGAGTCAAATTTCACAGCCTTTCTTAAAGCCTTTATCAACCGGAGCGTTGGAAGGTCTTAGTCATTTCTGTTGGTGGTTCCACATTGTAGGAATACTCGGATTCATTGTGTACCTCTCTTTTTCAAAACACTTGCACATTCTCCTCGCCTTTCCAACAACCTACTTTAGCAAATTGCAATCGCCAGGAAATTTATCGAACGACAAAGCTGTTACGAATGAAGTGAAACTTATGCTCGATCCGAACGCGGTTGTGGAGCCTGTTGAATTTAGTCGTTTCGGAGTGAAGGATGTTTCAGACATGCAACGGACACAACTTCTCAGCGCCTACTCCTGCACCGAGTGTGGAAGATGTACTTCTGTTTGTCCAGCGAACCAAACAGGCAAACTTCTTTCTCCACGAAAAGTAATGATGGACGTTCGTGATCGCATGGAAGAAATTGGAAATGCGAAAGCAGCAAACAATGGTGTTTGGGTAGAAGATGGAAAAAGTTTAATTCGCGATTACATTTCAGAAGAAGAAGTTTGGGCATGCACAACTTGCAATGCTTGCACAGACGCTTGCCCAATAAACATTAACCCCATGGAGGTGCTTGTAGATCTTCGCAGATACTTAATCATGGAAGAATCGAAATCGCCTGACAGCATTACTTCAATGTTTAACAATGTGGAGAACAATGGAGCACCTTGGGCTATGAGTGCTATGAACCGTGCAGACTGGACAAACGAATAATTCGAACAACATGGATTTCAAGATACGTACAATGGCCGATTGCCTGGCCGAAGGAACAACACCCGAAGTGCTTTTTTGGGTGGGATGTGCAGGAAGTTTCGACGACCGCGCAAAGAAAATTACCAAAGCCATTGCAAAAATTCTTCACCACACAAACACCTCGTTTGCCATTTTAGGTTCTGAAGAATCATGCACCGGAGATCCAGCAAAGCGTGCAGGAAACGAATTCCTCTTCCAAATGATGGCCATGCAAAACATTAGTGTTTTGAATGCCTATGAAGTGAAGAAGATTGTTACCGGATGCCCACACTGCTTCAACACATTAAAAAATGAATATCCTGAATTGGGCGGAAACTACGAAGTGGTTCACCACACCCAACTCATTCAAGAATTATTGAATACCGGAAAATTGAAGATTGAAGGCGGAGAATTCAAAGGAAAGAAAATAACCTTCCACGATCCGTGTTACCTCGGAAGAGGAAACGGAGAATACGAAGCGCCTCGCCAACTGATTCAAGCACTCGATGCGGAATTGGTTGAAATGAAACGTTGCAAAACCAACGGATTGTGCTGCGGTGCGGGAGGTGCGCAAATGTTTAAAGAAGCCGAAAAAGGAATCAAAGAAGTTAACGTTGAACGCACGGAAGACGCGCTGGCTGTGAAGCCTAGCGTTATTGCAACCGGATGTCCGTTTTGTAACACCATGATGACCGATGGCGTGAAGCACTTCGAACAAGAGCATACCATTGCAGTGAAAGACATTGCTGAATTAATAGCAGAAGCAGTAGATTTGTAAAAATAGTTTATCATGAAATTATTAGAAGGAAAAGTCGCTATCATTACTGGCGCATCTCGCGGAATAGGAAAAGGAATTGCTGAAGTGTTCGCCGACCAAGGCGCTACCATAGCATTCACCTACGCATCATCAGATGAAAAAGCACGCGCATTCGAAGCCGAGTTGGCTGCGAAAGGCGTGAAAGCAAAAGGATATAAAAGCGACGCATCGGATTTCAACGCAGCGCAAACGTTGGTAGATGAAGTGGTTGCTGAATTCGGCACTGTTGACATCTTAGTGAATAACGCAGGAATCACGCGCGACACCTTGCTCATGCGCATGAGCGAAGAGCAATGGGACGAAGTCCTTCGCGTGAACTTGAAATCTGTTTTCAACTTAACGAAAGCGGTAATTAAACCTATGTTGAAAGCACGCAGCGGTTCAATCATTAACATGACATCTATTGTAGGTGTTACTGGAAATGCCGGACAAGCCAACTACGCAGCATCGAAAGCAGGTATGATCGGATTCACGAAAAGTGTTGCGCAAGAATTAGGTTCTCGCAACATCCGCTGCAATGCCATTGCTCCTGGATTCATTGAAACGGAGATGACTGAAAAGTTAGATCCGAAAGTGGTAGAAGAATGGAGAAACACCATTCCTTTGAAACGCGGTGGAACACCAACCGATATTGCAAACACAACACTTTACTTAGCATCTGAATTAAGTTCATACGTAACCGGACAAACCTTACACGTTTGTGGCGGTATGCACATGTAAACTATGGCGCACCTAATCACTCAAGCATCTCCATGGCTTTTGAGCCTCTGTGTTTGGGTAGGATTGGCCTACGCTGGGATTCTTTATTTTTTAGGAAATTCGAAAGAATCATGGTCGTTCCAATTTAAACTTTTGCTTTCAAGCTTGCGATTCATTGTAGTTGCGCTGCTTGTGCTTCTTCTTTTTCAACCGTTAATAGAAACATCAGAAACACGCGTTGAAAAACCAGTTGTTGTATTGGCCTTAGATAACAGTCAGTCTATGGTTTCCACCAAAGATTCGAATGAAGTAAGAACCAATTTTTTAAATAACTGGAAGGCGCTTACCGAAAAATTAGGGACCGATTACGAAGTGGTTCCATTGCTTTTCGGAGATAACGTGTCAAACGGAAACGACGCAACCTTTTCCGATCAAATCACACACTTTGGAAAATTACAACGCTCAATAGACGCGCGTTTCAGTGGACGTAACTTGACTGCTCTAGTTATAGCAAGCGACGGACTTTACAACAAAGGTCCTCACCCAGTTTCCATTTTGAAACAACTCAACATACCTGTATTTACCGTAGGTGTAGGAGACACAACACTGCATCGCGATCTATTAATTTCGAATGTGAGTGCAAATAAAATTGCTTACCTCGGAAATGATTTCCCTGTTCGATTAAATATAGAAGGAAGAAAAGCACTCGGAAAAAGCACAGTTGTTACCGTTTCAAAAAATGGTGTTCAGCTTGCTTCACAAAGCATAAGTTTTTCTTCCGAAAGAGAATTTAAAAACATTGAATTCTCTTTACCCGCTAACCAAGTGGGCATTCATGCCTACACCGTAACCATTCAAGCCATTGACAACGAAGACAACATTCGCAACAACAGCGAGCAAGTGTACATCGAAGTCATTGACAACAGACAAAAAGTATTAATTCTTGCGAATTCCCCTCATCCAGATATTACTGCCATTGCAGAGGCCCTTCGACTTCAAGAAAATTACGAAGTAACTGTTCAAACGGTTGATCTATTCACGGATAACGTGAACAAATTCGACATGCTTATTGGCTATCAAATTCCAGCATTGGGTGGGCGAGGAAACAACGTGATTCAAGAAGCCTTCAAATCGAAAATTCCTTGTTGGTTTGTGCTGGGTGCGCAAACTGATTTCAACGCGTTCAACGCCTTAGGAAGTGGGTTTTCGTTGAACGGATATCAATCGAAACTTTCAGACATTAATGCCTCACTGAATTCTTCTTTCAGTTTCTTCTCTTTATCGAATGAATTCGCACAAGCCCTACCTCTACTTCCTCCATTGGCCGTGCCTTTCGGAAATTATTCGGTAGCGCCTGAAGTACAAGCCTTGCTCACCCAACGCATTGGAAAAATATCAACCGACGTGCCTTTGCTTGGCTTCGGAGGAACACCAGAGCATCGTGTTGCCGTGCTTTCAGGTGAAGGAATTTGGAGATGGAAGATTGCTCTATATCAAATGGAAGAAACGCACGAGGTGTTCAACCATTTCATACAGCAAGCAGTTCAGTTTATGGGCGTGAAGGAGAATAAAGAAAAATTCCGCATTCAACACAAGAAGAATTTCGCTGAAAATGAAATGGTTTATTTCAATGCCGAATTGTACGACGAAAGTTTTATGCCTGTGCTAGATCAGCAAGTGACCTTGCAACTGAAGTACCCAGATAATTCATCGCAGTCGCTTCAATTCTCTCCTTCAAGTACCGGTTACCAATTGAATGCTGGACTCCTTCCTCCTGGCGCTTATTCCTATACAGCGAAGGCATTCAACGGAACTACAGAATTCACCAAGTCAGGAGGATTCACCGTTAACAACATTTCTGTTGAAACAGCACGAACAATTGCAGACTTCCAGTTGTTAGAACAACTGTCTTCTAGCACCAACGGAAAACGATTCAATGCAACTGCGCTTGATAATCTCGTAAATGAAATCAAAAACAGAAAAGAAATTACAAGCGTTTCTTTCGAAGAGAAAAAAGTGAGAGAACTCATAGATTGGGCGCCTCTTTTAGTTGCACTTTTGTCGTTGCTCAGTATTGAGTGGTTCCTAAGGAAGTGGAACGGCAGCTACTAACATGAAAGACAAAATTACTCTTCGTATTGGAGGTGTTCCTGAACACTTCAATTTACCCTGGCAACTTGCTTTGGAGCAAGACGTTTTCAGCACCTTGAATATTCAAGTGTCTTGGACCTACTTCGCCGGAGGAACGGGCGTCATGACCGAAGCGCTTCAAGAGGGTGACCTCGACGTTGCGCTTATGCTCACCGAAGGATTTGTCAGCGCCTTTCATCGCGGACTCGACGCTCGTATTGTGAAAGTCTACACCAAGACTCCGTTAACCTGGGGCATATACGGTGGATACGACGACACGCCGAAGATTACGTCAAGTCACACTAGAAAATATGCTATTTCTCGCAAAGGATCGGGCTCACATCTGATGGCGCGCATTCACGCGAAGCAATTGGGCTTTCATCCGGCCGATGATCAGTATGTGGAAGTTGCTAATTTGAACAATGCGATTCAAAGTTTAAAAAATCGCGAAACCGATTATTTTTATTGGGAAAAGTACACGTCTATTCCTTCCGTTAAAAAAGGACATCTGTGTTTCTTAGATACGTTTCATGCGCCTTGGTGCGGATTCGTAGCGGTTGCGAATAACAACGCCATTTCGCAAAAAAGCGAATCCATTCAAAAAGTTTTGCAATTGATGAATGATCGCTGTGAAGCCTTCATGAGCGAAAAGGAAAATATTTTCCGCGTTTCAAATCGCTTCGAAATTTCTACGGCTGCTGCAACCGAGTGGTTCAACACAACGGCCTATCAGAATAATTTCGAAATGAAAAAGTCGGAACTCAATGCGGTTCACGAAGCATTGAATTTAGAAGCTCCCTCCAACTATTCCAATATGCTTGGCGAAAACATTATCTTAGTGGAATAATTTTTCCGGTTTGAAATTTCAAGACAATCAGACATACACCTATTTTCAATCGGCACCCACGCTGAAGCAAATCAATCGGGTTTGGAAATGGATTCTTATTGCTTCAACGATTTCTCTTTTCATTTTATTTTTTATTTATCGAAATTCAATTCTAGCAGGAATTGGAAACTTCTTAACCGTGGCTGAATCCGCCGCTGTCACTCCTTCCAACCAAACATTTTTTGTTTTAGGTGGAAATGGATTCGAGCGAGGAAAAGGAGCCGCGTTGCTTGCGCAAGAATTTCCAACCGCTCAATTTGTATGCACCGGCGGCGGAGATACATTAAATGAAATGCGAGCAATGGGATTGAACTTCACATCTTCCCTGCTTACTCGAAAATGTATGATTGAACAGGGGGTCGATTCACTTCGTGTAACAGAATTGGGGAAGGCCACCAGCACGTTCGAAGAGTCGGAAGAGATTCTAGCTTATTGTACAACTCACAATTTGAAAGAAATTTCAGTGGTTAGCAGTGATTTTCATTTGCACCGAATGAGCATGGTCTTTGGGAAGAAATTTCGAGAAAAAGGTATACTCGTCCACTTCTTCGGCACTGAAACAAAGGACTTTAGGGCGCAGTCGTGGTGGACCTTCGAAGCTGGACTCATTACAACCTTCAACGAATACATTAAAATCGTGTATTACGTGTTCAAATATTAATCGGAAACCCCACGAATAATTGGTTATTTTTGACTTGAACTCTGAAATTACTCAATGAGCGACGACCCATCAGATTACCACAACACAGGAGACCTTATCTCGCGTTTCGAGCATATGATTCAACAAAACGAATCGTATTACTTCGATGTTGAACAACTTGAAGCTATCATCGACGGTTACCAAGCCAACCTTAGCTATCAAAAAGCCATTAAGGCGCTTGAATACGCCTATTCGCTATTTCCAGACAACACTGCATTAATTATCAAAGAAGTTCAACTTCTTTCCGGCATTGGTCAATTGTCGAAAGCTCTTTCTCGTTTAAAAGTCCTCGAAAAGTTCGAACCGAACAACGAAGAAATGTTGTTGACCATGGCTGCTGTTTACAGCCAATTGCGCGAACACAACAAAGCCATTCAATATTACAAGCGCGCATTGCTCATTTGTTCGGAAGAAGAAATAGATGATGTGTATTTAGAGATTGCTTTGGAGTATGAGAACCTCGAGCAATACGAAAAAGCGATTGACACTCTGAAAAAGGGAATCGAGCGCAGTCCTGAAAATGAAACACTTCTTTACGAGATTGCCTACTGTTTTGAATTGGCTGGATTACCCGCCGTTTGCGCGATATACTTCCAGCAATTCATAGACGAGCACCCTTATAGTTTTGCCGCTTGGTACAACTTGGGCAACGCTTTTCAAAAGCTTGATCGTTCAGAAGAATCGATTGAAGCCTACGACTATTGTTTAGCCATTCAAAGCGACTTCGCCCCTGCCTATTACAACAAGGCGCATGCACTTTTCAAATTAGAAAAATATTCCGAAGCGCTTGAAGTGCTCGAAGAATCTTATGTGCATGAACCTCCTCAGGCTCCTATTTTCTGTCACGTGGGAGAGTGTTTCGAGAAGCTGAACGACTACGACAAAGCCCTTTTCTACTACCACAAGAGCATTGAAACCGATGAATATTGGGCCGATGCTTATTTGGGAATTGGTGTTGTCATGGACCTTCAAGGGAAATTGGCAGAAGCCATTCCATTCTTAGACAAAGCCATTGATTTAGAATCGAAGAACCCCGACTACGCCATTTACAAAATGGAAGTGTTGGTGAAGATGGAAAAATTCGCGGAGTCTATTTCGCTCGGAGAAAAATTAGTGAAAGAATTTCCTGAAAACGAAGAAACGTGGATGGCCCTTGCCGATGCGTTTTTCAAATACGGAAACAATGAAAAAGCATTAGACACCATGCTAGAAGCCACTTTGGTTCATTTGTCGAATCCAGATATAGGATACCGAAGAGCAGTTTACTTGGTGGAATTAGGAAAAATTCAAGATGCACAAGAACTTCTTCACTACCTTATGCAAAATGAAAGCGCACAACTCTCCGAGTTAGAAGAATACTACCCAAAAATTCTTCAATTACCGTTTTACATTCAACTAAAAAGCGACCTCGGGTTAGTGTAATTTTCACACTAAGTAAATTTAACCGATATTCGCACAAAATTAGAAACTATGAACATTCAACTAAGCCACATGCCTAGCCGCGAAAAGAAAGAACGTCAGTTCGGACTTACGATGGTTATGGACAAAGGAATCTCTCTTCGTCAGGCCGAAGAAATGATCTCGAGCAGTTCTGAATATATAGATATGGTGAAACTTGGATTTGGAACATCTGTGTTTTCAACCCAAGTGAAAGAAAAAGTGAAGTTGTATCACGACGCGAAAATCAAAGTTTATTTAGGGGGAACGCTTTTCGAAGCGTGCTATGTGCGCGGAGAGTTAGACAAGTATCGCAAATACATCGACAGTCTTGGAATAGAAATGGTTGAAGTTTCTGACGGAAGCATGGCGTTGGATCACAAAAAGAAATGTGCACTTATCACAGAATACGCGAAGAACTACAAAGTCCTTTCTGAAGTGGGATCGAAGGAAGAAGGGATTTTGATTAGTCCTGCTAAATGGATTAAGATGATGCAAGCGGAATTGGATGCTGGTTCTTGGAAAGTAATAGCTGAAGCACGCGAAAGCGGAACGGTTGGAATCTATCGTCCAAGCGGACAAGCGCACGTGATGCTTATCAATAAAATTTTAGCAAAAATCAACGGAAACGATATTATCTGGGAAGCACCGAAGAAAGCGCAGCAAGTTTATTTCATTAAACATTGCGGAGCAAACGTAAACCTCGGAAACATAGCAGAGAACGAAACCATTCCATTGGAGTGTTTGCGTATGGGATTGCGTGGAGATACCTTCTTCGATTACCTTCCCGAAGAAATCGTTTCTAAAATGAAAGGATAATATGCAACATCTGCAGCCTGAAGAATTACTCAACTGGAAAAACGAAAACAAGCCGCACTTGTTGGTAGATATTCGTGAAGAATACGAGGTGGCTATTTGTACCCTTGGTGGAATGCACATTCCCATGGAGCATGTGATTGAAAAGTACCCTTCCCTTCCCAAAGAAAATCCAATTGTCTTCCACTGCAACAGTGGAAAACGTTCAGATGCTTTGGTGTATATGATTGAAAAGAAATTCCCTGGAGACGCTATTTACAGCCTTGCCGGTGGTGTTCAAGGGTACGCGGAACAATGTGCACCTGAAATTAAATGCTCACTTTAATATGGATATGATCCAGTCTTTTTTGCACTTCGTTCTGCACTTGAATGAAGAACTTCCACTTTTATTGAATGAATACGGTGTTTGGTTTTACGCCATTTTATTTCTCATCATTTTTGTTGAAACCGGATTGGTAGTCATGCCCTTTCTACCCGGAGATTCATTGTTGTTCGCTGCAGGAGCGATGTGCGCTGGACAAAACAGTTTAAGTCTCACCATTCTAATTGTTTCGTTAATCGCTGCAGCTATTTTGGGTGATCAGTGCAATTATTTTGTGGGAAGGTTTTTCGGATCGAAAATCGTTGAAATGAAATTCCGTGGAAAACCACTCATTGCTGAAAAGCATTTAAATAAGACGGAAGAATTCTTCACAAAGCACGGAACGAAAGCCATTATTATGGCGCGATTCGTTCCGATTGTGCGCACCATTACCCCATTTGTTGCGGGTATTGGCAAAATGGATTACCGCAAGAAATTCCTTCCTTACGATATTTTCGGCGGAGCTCTTTGGATTGTAAGTATGTCGCTCGCTGGCTATTTCCTTGGACAAATTGAATTCGTAAAAAAACACTTTGAAGCGGTTGTCATTCTCATCATTCTGATCTCTCTTGCCCCTATGGTATTTGCTTATCTAAAAAGCAAATTCGGCTCGAAGGCATGAGAACATATGGGCTTCTCGGGAAATCTTTGGCGCATTCTTTTTCGAAGAATTATTTTGAGAAAAAATTTGCGCAGAACCTTCCGAAGGACCTTGCGAAGCACCTTTCGCAGAATCTCGAAGAATGGTACATAAATATCGAATTAGCTTCCATTGAAAACATTCGAAACTTGCCGCAAATGCAAGGACTCGCAGGATTCAATGTCACCATTCCATACAAACAAGAAATTATTCAGTATCTCGACGAGCTTACGCCAGCAGCGAAAGCCATTGGTGCGGTGAATTGTGTGAGTAAGGAGAACAACCGTTGGATTGGTCACAACACCGATTACATTGGCTTCAAACGAACGCTACTTCCTCTTATTGAAAACAGAGTGGAAACTGCGCTCATATTGGGCACTGGAGGAGCATCGCTAGCGGTGGCTTATGTATTGAAAGAATTGGGCATCCGTTATTTTTTTGTAAGTCGAAATCCGCAAAATGATCAGACCTGCTCTTACGAGCAAGTAACACCCTTGTTGCTCGAGAAGTGCAAGCTCATTGTGAATACCACTCCGGTTGGTCAGTTCCCACACCACGAAGAGAAACCAGACTTGGATTATTCGTGTCTTACAGATCAGCATGTCTTGTATGATTTAATCTACAATCCTGAAAGAACAGCCTTTCTTCAAGAAGGCATCTCGCGCGGCGCGCGCTATTGCAATGGCCTCAGCATGCTTGAAATTCAGGCAGAAGAGAGCTACAAGATTTGGAATCTTCTTTCCGAATAAACAGCATATAATTTATACGATTTTGGCATAAGGATTCGAGAAAATCCTTTAGAAATTTGTTGCGGAAAAACACCATACGTACATTTGTAAAAAATACACGTATGCAGACTAAATTAACTTTAATCATGGACAAGAAACTTATCGAAGAAGCGAAGGTCTACGCAAAAGAAACGCAACAAAGTCTGTCGCAATTGGTCAGCGAGCAGCTGGAAAGAATTCTGTGCAAGAACGAAGACCCTGGCAAGTACAAAGATCATCCGATGGCCTATCTTGTTGGTTTACTCGATGAGAATTCGGAAGAGTTTAAAGGGAAATCGCACAAACAAATTATGTATGAACACGTTTTAAAAAAACACGGATGAAGCACATATTTATTGACACAAATATTTTAATGGACATGCTCTTTCATAGAATGCCCTATAAATACCACGCGCTTGATCTATTCACGCTTCAAGAGAAAAAACTAATTACTACCTATACTTCATCCAATACAATTCTTAGTGTAGCATATTACCTGAACAAAGTCTACCCGCCCAAAGTAGTTAAAGAAATAGTTCTTCAATTAATAGAGGATGTTCAAGTCATAGAAATAAACAAAAGCATGCTGTTGGCCGGAATTAACAGTCTAACGGATGATTACGAAGATGCTGTTCAAATTCATTGTGCCCTTTCGAATCGAAAAATTACTCACGTAATTACGCGCAATAAGAAAGATTTCAAAGATTGTCCTTTACACATTTGTACTGCAGAAAAATTTAACGATCAATTTAATTCCTAATTACAATCTTCTTCCGAACGGCAGTTCCGTTCAATTTCAAAATATAAATCCCTTCAGAGAGATTGGAAATATTCACAAGTGTGGTTCGCGCATTCAAGCGTTCAGACCAAACCTTTCTTCCACTTAAATCATACAATTCCAAAGCTGAAACAGCGTTCCAGTTTGATCCGGCGTCTATGGTCAGTTGTGTGCTAGCCGGATTCGGATAAACTTGAATGTCGTTGAAGAGCGATTCGTTCACAGACACTATACTGTCACTTGAATAAAATCCCAGTCCACCTCCTATTTGTCCAATGAACAAATCGCGCTTTCCATCGGCTGTAATGTCTTCAAACCAAACCGCGCAACGCTCGCCTTCGTTAATGCCTTCGAAGTCTGTTGTATCCAAGGTGAAGTCGCCCAAAAGATTTCCTGATACATTCGAGAAGTGATTGACTTGTCCGGTTTCCGTTCCCAATAACACTTCCCATTCATTCAATTCATTCTTGAAAAAATGCGGAACGCTGTATCCGAATATTCCTAGAATATTCGTGGCTACCATTCCACCCAACGTGTCTTCTTGAAAAACATACGAAGCTGCAGTTGAGCTTCCGTTGTTTGCATAATAATTCACGTTCCCGTTCTTCTCTCCTACTGCTAAATCTAAAAGTCCGTCTTCGTTCAAGTCTACCCATTGCGGCGTAGCGAATTGTCCAACATCTATGGTTAGACCGTTGTTGTCCTTCAGCAATTCTCCGTTATCCGAAAAGACATATCCATTCGCCGTTGAAGCTGCATTTTCATAACGAACGAGATATCCGTTTTGAACGCCAATTAAAAGATCTTTATCGCCGTCTCCATCGTC
>CANIBZ010000015.1 GCA_947466425.1 Flavobacteriales bacterium
AACTGGGTGACGTTCTTAACGCACAAGAACTCGAAAGCGATAAACAAGGTAAACACGCTCACGACGAGATGTTGTTTATTGTTATTCATCAATCGTACGAATTGTGGTTCAAGCAGATTTTATTCGAAATGAAATCGGTGTACGACATTTTAGCGAAAGAGAACATTAACGACAACAGTCCGGAGTTACAAATCGCTGTAAACCGCATGCACCGTGTAACAGAGATCCTTCGCATTTTGGTTGATCAAATCAATATTTTGGAAACCATGTCGGCGCAAGACTTCTTAGACTTCCGCGACATGCTTCGTCCGGCAAGCGGATTCCAAAGCATGCAGTTCAAAGTTTTAGAAACGTTGTTGGGATTGAAAGTGGAAGAACGTCATGGACAAGAATATTTCACTAGTCAGTTACGCAGTGAAGACGCGAAGCAGATTTACACGTTAGCGAAAGAAACAACGCTGTTGGAATTGGTGAACAACTGGTTAGAGCGCATGCCATTTTTCGAAGAGAAATATTGGGGAAGTGAAGATTTTTGCACGCAATATAGAAGCGCTTATTCCTCTTCATTGAGTGAAATGGAAATGCAAAACTTGAAAGCGTTCGATGAATTGTTCATGTCTAATGAACCCGTTGAAAACCGAAAGTTAAGCGCGAAAGCCAGAAGAGCTGGGCTCTTCATTATGTTGTACCGCGACTATCCGATTCTTCAGAATCCGTATAGAATTATCAACTCACTCCTAGACATTGACGAATTGTTGGCTACTTGGAGATGGCGCCACATGAACATGGTTCACCGCATGATTGGCGGAAGAGCGGGTACAGGCGGAAGCACTGGAAAAGGTTATTTAAGAGAAGCCGCTATGAAGCATTATGTGTTTCAAGAGTTCGCTGAATTGACTTCATTCTTGGTTGAACGAAGAAAATTCCCTGCTATCAGCGACGAGCTTGCAAAGAAACTCGGCTTCGAGAATGGATAGTTATGTTCGCGATTTGCTCTCGGACATTGTTCGGTCGATTGACGAAATTCATGAGTTCACGGCCGGACTCACCATTGAAGACTTCAAGCAATACTTATCGAATAAAATGATGCGTCGCGCCATTGAGCGGGACCTCATTATTATTGGCGAGGCCATGCACGACATTGTGAAAGTCGATCACACGCGTGTTATGCGCATTAAAAATTCAAAACGCGTTATTGAACTCCGCAACGACGTGGTTCATTCTTACGACGATTTAGCCAACGAGAAAATCTGGAATTTTATCTGGAAAGAGCTTCCTTATTTGCGGAAGGAAGTTTCGCATATTCTTGACCTTTATTATTAGCGCTGAAAAAGAATGTTTTCAACGAATGCCGTTGGCGAATGCTTCGCGAATGTCTTCGACGATTTTAATTACGTAGTAGGAATTATGAAATAGGAATTACGCAGTAGGAACAACGAAGTTCCAATTACGTAGTTCCAACAACGTAGTTCATCATTCCACAATAACCTTCGAACTATCTAACCACGCACTATTGCTTAACCAATGAAGTGTGTACATTCCAGAGCTCAGGGCAGAAATATTTATTTCAATGGTATTGCTTGAAGTTGCGAAGAGAAAAATATTTTCTCTCAAGACTTCTCTGCCTTGCATGTCTATAATCACAATTTCATTCTTATTGTTCGGAATGTAGTTTTCTGGAAAGGTGAATGAGAGATTCACAACATCGGTTGCCGGATTTGGAAAAACGGTGATAGTGTTTTCTAAACCAACAACAATTTCCTCAACGTTCACGTATTGGCATCCTGGTTCAAGGCATCCCATAGAATCTACTTTGAAGATCCACGGGGTATCAAGTCCATCATTTGGTTCCCCACTATGCTGTCTAATATAACCACATAAAACCATTCCTCGATCAGAAGTAGGTTTGGAATCTAATAAATAATGATAGGCAGGACGCATGCCGACCTCAATTGGAAAATTATTAAAATAGCTGTAAGACCGAAACCACAAACTATCCCGTTCAGGCGACAACGCCAAAATTCCTCCTAACCATCTGCCTTGTGGACCAGAACCTTGACTAGGTGTTAATTGGTTATCACAAACAACGAGATAACGCCCTCCGGAAGACTTATGTAAATCGACAAAATGACCATCTTTAGTATACAAATACTTCTTCGCTTCAGAAGTTTCAATCAATTCTCCTGATTCATTTTGTTCAACTAAAGTTGAATACAAATAACCTTTAAAAGGAAATGATTCATCCGTAGACTCCTCCGTGCTTCTACCAATTAATACAACTCTATCTTGTTCGATTTCAATTAAGCTTGCATTTTCGAATGAACATGCTCCGCCAATCGTAAATCTACCTTCTTCAGCACCTAAACTATCGGTTTTAACTAGCAAAATATCGGTATTTAGAAAATCACTATTTGTACACTCATTAAGAACTAATGTTTGTGCAATTATCCAATATCCACCATCCATACTCCTTTTTGAACTAAAAGTCCCCTCTGAATTTACAATATTACTTTGCCAAATAATTCCGCCTGTTCTATTTATTTTCATAAGCATACCAGAACCTTCAGGATCTGGGTTTTCAGGTCCCATATAATAGCCCGTCAAAACATAAGTACTATCTTCTATTTCCTCTGATAGTGAGCTGAATCCATAATATCTTGATGCTAATGAATCAATAATGTACCTTGATTTTATTTCTCCAAGAAAACCAATTGTTATGAGATAATTTATATCAGCTTCATATCCTACAGAATTATCTCGGCTAGTCAGGGTTGTTACAATATCCCTTTCCTCATTCATTATCATCGGTCCTGGCCACCAATACCCATAAACATTGCTCCATGATTGACTCCTGTCAATGTCAACTGTATCATAACGTGCTTCAAAAAGTAATTCACCATTTGTAGAGACTTTTGAAGAAAATACTCTCCAAATATTTGAATTCGTTAATGGGTTGCATAAAACGCCCTTTCCGAATGCCAAGTAACCGTTAAACCAATCTGGATTAGTATCAACGATAAAAACATTTTGAAACGCACCATGCGCAGTGTAATTATAAGGCGGCCATTGGCAACTTACTGGATGCGCACGATTGAATTCCGGCCATTGGGCTTGCACAAGAAGGGCGTTACATATAATGACAAGTGAAAATAAAAGTTTCCTCATTGATTTAATTTGAATGAATAAATTAATACCTCGTAAATTTAATCTCTTCATTATTCGGAATTACCCCAAACATTGCCAATTATTACCGTTCTAAAAAACTGCGCAGTTTTTTCAGCCCTCATTTTTACGATTTTCCTTATTTAACAAGTGTTTTGGAAATTTTGGAGTTTAGAAAAATCCGTACAAATACCTAGGGAACTTCGTTCCTTCAATCACTACGTGATCAATCATCTGCGATGATCAATTGCAAGCAATCAATCACTAGGTGATCAATCGTTACGATTTCACCGAAGGTTTGATCTGAAAGATTGATTCGAAGAATTGATCACGAAGTGATTGATTTCATAGTTCAAGGTTCCAACTCAGAACTGACGCGTATAAGACACCGATGGTATGATAGGGAAAATGCTGAGCTGATAAAGTTTAATTCGTTGGTCGGCTCTGTCTACTCGGTAAAACAAATAGAACGGATTCTGCCTGTTGTAGGCATTGAAAATACTGATATTCCAAGTTCTGCTGCCGTGCATTAGCTGCTTGGTGAAGTTAATCGCTAAATCCAATTTGTGATAAGCAGGCATACGCGAACTGTTTCTGCCGTTGTATATCTGAGCTGTAGGGAATGGAGAAAAAACCGACTCGGTTTCCTGCGGTGTATTTTGGTAGTTGAAATAATTGAATGCACCATACTGCTGCTGCGCCAATGTAACCGGACTACCGGTGCTGTACATCCAAGTAGCGGATATGGAGATATTCTCATTGATTTCATGGTTGATTACCGCGGTGGCCACATGTGTCCTGTCGTACCGAAAAGGAAACCAATTCCCATTGTTTAAACTGTCAAATCTTCGATCGTTTTTAGAGAGTGTATAGGAACACCAACCCGTTGTACGTCCATGCAATTTTTGAAGTTGAAGATCAATACCTGCCACCCGACCAACGCCTCCGTTTGTTACTTTGTCTGTGATGCTTTCATCATTGGAAAAAAAACTAACTCCTTCTTGGTACTCAACGAGGTTAGTATACTTCTTCAGATAGAACTCTGCCGACCAATCCCATTTCTTATCCTCTGAAAGCGTGCCGCCCAATCCCAAGGCCACTTGCATGCAATTGCTTGGAGGCAACGCGCTTGTAGCAGGAATCCACAAATCGGAAGGAAGTCCCGCACCATTGCTGCTGAGCAAATGCGTGTATTGTTTCATGGTCACGAATGATCCTTTCACCACACTTCGTCGTCCAAGTTTTCTTCGCGCTAACAAACGTGGCTGAACAGAATAGAACGACTTGCGTTGAATGTTATAATTCGAAAGATGAACACCAACAGAAAAACCTGTTTTCTCTCCCAACTTAATGTTATCCTCTACATAGGCCACATTCTCAAACCCAAGCAGATTATTTCCTCGCTCACTACCAAGACTGTTTGTCCCTGCATTCGGACCCGCGTATTTAATTCTTCCTTGGTTGAATTGGTGAAGAATTACGTTTACACCGAACTGGAGTGAATGCCCGTCATTTACTTGAAGTGTAAAATCTTGTTTCACCAATAAATCAGTTACTCCAGAAGTAAACTGTATTCGCGTTTTCTCGCCGTAGTCATTGCTGCCATAAGGTGCTTGCTGACCGCTCACATTGTTGTTGTAGGCATAGCGCGTAAATGCAAGTGTGGTGTTGCCAAACATTTTTGAAGAAAAAACGTGATTGAGTCGCACGGATGCCATTTGGTTACCCCATGCAATATTGCTTATAAACTTCGAAGAGTATTCACTCGGATTCACCGCTTTGTTATTGCTATTGATAAAAATGCGATCTCTGCCCGCATAGACAGTTACGTAGAGCCGTTGCTTGGCATTCAAAAGCGTATTTACTTTTCCATATAAATCAAAAAAGGTATAACCAGTTTGCACGTCACCTTGACTACCCATTAGCGCTGCCAGGCGCGTGAGTAAATCGAAGTTACATCGACGCAGTGAGAAAAAGTAGGAAGAAGTATCCTGCTTAATCGGTCCTTGAAGATTTAGTTTCATGGCCAAAGTACCCACTGCATATTCGCCCTGACGCTTTTTCATATTTCCATCCTTCATGCGTATATCCAATACGGAAGAAAGACGGCCACCGTATCTCGCGGGGAAAGCACCTTTGTAGAGTTCTACATTTTTAATGGCGCTCGCATCAAATGTCGAAAGGAATCCACCGATGTGATTGACGTTGTAAAGAGGAACATCGTCGAGCAAGTACAAATTCTGATCGGGGCTTCCACCTCTTACGTTAATTCCTGATGTCCCTTCTTTTCCACCTTGCACACCCGCCATTAGCTGGAATACCCGCATCACATCGGCCTCGCCAAAAAGCGAAGGCATCTTTTTTAATTGATCAACAGGCACTGTGAGCAGGCTCATCCTATTCGTTAGCGTGGGATCATTATTGTCTGTAATCACCACTGCCTTTGTCATGTTGTTTTCTACAGCAAGTAATATTTCTATCGGGCCATTCGCAAGTGTATCAATTTTGAATCGCTGAGCTTGGTAACCTACAAATCGCGCAACCAATGTATCGCTTTCACATTGTGGCAAAGTAATGGTGAAGAATCCGAAGTTGTTCGTGCTTGTTCCAAGCGTAAACGATGCATTGGAAATGGAGACGCCAATAATAGATTCTTTGGTAGTAGCATCTTTGACATAACCGTGAATAACACATTGTTGAGCAAAGCCAGCAAAGCCTGTAAAAAGGAGAATCAACAAAACAACAAGACGTGTTACCATCATTCGTCGCGTTCGTTTAAGGAATGTACGTAGCATCCTTGAGTATTTGGTTATATGCGCCAAAGATGCCATAGCCATTATTCACATTGGAGTATAGCTCAACGGGATCACCCTGAAACAAAAGCGTGAGAGGGTCGCGCGTGTTTTGCGTAGAATTTTGGTTGAACCTATGCACGGACCAGCTCTTCAAGTATTGGTAATAACTGGAACTGATGTTTCTTAGCTCAATGTAATAAGGAGGATCACCTGGGGATGGATATCCACCCCACATAAGATTGAATGAAACTTCCCCGGTCATTCCATTGAATAACGCATCTGAAAAAAAGAGAGTACTTGGGGAATAATTCCAATTGGCATCTGCTATTAATGTTGGATCGTCCAATTGCGTAATGCGCGTCAATTGAGTTGGTTGAATCATGGGATCGAGTGGATTTTCGCTGTATAGAATCAATTCATAGTAGTTGATGTTAGGGTCAGGATCATTCAGCCTTAATGTAAAACGGGTAATGGGTATCCCTTCCTGATCAAGCGTTTCACCAACGGTGAATAAAAACGAATTTATTTGTGGCGGAGGCGGCACTGTGCATTCAGAACTAACCGATGAAAACGCAGGATGGTACGTTTCTAATCTGTAACTGAAGCCCACTTGCGGATATACATTGCTCACATACCAACCGTCGGATTGATAATCCAATGTATCGATTGGCACTCCGTTTTCGAAAAGGAATACACCGGCATTCTCAACGATTGCCGAACTTGTGTCGGTTATCGCGATGGTTTTTCCTACGTGTGCTTTAATGAGCGAGTCTGGATTGATGATTGACGAAAGTACAAGTTGCGAAGTGAATGGCGAGGCCAAGTAATCCAACTCCTTTATGCAGGAAGTTGAGAGTACGATGAATATTAAAAGTGTTATTTTATTCATGCAACTGAAGAAACGAAGCGACACCAATACCCACTCCTATATTTCGAATGACTTGATTTTCGGAAACCACCAATGCCAAAGCGACAGTCAATCCCACAGAAAACTTTGTGTAGGGGGCTATCTTTTTATTTAACAACCCGCCATGACCAAATAATGAATCGCTTTGGATTGAAGTTTTATTCTTCATTAAATCCCTGTTTATTTTCACTGTTACTTAAAATTTTCACCGAACTAGTAACGCGATAAAAACAAAATATTGCCAACAATCACCTTCGGTGATCAATCTTTCAGATCAATTCTTCGAATCAATCGCGTTGCGATCAATCGTTCCGATTTATCCGAAGGATTGATTGCGGAGCAATTGATCACGTAGTGATTGATCCGAAGGATGTCCAATAACGTAGTTCCTCTATTCCTTAATAATCGTCCTACTCAACTTTTCTCCGTTTGTTTCTAATTGCAAAATATACGCTCCGTTACTGAATGAAGACAAGGAGATTCTTTTCTGTCGTTCTCCGAGTAACCAAGTGTCTTCTAACACCAAACGGCCAGAAGAATCATACATGCGAATGGGAGCCGATTGATTGAAGTAGCTATTGGTCTCAAGGACTAACTCGCCTAGAGTTGGATTGGGATATATGATGAAATTAGATTGCAATGGAATGGATTTCCCGGTTAACGACATATTCAATTTAGCAACAGAATTTAGATTATCGCATGAGCCTATTCTACTAAACTGTCCCCCGATGTATAATGTATCGTTCATAATTGCAATTCCCATGATGATATTCGGCCCAACAGATGCTGGTGTATCGTAGGAATCGTAAATCGTATCTGGATTTAGAACGAAACTGCCGAACTGGTTCAATTTAGCCACACCGTGAGACTCCATTCCATCAATTTCAGAAAACCAACCTGCGAGGTACAACTCATTTTCATATACTTCCATGGACACGACACGCCCGTTGGTTTGATGAGGTGCAAGATGAAGGGATTGCCCGTCGTAATAGATTAAATAGACATAACCTGAACTACCAAAATATTCTCCATGAAAAATTCCGCCAAGCCAAAGCTTTCCATCGTATACAACCATAGCCTCAACATTTGCGTCAATCCCTAGGCCTTGTCCAACTTGGTGAATATCTCCGTCGTAGATTGAAGCGAAGTGATTGATATTCCTTTGATCGTCCCAAAAACGTCCTCCAACAAAAAGCGTGTCGTGATAAAATGCCAAACAGTTGGCTCTACCCATGATGTCAAGATAATCTACCAACACTTCCACTTCGTTTCCATCATACTTAAAAGCAAGATCCGAGGTGTCACCATTAATGACAGAGTACCCTCCAGCCCCATATAAAACTTCATCGTATTCAATAAAATCTGTAATAAGACTTGAATAAAAAACTATTGGAATTGTGTCCCAATGCTGACCATCGAAATGAACTAAAGAATTTTTATATTGCCCAAAGAAATTATTGCCAGCATATAGCTCGTCTTTGTATTTTATTATTGGGTTAAAGACTAAATCACCATTTGACATTACCCCTGTTTTACTCCAAGCCGTTCCATCCCAAATCGCCGGAACATAGAACTCCTCACAATTGTGAGAGGGTAATAAACCACAAGCCGTGATAGTTTTATTTTCATTATCGGCAAGTAGTTGATATACATAAGAGAAATGAGGGCCGCATCTAAATCCTGAATCCAGATCCAACCACAATTGTCCGTGGTGGGCTAACGAGATTAGAGAAAATGAGAAGACAATGGCAATCCTTTTCACTGAGCCACAACTGTGTATTTTCATATTACTTTTTTTCATTAAAATCAAAATAAATCTTAAATCTTCTCCCCCACCTATCAGTGGGGGCATTACCCATGCCGCTCGCATAGCGAGCTCTAAGCAACGCAGTTCCAATTACGAAGTAGGAACAACGAAGTTCTAACAACGAAGTTCCAACAACGAAGTTCCAACAACGTAGTTCATCATTCCACAATAACCTTCGAACTATCTAACCACGCACTATTGCTTATCCAATGAAGTGTGTACATTCCTGAGCTGAGCGAAGAAATATTTATTTCAATGGTATTGCTTGAAGAAGCGAATAGAAAAATATTTTCTCTCAAGACTTCTCTACCTTGCATATCTATGATTACAATTTCATTCTGATTGCTCGGAACATAGTTTTCTGGAAAGGTGAATGAGAGATTCACAACATCGGTTGCCGGATTTGGAAAAACGGTGATAGTGTTTTCTAAACCAACAACAATTTCTTCAACGTTCACGTATTGGCATCCGGGTTCTACGCATCCCATAGAATCTACTTTGAAAATCCATGGGGTTTTCAAGAATGGATTAGGATCCTGTGTTTCTTGCTCGATAAAACCACAACACACAAAACCACCGTCAGGCGTAGGTTTAGTATCTAAGATATGGTGTTTTGCAAATCCAAAAACCTCAGGCATATTTGGCGTATTATTATAAAAACTATATGACCTGCACCATAGACTGTCTCTTTGTTGAGTTAGTTTCAGAATGAATCCATTTAGCCTTACATAATCTCCGTTCCAACCTGTCCAATTCGAGCTAATAGAATTATCACCAGATATCAAAAAAGTCCCGTCATTAAGCGCGACATAATCTGCAAAAGCTCCTAAGTAACTTGATAGATATTTTTTAACATCGGTCATTATTGAAAGTTGATTATTGCTGTATTGCTCCAAGTGAGCAGTATAAAAAAATCCTGAAAATGTGGATAATGCCTGCACCTCTGTTGTATTTCTACCAAAAAGAATTACTTTATCTTCTTCGTATTCATATATCTCGGCCCTCTCCCCACCGCATTGCCCACCAATGACTATTCGACTTTCTTCATTTCCCTCTTCATCAGTTTTTATTAAGATGAAATCGGTATTTAAAAACCAGCCTCCTGAACATTCACCTATAGGTATTGTGCTGGCGCACAACCAAAACCCACCATCTAGTGCCTTGAAAACTGAATAGGCGCTATATGTATTTGAATAGGTCTTGAACCAAATAGTGTTACCTAAGCTGTCGAGTTTCAAAAGAAAAGAATTTGGATCTGCGAAGTTTAGTACATCTAAGGAGTCCTGATGCGCTCCATAAACAATATAGGTGCTGTCTGAAAAATCTTCAATAATACCGCTTGCATTGAACCCTGCAAATGTTGTATCGAATAAACGTTGACTGAGAATTTCACCTTCTGAGTCAATCGAAACCAAAAAATTTTTCTTTTGATTGTTGTCGGTGTATGTTTCAAAAGTCGAAACGATTTTACCATCATGATTCTTCACCATTCCACCGAAATTACCTAGAGGGTAATCGAACCATTCCTGACCTTCATCAACTTGTGGATTATCATATCGCCTCCACCAATTCAAATCGCCGTTGGTATTGCATTTTGCGGCAAAACAGCGGGTGTAAAAACTGCATGAATCAGGATGACATAACGAACCTTTTCCAAACATTAGAAATCCATTGAAGAAACTAGGCGTAGTATCAATTATAAATACATTCTCAAAATAACCATGAGGATTATAGTTATAACTGGGCCATTGGCAGCTTACAGGATGAGCCAGGTTAAATTCGGGCCATTGGGATTCCGGCCATTGGGCGTGCACAAGAAAAGCGTTACATACAATGACAAGTGAAAATAAAAGTTTCCTCATTGATTCAATTTGAATGAATAAATTAATGCCTCGTAAATTTAATCTCTTCACTATTCGGAATTACCCCAAACATTGCCAATTATTACCGTTCTAAAAAACTGCGCAGTTTTTTCAGCCCTCATTTTTACGATTTTCCTTATTTAACAAGGGTTTTAAGAGTTTTGCGGTTTAGAAAAATCCGCACAAATACCTAGGGAACTTCGTTCCTTCAATCACTACGTGATCAATCGTTCCGATTTCACCGAAGGTTTGATCCGCAGGATTGATCTGAAAGATTGATTCGAAGAATTGATCACGTAGTGATTGATCTGAAAGATTGATTCGAAGAATTGATCACCGAAGTTGATTAAATATTTCTTTAACAAGTCCATCCATACGAGAAAAAGCAAACCACCTTTTCCCCAGATCCTTCAGTGATGCGCCAATATGATACATTTCCTTTTTATCTAGAATTAGAAATCTGTCGTGAGCCTTTTTCAGAATTCGAATTTCAATTGGAGGATATTGCGAGTTATGCTTTTCAAGATCGAGTTTAATTGCTCTGATATTCTCTCGGTGTAAATAATGCAATTTACCTTTTGACTTCTTTTCGAAAGTTGCAACAATGTGGTTTCATCGATATAATTATCAATTAAAACAATCGATTTCTTGGCTCTTGAAATGATCTCACTGCTGAAAACGTACGCATCAAATCTCTGATCATTGAAGAAGATACCGGAGTTGGGTAATGTCATTTGTTTTAAAGCGGAATGAATTTCGCTAATCTGATTTTGTTGATTGATTAAAGCGCTTTCTATTGAAGATATACGATTCGTTGTTTCAACAGGATGGGGAATCAGTTTACGAAGTGATACGAACGTTTTTACAATTTCAATTGTGACTTCATGTGCTAATTTCGACCTTAGTACTGTTGCAAGCATTGCCACTCCAAACTCAGTAAATACCATATTTCCGAATTTGGAATGTTGACCAACATTTCGGAAATCATCATTTCCTAAGGTCACATTTTGTGACCTTAGAGCTTGTAACTCAACATTGGATATTTTGAATGCAAAAAGTTCTGGAAAGCGAGAAATATTTCTCTTAACTGACTGATTAATAACTTTCGTTTGGACGCCATAAAGCTCTGCAAGATCAGAAGCAAGCACTATTTGTTGACCGTTATAAAGATATATCCGAACATTAATTTCAGATTTAATTAGGTTTTGTTCCATACAGCAAACCTATTTCGCGAATTTGGAAAACACTCTAACTTTAATGTGCAAGTTATATGCTGTTTATTCAATAACAAAATGCCCGAAGGGCGAATGTACTGCGGACGAATGCACTTCGTGCGAATGCTTCGCGAATGTCTTCGACGATTTTAACAACGAAGTTCCAATTATGAAATAGAAATTACGAAGTAGGAATTACGAATCCCGATAGCTATCGGGAGGAATAAAATCTTCGATTTTCGAATTACATTTTTACAAAAGCTAGAAACTCTCTCGTATAATCTGAAAGGAACAATGGAATATTTAAAAAACCATCTCGGTACTGAAGGTTTTTTAAAGAATAACGGATTCTAATTTGCGGATTGTATTTCTGGTGGTAATAAGTCAAACTGCGACTTTTGACTTGTTCATCGCTTTTAACTTCAATTGGAATAACTTCATTTTCATGCTGAATAACAAAATCAATCTCAGCTAAATTTCCCGAGGACCAATATCTTGGAAAATCTTCAAATTGCGTCATCAAGCTTTGTAAAATATAATTCTCAGTTATTGCCCCTTTGAATTCAGTGAATAATCTATTACCCTCGGCATAGGCTGAATGTGACAATCGAGACATCCTGCGGAGAATACCAATATCAAAGCTGTACATCTTAAACGCATTTAAATCTTCGTAAGCAGAAAGAGGAATATTCGGTTTTGTTATCAATCGAATTTTATATAACAAACCGGCATTGATAAGCCATTGTATGGCATCCTCATATTCTTTGGCTCTAGCACCAGATCGTATTAATTGGTAAACGAATTTTTTATTTTCTCGAGCAAGTTGAACTGGTATTGAATTAAAAACTAATCCTATTTTAGCAACATCGCGCATAATCGGATATTTAGCAAAATCACCTCTATAAGACAAAATCAAATTTTCTAAAACACTATCACACCGATCGAAATTCATCGATGCATTAAATTCACTTATGACCGCGGGAAGTCCTCCTGTGACCAAATATCTTTTAAAAAGCTCCTTTAAATCTTCTAAGAAAAAAGACGGAATTTCTTCGACATCTCGCATTTGCTCCAGGAATTGTGCTGCATTTTTATTCCAGTATGGCAAGACCTCGCGGAAACTCATAGGATACATCGTTAAAAATTCAACTTTCCCTACTGGAAACGAATATCCCGAATTGAGTAAAATCCCGAGCAGTGAACCTGCTCCTATGACAGGAATATTCGGTCTCTTTTCTGCAAAATATTTAAGAGAATTCAATGCTTCAGGACATTCTTGAATTTCATCAAAAATAACCAACGTCTCTTCATTTATTTCTTGTCCTCCAATCAGGGAAAGTGAGAGCACTATTCGCTCAACATCCTTATTCTTCTCGAAAATTTCTTTAAGTTCAGGCCTTTCATCGAAATTGAAATAAAGACATCCTTTGTAATGGTTAGCACCCAACCATTTCATGCAAAATGTTTTGCCTACCTGTCTTGCTCCTTGAAGAATAAGTGGTAATCTATTAAGCCTATTCTTCCAAGCCAGAAGCTCTTTTTGTACAGCTCTTTCCATTCATAAGTGTGTTAAATGCAAAATTTATTGCAAAATAACCACTTATCTCTGTAAAAACAACATCCGATTGGAAAATTATTTCTTTACTAAGTAAAGCATCGTCCACTCATCACGAACGCGCGTCTCTTTCCATTCGAATGCTGAAAAGGCTTCAAGCAAGGCTGGGACGTCGTTTTCGTAGAATCCGCTGAGCAACAAAGGTGCTCCTGATTTCGTGGCGTTTTCGTAATGCTTGGCTTGAGCTAAGAGAATGTTCCGATTGATGTTGGCAATGAAAACATCCGCCATCTTTCCTTCCAGTAAATCTTCAACGCCTAAAAGCGCTTCAATCTTCGTACAGCTGTTACGCTCCAAATTTTCAATGGCGTTCTCATATGCCCACTCATCTATGTCAATGGCCCAAACTTTTTTCGCGCCGAGTTTTTCAGCAGCAATGGCCAAGACAGCCGTTCCACTGCCCATGTCAATGACTTCCTTGTCTTTCAAGTCGAGCTCGAACATTTTCTGAAGAACCAAATATGTCGTGGCATGATGACCAGTGCCGAAGCTCATCTTCGGTTCAATGATTAAGTCGAGTACACCTTCCTTCGCTTCGTGAAAGGGGGCTCTAACGCGACAAAGATTATCTACGTCAATGGGATCGAATTGTGATTCCCACTCGGCGTTCCAGTTGATGTCTTCCATTTCCTTCTTCGAGAAATGAATGGTCACATCTTCAAGGGTTAATTCCAACAAAGCGTTTTGCAATTCTTCCGTATCGAATTGCGTTGGCACATAAGCCTCTACTCCACTTTCCGTTTCTTGAAAACTATCGAAAGCCAATTCGCTTAATGAAGCAATAACTAAATCGTTTCCCGGAATAAGCGGAGAAACTTCAAAGGTGTAAACCGTGTATTGCATTAGGCGTTGTAGATAAATTCAAAGTCAGCCACCTTCAAAGAAGCGCCGCCAATAAGCCCGCCATCAACATCTTCACATGCCAACAAAGCCTGTGCATTCGCGGCGTTCATACTTCCGCCGTATAAAATCTGAATGTCGTTGGCTACTTCTCCGAACGTTGTTTTCAAGAACGAACGAATGTGCGCGTGCATCTCTTGTGCTTGATCATTGCTAGCCGTAACGCCTGTCCCAATGGCCCAAACGGGTTCGTAAGCAATAACTATATTTTTCATTTGTGTTGAAGACAGATGTCCAATTACTTCTTCAATCTGTTTCGTCACAGTAGCGAAATGTAATTCGTTGTTGCGCTCTTCAAGCGTTTCTCCAATGCAATAAATCGCAGTCAGTTTGTTGGCCAACAACTGATCTACTTTGCGTTTCAACAATTCTGACGTTTCGTTGTGGTATTGTCTGCGCTCGCTATGTCCAACCAAACTTCCCTTCACCCCTAACGAAGCCAACATGGCTGCCGAAATTTCTCCTGTGAAAGCTCCCTTCTCATGAGCGCTGCAATCTTGCGCGAATACCGAAAGGTTCGGATGCGCTGGGCATAGTCCAGCGAGGTAACAAGCCGGAACACAAACCGCCATTGATTTGTTGTTGGAAGGAAATTCGTTTACACTGTTGAATAACGATTTCGCCTCTTCCCAAGAGGTGTTCATTTTCCAGTTACCGGCGATGAGTTTTGAGCGCATGTTCTAAAGTTTTGACAAATGTAAGAGAAGTTCAAACAAGGTAAGAGAAGTTAAGAAAAGGTAAGAGAGGGGAAGAATGTGCGAAGCACTAATGTGGCGGAGCCACTAATGTTGAATAGCAACGAATGCCGTAGGCGAATGTCCTTCGGACGAGGGTTGCAAGCAACGAGGGTCTTCGACGTTTCGTGATGAAGCGTTTTTATTCCTTTACGAATCTAATTGCTTTCAATGTTTTATTCTTATTTCTTATTTGAAAAAAATAAAGCCCCTGGCTTAAGTTCTCTATATTAATTTCTGTGTTTTCCTTCAGTAAGGATATCTCGTCATTGTGTTTTTGACCCAGCATATCAAAAATAGTTATGGTAGAATTCTCAAAATCTGAATAATTAATATTTATAATATTTACAGCTGGATTCGGATACACGCTAACCTTATCTTCATTAGCCACTGAAATAACTCCGGCGGGATATATCGTTGTATCACAAACAGGATTCGTTGTTACCAGTGGGGCAAAAAAGTTTGCTAAATTATTTTCTCGTAAAATAGAATTATCATAAGCATGGCATGGAGTATTAATTTGATCTGCGCAACTGCCTGTTCCAAATAAAAAATTGTACGGGAAATTGGTTGTGGTAAATTCATCATGAATATTATAACCATATCCATTATTCGTGTTCCAATTGCTAAATGCCCTGCTTCCGTATAGCTTTGGGGTATTTGCTATTCCATAGCAGTTATAACCGTTTGTCATACACCACGACAAGCCGGCATAAACACCTCCGCTATCTATAGGTACCACCAAATCACAAGGTTGATGAAAGGAGTATATTGCAGGTTTTGGGGAATCTACTTTGTGATTTTCGAGTAAATCACTAAACATGGCACCATACATATTTCCAATTCCTTTTATTTGAAAAGTTACACTTGTTGGTTCAATTGTTCCATCAATATCTCCTAAATCTGGTCGCGCTACATTAACACCGTTAAAATTTTCTCCCACACAATATTCACAGCTTAATGTGTTACTAAATGGATTAGGTGCATTCGAACTTGCATAGGCCTGAATTGGCTTTTCACTAATTGTATCTAACAACCCTATTCCAAGTGCAATGAAACTACCCGCGCTTTCTCCTGCTACAAAAATGTTGTTGGTATCAATTTTTAAAGAGGCATTTCTATTAACTAAATATCGCAAAGCCCCTTTCCCGTCTTGCACGGCTCTATAATATGACCGATACCATTCGGCACTATCTGTTGCAAAAACACAAGAGTAATTTGGGTAATTGCAATTCCAAGCTAAATCATCTGGAATAAAACCTAATCTGTAATTTATAGTAGCTGTAACATAGCCTCTTTTCGCAAATTGTTTGCAGAGGTTAGTCATTTCATTTTTATCTCCGGCAAGAAATGCACCTCCGTGTATCCACATCAGTAGAGGCTTTCTTGAAATATGGTTGATGTCATCGCATATTGGCGTGTAAATGTCCATTGTTAAATTCTCTGTGCTTCCGTTGAAGTTTAGCGCAGTTCCATAAGTGACATTTAATGTACTATCATAATCGTATTTTTTATCTATCCACTGTTGAGCATTTAAATTCAAATGAAAAAAAATTGCAAATAATAAAGTCAATTTATTTGTCATATTGTATAACTTTTTATTGGTTCAGGGCATGGCGAAGTTAAGGACGAATGCGCTTTGCGCCAAGGTCCTGCGGACGAAAGACGTATGTTGCGAAGCAACGAATGCCAGAGGCGAATGTCCTTTGGACGAATGTCTGCGACGCTTGTCTAAGACGTGAGTTGTGGTTTGAAATCCAATATTGAAAAAAAAGAGGAAAGAATAAATTTCCTCATGACCCAATGTGTACATACATTCACGCCGTCCACTGCAAGGGACAACCAAACCAATTATCGGAAATATGATTGCCAAAAAGAAAGCGCTCACGTTCGTGCTTGTTACTTCTGTGCTTAGTAGTGCCGCAACTTTTATTGCGGTTCGAAAAGTTTCGAATAAAAAAGAAACACCTGTTGAACTAACAGGAGAATGTTCCTACAACATTAAGCGACTTCACGGATATGAGTACATTAAACCTTTGGAATACGCTGAACCCGAACATGAGTCGGCATTGTACAATTCTTTTAAAACTAAAATAGAAGCGATTGTTGCGGAAAAGAAGAAAGCGGGATTGTTGAATAACGCTTCGGTTTATCTGCGTGATTTCAAGAAGGGAAACTGGATGAGCTTCCAAGGAAAAGTTCCGTTCCATCCGGGCTCATTGATTAAGGTGCCTATTCTTATTTCTTATTTAAAGTTTGAAGAATATCAGCCAGGAATTTTGAATGCTCCGGTAACATTTACTGGCGCAGAATACATTCCTTCTCAGTCGTATAACTCGAAACAAATTGAAGTTGGAAAAACATACACGATAAAAGAATTGCTTGATTATATGATCAAGTACTCCGACAACAACGCTACTTTTTTATTGAAGAAGAATTTGAATGTTGCACAGTTCAAGAAAACGTATGACAACGTTGGCTTGCCTGTACCGAACATCATGGATGTGAATTACAGTCTTTCCGCAGAAGATTTTTCAGTGTTTTTAAAGGTGTTGTACAATGCGGGATATTTATCGATAGAAAATTCCGAATACGCCATTAAGCTTTTAACGGAGTGCGACTTCAAAGACGGATTTGTAAAAGGCCTTCCTGCCGGAACTCCGGTTGCACACAAGTTCGGCGAATGGGGCGACGGAGGCGCGAATCACGAACTGCACGAATCTGGAATTATTTACATCGATGGTGAAGCATATATTCTCACCGTCATGACCAGCGGAAAGAGCATACCTGAATTAGCAAAAACGATTCAAGAACTTTCAGGTTTGTTCGATCAGGAATTGGATGATCCGAATAAAGCGAATGGACTTTTTCCGAAGAAAAATGTTGTGATGTAATCACGAATGTGGCGGAGCCACTAATGTGCGAAGCACGAATGCCGGAGGCGAATGTCTTCGACTAATGTGGCGGAGCCACGAATGTTGCAAAGCCACGAATGTCCGAAGGACGAATGTTGCAGAGCAACGAATGTCTAGAATAATTCTCTAACTGCTTTGTGTGCCAATTTCTAAGCAACCGATATTTTGATATTGCTGATCCTCAACACAAGTGGAAATGTTTTTGAAATTTGTTTAACTACTCTAAAAGAAATATTTTGATCCAAGAGAAGTTTCACGATGCAATTCGAATTTTATGTTCTCTTTCCGCTGCATATGAAAGAGCAGCCATTAAATCTTCTTCGGTCAGTTCTGGATAATCCTCAATGATTTGGGCAGTTGACATTCCTGAAGCGAACCAACCTAAAATATCATAAACACTAATTCTCATTCCTATGATGGTAGGTTTTCCAAATCGGACTTGTGAATCAATTGTAATAATTTCAGAATAATGTCTCATGATTCTAAGTTACAAAAAAAATTGGCGAGGGCAACGTGAGTTGCGAGGGCGAATGCTTCGCGATGGCAACATGTGTTGCGAAGGTCCTTCGGACGAGGGTTGCCACTAATGTGCGAAGCACTAATGCCGGAGGGGAATGTGGCGGAGCCACTAATGTTGCAAGCAACGAGGGTCTTCGACGTTTAACCGATTATCGGAAAGATTGATCGCACAGCGATTGATTCGAAGAATTGATCACGCAGTGATTGATCGCAGAGCGATTGATCCAAAGGATAAATAAAAAGGAGCAAACCGAAGTCTGCTCCTATTCTTTAATCTAAACTTAATCTACTATTTCTTAATTACGCGGATGGTAATGTTTGAAGTGTTGTTGCTTAGGTTAACGAAGTAAACTCCGCTTTCTAAGTTTGAAGTGTCGATTGTGTGGAACATGTTTCCAGCGTTCACAGCGAATGCTTCAGCAGAAACAACTTGTCCAGCTACGTTGAAGATCGTTGCATTCATCATACCAGCATCGAACGCGCTGAATTGAATGTTCAATTCGTTTTCTGTTGGATTAGGGAAAACCATTAGGTCTTCGAAAGCAACGTTTTCAGAAACTTCAACGCTAGTCAAGTTGATTGTGAATGTGTTTGAACAATCTCCGTTTGTAGCGGTAAGAACCACTGTAAAGTCACCACCCGTTGCAAAGATGTGCGAAGGGTTGGTTGACGTTGAAGTTGTTCCGTCACCGAAATCCCAAGAGTATGAAGATGCATTAGTCGAGTTGTTCAAGAACTGAACTGTGAAACTTCCGTTCGTTTGAGAGAAAGATGCATCTGCGGTTGGTGTGGCGTTTACAGAAATTAAAATTGGAGTTGATGAACCAACACCGTTGCATGCGTCTGTGTTAGTCACATTCACTGTGTAAAGTCCTTCTAGCGTTGCATCAATAGATTGAGTTGTTTCAGCAAGTCCAGCACCGTTGAATGTCCAAGCATAAGAATCAGCTGCAGAAGCTGTTAATGTTACAGCAGAACCGTCGCAAATTGAAGTGCTTCCGTTTGCAGAGATAGTTGGGATTGGAGAATCGCTCACGTTGACGCTAATGGTGTTTGAAGAAGCTGAACATCCGTTTGCATCTGTGTACTCCAAAGAGAAGTCACCTGTTGCGGTTACAGTAATTGCATCAGCTGTAGCGTTTGTGTTCCAAACGTTTCCACCCACTTGAGAAGAAGCGATATCAACGCTTCCACCCGTGCAGAAAGAAGTGCTTCCGTTAGCAGTGATAGATACAGTTGGGTTTTCATTTACAGTCACGTTCACAACGTTTGAGTTTGCAGTACAACCTTTGCTGCTTCTAGCGATTACGCTGAAAGAACCAGTGTTGTTTACATCTTGAGAATTTCCAACAGAACCGTTGTTCCAAGTGTAAGTTGAGTTTGCATCGGATGAAGACGCGTTAAGCGTTACAACAGAACCTGCGCAGATTGAAGTAGCACCTGAAGCCGTTAAAGAAGCTGTGATTGCATTGTTAATTGCGGTAGAATAATCAGCATTTTGTGGATCCCACTCTGCCCAACAAGATGTCCAGTTTTCAGAACCGAAAGCTCCGCGGAAATCAACAGGAGTGAAAAACGCATCTTGCAAATAAGAATCTGTGAAATCAGCACCTGTTGTTAAAACTGAAGTTGGTTGAAGTGTGAAATCTGGATTGGTTAAGCTCATGCCGTTCCAACCTAAATCTGTTCCTGCATTGTAATTCGCGTTGTTGTTCGCAGCGAAGAAGGTAGAAATGTTGAAACCAGCGTTGATGTTGTTTGGATTAGCTGTTGTTACAGTAGCCAATGTATCGTTCATTTGAGCCAACACGTTGTTTTTAAAACGAAGGTTATTCGCTGTCGCGTTTCCTTGTGTTGATGCACTTTCGATTAACAATCCAACTGGGTAACCAGCGTATACGCTGTTCATGGGACTACATTCTGTTCTTCTTCTCAAGTGTAATGCACGCTTGTAGTTTGAATTGATGGTGCTGTTGAACAAAAGGGGTCCAGCAATAGTTACATTTGAAAAGTGTGGTTGTGTATTTGGAATTGCAGTGCTTCCGCTAGCGTCGTTGTCTGACTCGAAACCGTTAGAACCTGATTGGTCAGCAATTTGTGGATCGCGAACTGAAAGTGCGAATTGCACATTTCCACGGTACCCGAAGTCTGTATCGAAATCATCGTCCCAGTTGCGGTATGCGATAATGTTCTTTACATTAACAGTACCACCGAACCATTCGTAAGCATCGTCACCAGCGTAAGACACTTGAATGTGATCTACAGTAGTTCCTCTTCCAACACCACAGAATGTTAACCCATTGATTTCAGAATTTGGTTGGAATGGAATCCCGCCGAACTCGATACGAACATAACGAATGATACCTGAATTGTCATTATCGTTTGGCGTAGCGCCACCGCCATAGATAGAACCTACTCCACCTTCAACAATAGCTTCTCCAGCTGCTGTTCCATTTCCTGCATTAGCTGGTGCGTTTACGCTCGCTCTTCCGCAAAGAATTAAACCTCCCCAGTCGCCATAGCTTCTTTGTCCGGGCGATTTTTGAGAAGTCATAACAATCGGTTGCTCTGGCGTTCCCTCTGCACGAAGGAATCCGCTGCGCTCGATGATCAAAGATCCTTTTGTTACTAAATCACCTTTGATGATAGTACCTGGTTGAATAACCAAGGTATCGTTAGCCGTAACCTTTACGAATCCAGAAAGGATGTAAATGTTGTTGTTTGTCCAGGTAGTAGTACCATTGATGTCAATGTTACCACTTACCACAATCTGCGCTTGGCTGCTGAATGCTGCCATCAATAGCGCGAAAGAGAATAAAAGTTTTTTCATGATTTGAATTTGTTTGTGCAAACTTCCTAGTTATAGTTTACAGGAAGATGATGAAGCACTTAAGGATTCATTATGCAATTCGAAGGAGAATGTTATGTTCTTTAAGCGAATGTTATGTTATTTTTTTCCTTTCGATGCTTTCACGTCTTCTCTGAACTTGTAGCTCAAGGTCACACTCCAGTAATTACCTCTGTTGAAGTATTGAAGACGTTGGTCATTTGCGCGACTTAATTTACCATCCTGATTCGCATCTTGAAGGAAAACAAAATCTTGTTTCAATACATCTTGAACACCAGCGCGAACAGAGAATCCGTTTTTGAATGATTTCGTAATGGTTATATCTAACATGTCGCGAGACATTTCATACACCTCAGGAATATCAGGAATACCCACAATGGTTACACGTGGGCCAATACGATTGTATAATACCGTTACTTGCCATCCGGTTGAATCGTTGTCGTAATACAATCCTCCGTTAATGATGTATGGAGACTGACCTACCATTGGACGATTCGGATTCAATCCTGAGGCAACACCTTCTGCGCTCACTTGAATGTCTGACTTAATGAAGGAAGCATTCGCAACCACCGTTAAGTTCTGAAGTATTCTGTTTGAAGTCATTTCCTTCAGCGACTTGCGAATGTCGAACTCAACACCGTAGCTGGTTGCGCCCAATGCGTTACCCGGAGCGAAACTGCGTGTTCCACCTGATCCCACTCCCGGAACGAAATACGGTTCAATCGGATTATTAAACTCTTTATAGAATAAAGCCGCACTTAAATATTCAGTGTTTGACGGATAGTGCTCTATGCGAATATCCGCGTTTTTGTTGGTTGAAAAGGTCAGATTCGGATTACCAGTGTTGATGAAGTTGTTCTCGAAATCATAGAAGCTGAAAGGCGCCAATTCACGAAACTCTGGTCTGTTCACTGTTTTTCCATAAGCCGCTCTTAACGTTGTTTTCTTACTTAATGTATAAGAGACATTTATAGAAGGAAGGAAAACCAATGAATCTAATGATGCTCTAATTGGAGTTCCTGTAATGTCCGCACTGGTTAATACCTGTGCATTCTGTTCAAAACGAAGTCCACCAGAAACAGTTAGTCGCTCAAATGGCAAAGTAAGCATGGCGTATCCTGCATAAAGATTTGAAGAGGCGTGGTACCTGTCTGCTCCACGTGTGTCTTCTCCAAGGGTAAAACCAGTTGAATCTTGCATGTTAGAAGGCGCAAGAATGTTTGCAATACTGGTGGTATCCTTATTCCAATTGAAATTAAAGGCATCAATCACGTAACCCAAATTTCTCGAACTAAAATCACGGTCTTTATCTTCAATATAAAAACCAGCTTTCAACGTAGCAAATTTAGGCTTCTCTTTATCGGAGTTTAATTGTTTCAACTTATGCTCATAGTTAGCGGCATAGGTGCGCACATCTTCCTTCAAACTCATAAATAGTCTTCCGGAATAAAATGGCTGAGCAACAGTTGTGAAGTAAGCGTGGAAGTTCTCATCTGAACCATCCAATGGACGGGTATAACGAATCCGCTTCCAATCAGGGTCGTTTCGTCGTGTTTGCGCATAACCCAACGCCCAATTCAAAATTCCTTTCCCTTTAAATAACTCATGCGTTCCAGTAAGTTGCGTGTTGTACATGCGACGCTCGGTGTAACGGAAAGAATACTCTTGACGGTAGTTTCCCTCTTCCAATGCTCTTCCTGTTCTGAAGGTGTTTGATTGCAAACCGTTTTGATTCAAGAAATTTTTGAACTCGATAAAACTTTTATCAGTCTTCATTCCCCAGTTGTGAAGCACACCCACATTGGCATTCTTCTGATAGATCATATCATTGAATGAAAAAACGGTATCACTTACTTGAGTCGCTGGATCAAAAACGTTGTAATCTAGTCGATGTGAATTTTGTCGTTGAGCCGTTCTAGAATAGCTTATGGATGTAAAATTCCCGAACTGAACTTTTTCTGTTTGAAAACGCTTACCAAAGGAAACATTTACACGGCGGTCGGGTAATGCGGTTTCTGATTTATATCCCCATGTATTTGGAAGAGCTTGGCTCAGGGTTCTAGCGTCTTGATCCGATATGTTGCTTGATATGTTAGCTGGAAAAATTGAAGGCAAATCGCGCGTCCCGTTATCGAAACCTAAGGCCTCTGACTTCGAATTCACATTGCTTAAAAATTCTTGTCCTGTTGTGTTCGAACGATAGTTCGTTGCCATGCTAACATCTAACGAAGTCTTGTAATCTGGAAAATTCTTCGTGTAAACATTAATAGCTCCTCCGGCGAATTCACCAGGAAGATCTGGAGAAGGAGATTTAAATATGAGGAAACGATCTATTGCCTGACTCGGAATTAAATCGAAGGAAAACGAACGAACGTCTGGCTCTAAGGAAGGAACAAGTATTCCATTCATCATAACGGCATTGTAACGCTCGGTTAGTCCACGTACCATCACAAATCGATTGTCGATGATGGTTACCCCTGGAATTCTACGTGCCACTTCAGAAGCATTTCTGTCTTGTCCTTTTTGAATTTGAACTGCTCCTACCCCACTAACAACTCCTTTCGCTTCGCGCATTTCCATAATTACGGCAGCTTCTGTGCTCGTCTTACGAAAATCTTTAATCTCCACTCCTCCGCCAACCATGAATGATTCGGACTGAAGAATAATATCGGCCTTTATTTCTTTTCCTGAAGCGACTTCAATTCCAGAAATCTTCTGGGTCGCGTAAGAAATAGCCTTTACCTCAATGGTGTAGTTTCCACCATTCTTAACATCAATGTTGTATTCACCGAACGCATTCGAAGCTGCTCCAAATGACGTTCCTTCTACAATAATTATTGCTCCAACAACAGGTTCAGCTGAAGAGTTGAGAACAGTTCCTTTAATAATAGTTTGTGCGCTAACTGAAAGGCACGACAAAAACAATAAAAACAGGATTGATTTTTTTTTCATTTGATCATTCATTTTCATGACTGCGAAACAAATGCAGTAAGATTGATTAGAGTTGAAATGAGAATTATCTTAGAGTTAACATTCGAAGTCATTTGTTAAGCCAATGTTTCGAAGGCCTGAAAGAACTCTTGAGAGATCTGTCGAAAGAACTCCATTGCTTCTTTCGAAATCCAGTACTTCGATCGCATGCCGAAAATGCGCCCATCGATGAGGCTGCTTTTCTTCATTTCTCTTAGGTGTTGAATAACCGTTGAAGGCGACATGCCAGGTACGTCTACTACGCGTCCTTCAACGATTCCTTGGGTCTTCATCATTTCCAAAAGAATAGTCACTCGAGCAGGGTGCGCGAGTGCCCTTGAAAAATGCGCGAAATCACTCTCCAAGCCCATAGGGACGTAAGGTAATTTTGGGTCTTCTTGCATATAACAAAGGAATCGGATTCTTGGAAGGGCAAGATTTCGATAGCGTTAAATAAAAGTGAATCTATCTTTAAGCCCTTAACAATTGCGTAACATAAACAAAGCGTGATAAAATCGAGGTTTTAGACGCGCTCTTCGTAAATTCGCGACACTATTTTAGAACTATGCAAGAAGCCATTCCATATACTCCAAAAAACAAGATTCGCATTGTAACAGCAGCATCCCTTTTCGACGGACACGATGCTGCCATTAACATCATGCGCAGAATTATTCAGTCTACCGGATGTGAAGTCATTCACTTGGGACACGACCGAAGCGTTGAAGAGGTTGTAAACACTGCCATTCAAGAAGATGCGCAAGCCATTGCCATGACGAGCTATCAAGGCGGTCACACGGAATATTTCAAATACATGTTTGATTTATTGAAGGAAAAAGGCTGCGGACACATTAAGATTTTCGGTGGCGGCGGCGGAACCATTCTTCCGGAAGAAATTGCTGAACTGCAAGCCTACGGCATTGTGCGTATTTACCATCCAGATGACGGACGCGCCATGGGACTTCAGGGAATGATCAACGATTTGGTTGAACGATGTGATTTTCCAACAGGAAAAACCTTGAATTATACTATTGAAGATATTGCGTCTAAAAAAGACGCGTGCTTGGCGCAAGTGATTTCTGCGGCCGAGAACTTCCCGGAAGAACACAGCGCATTCATTGCAACGCTTCATGAAAAAGCGAAGCAATCTAAAACACCTGTTTTAGGAATTACTGGAACAGGAGGCTCAGGAAAATCAAGCATGGTAGACGAACTCGTTCGTCGCTTCCTTTTAGATTTTCCTGATCAGCACATCGGCATTATCTCTGTCGACCCTTCGAAAAGAAAGACCGGCGGTGCATTACTCGGCGATCGCATAAGAATGAACGCCATTAAAAACGACCGCGTCTACATGCGATCGCTTGCAACACGTCAAAGTAACTTGGCCCTTTCCAAGCACGTAGCCGAAGCCGTTAACGTGTTGAAAGTTGCCCAATTCGATCTCATTATTTTAGAGACAAGCGGCATTGGGCAAAGCGATACGGAGATCATGGATCACAGCGATGTGGCCTTGTACATCATGACTCCGGAATTCGGTGCAGCAAGCCAACTCGAGAAAATCGACATGCTCGACTTCGCAGATGTCGTGGCTATTAATAAATTCGATAAGCGCGGAGCGCTAGATGCGCTGCGCGATGTGCGCAAGCAATACATTCGCAACCACCAACTGTGGGATGCGCCGGAAGACAGCCTTCCTGTGGTTGGGACCATTGCTTCGCAATTCAATGACCCCGGGACGAATAGCTTGTTCCGCATGATCATTGACAAGCTGAATGAAAAGACACAAGCGAAATTTCAAACAACGTTTGAACTCACCGCCGAGCAAAGCGAGAAGGTGTACATTATTCCACCAAACCGCACACGCTACCTTTCTGAAATTGCTGAAACCAATCGCGCCTACGACGCTTGGGTGAACAGACAATCAGAGATCGCTGAAAAACTATACGGTCTGAACATCGCGCTCACCGAGCTTCGCGAAGGAGAGAACAACGAGAACAATGAAATTTCCATTAAACATTTGGAAGCTTCATTCGACCGAATTAAAATGGATTTCGATCCACACTTGTGGAACCTCCTTCAAAACTGGGAAGCAAAGAAAGCTTCCTACAGCGGAGAGATTTTCACCTTCAAGGTGCGTGACAAAGAAATTCAAATGGAAGCGTCTACGAAATCGCTTTCACATTCGCGCATTCCGAAAGTGGCTCTTCCGAAATACAAATCGTGGGGCGACATTGTGAAGTGGTCGCTTCAAGAAAATGTTCCGGGAGAATTCCCATACACCGCAGGTCTCTTCCCTTTCAAGCGCGAAGGCGAAGATCCAACGCGCATGTTCGCAGGTGAAGGCGGACCGGAAAGAACCAACCGTCGCTTCCACTACGTGAGTTTAGGCATGCCTGCAAAGCGCTTGTCTACTGCGTTTGACAGTGTTACGCTTTATGGAAACGATCCGGGATACCGTCCTGATATTTTCGGAAAAGTGGGTAACTCGGGGGTTAGCATCTGCTGCCTCGACGATGCGAAGAAACTTTACAGTGGATTCGATTTATCTGATCCGAAAACTTCGGTGTCTATGACCATCAACGGTCCGGCTCCTATGCTCCTCGCCTTCTTCATGAATGCTGCCATTGATCAGGCTTGCGAAAAATACATTCGTGAAAACAAATTAGAAGGGAAGGTTGAAGCGGTTCTGAAAGCGAAGTGGGAGACAAAAGGTTTGACGCGTCCTACCTACCAAGGTCCACTTCCGGAAGGAAACAGCGGACTTGGATTAATGCTTCTCGGTTGCACAGGAGACGAAGTTTTAGAGGCTTCCGTTTACGAAAAAATTAAAGTTGAAACGTTGAGCGTGGTTCGCGGAACGGTTCAAGCAGATATCTTGAAAGAAGACCAAGCGCAGAACACGTGCATCTTCTCTACCGAGTTTGCCTTGCGCCTAATGGGCGACGTGCAGTCGTACTTCATTCAACACAAAGTAAGAAATTTCTACAGCGTATCTATTTCAGGTTATCACATTGCTGAAGCCGGAGCCAATCCGATTACGCAATTGGCGTTCACGTTAGCCAATGGATTTACCTATGTTGAATATTACTTGAGCAGAGGCATGGACATTAACGAATTCGGTCCGAACCTTTCGTTCTTCTTCAGTAACGGAATTGATCCTGAGTATGCCGTAATTGGAAGAGTGGCTCGTCGCATTTGGGCGAAAGCCATGGCAAAGAAATACGGAGCAAACCCTCGCGCGCAGATGTTGAAATACCACATTCAAACTTCCGGAAGAAGTTTGCACGCGCAAGAAATTGACTTCAATGATATTCGTACAACACTTCAAGCGTTGTATGCTATCTACGACAATTGCAACAGTTTACACACGAACGCCTACGACGAAGCTATAACTACTCCAACGGAAGAAAGTGTTCGCAGAGCCATGGCCATTCAGTTAATCATTAACCGCGAATTGGGCTTAGCGAAAAACGAAAATCCAATGCAAGGTTCATTCATTACGGAAGAACTTACTGAACTGGTTGAAGAAGCCGTATTGACAGAGTTTGACAGAATCACAGAGCGTGGCGGAGTTCTTGGAGCCATGGAGACCATGTATCAGCGTGGAAAGATTCAAGAAGAAAGTTTGTACTACGAGACATTGAAGCACACAGGCGAGTTTCCTATTATTGGGGTGAACACGTTCTTGTCTTCGAAAGGTTCGCCGACCGTTCTTCCAAAAGAAATCATTCGCGCTACCGAAGAAGAAAAAGAGTTTCAGATTCAAACGGTATCGAATCTTCAAAAAGGATTCGCTACTGAAGCTGCTGAAGAATTAATTCAACTTCAAAAAATTGCGATCACGCAAGAGAATTTATTTGAAAGATTAATGGAATCAGTGAAGTATTGTTCGCTTGGACAAATCACTTCTACCCTATTTAACGTTGGCGGACAGTATAGACGAAACATGTAACATATTATGAAACTCATTTCATTCAACGTCAACGGCGTTCGCGCAACAACCAAGAAAACCTTCTTCGAAGATTTTCAAACCATGAATCCAGATGTCCTTTGCTTGCAAGAAACCAAAGCAAACGACGCGCAGGTTCAAGAAGCGTTGCAAAATATTTCGGGTTATCACATTTACTCGAGCTCTGCGGTTCGTCCTGGATATAGCGGCACTGCGCTTATCTCCAAGGAAAAACCTTTGAGCGTTACTTTCGGTTTGGGCATTGAAGAGCACGATCAGGAAGGAAGAGTCATTACTGCGGAGTACGAAAAGTTTTTCTTGGTGAATACTTACGTTCCGAACAGCGGATCTGAATTGGCTCGATTGGATTACAGAGAAACATGGGATGCCGATTTGTTGAAGCACCTTCAAAATTTAGAAAAGACGAAGCCTGTTGTTTTGTGTGGCGATTTGAACGTCGCGCACCAAGCCATTGACTTGGCCAATCCGAAAAGCAATTACAACAAGAGCGCTGGATATACGCAACGCGAAATCGACGGACTTTCGACTTTTATATCTTCAGGATACAAAGATTCATTCAGACATTTTTATCCGGAAGTAGTGAAATACAGTTGGTGGAGCGCGCGATTCAACTCGCGTGCGAAAAATGTGGGCTGGAGAATTGATTACTTCCTAGTGAGTGAAAATTTCCTTCCACATGTAAAAGATGCATTCATCTTAAATGAAATTATGGGATCGGATCATTGTCCGGTTGGAATTATTATCGAATAAATTATGGCATTTGGAAAATGGGTAGGTGGTGCAATTGGTTGGGCTCTAGGCGGACCAATTGGTGGATTAATTGGGTTTGCAGTTGGCTACATGGCCGAAGACAAATCGCTGAGCACACAAGAACAGCAAGCGGGCGCTCGTCCAAGAACGTATGCAAGACATACGCAAAGCGGCGATTTCTCTTCCGCCCTTTTGGTCTTGTCGGCTGCTGTTATGAAAGCAGATGGAAAGCTCATGAAGAGCGAGCTTCAATATATCAGAGATTTTTTCGACAGGCAATTCGGGCCAGCGGCAGCGGCTGAAAAAATTGGCATTTTGAAAGAGCTTTTGAACAAAGACATTCCTGTTCGTGAAGTCTGCCATCAGATTCGCGATTTCATGGAGCATCCGCTGCGTTTGCAATTGCTTCATTATTTATTTGGAATTGCGAAGTCAGATGGGCAAGTTGCGAAGGCCGAAGCCGATTTGATAAAGCAGATTGCTGCAGACTTAAACATTAGTCAGAAAGACTACGAAAGCATTCAAGCCATGTTTTACAAAGATGCTGCTTCGGCATATAAAATCTTAGAAATAGAAGCAATCGCGACTGATGAGGAAGTAAAAAAAGCATTCCGAAAAATGGCCATGAAGTACCATCCGGATAAAGTAAAAGATTTGGGTGATGAGTATCAGAAAGCGGCTCAAGAGAAGTTTATTAAGGTTCAAGAAGCATACGATCAACTCAGAAAGGAGCGAGGAATGAAGTAAATGCGTATATTTACTTCACTCATTTCTTTTATGAAAAAACTCTTTTTACTTCTCGTGCTTGTTTCTGTTGTTTCGGCAACATTCGGACAGGCGTATTTCTTAAACGGTTCTGCAACAGCAACTGGAAACGATTGTTACCAACTTACCCCCGCCATTGGAACACAAAATGGAACTGTTTGGTATGCAGATCAGATTGATTTGAATCAGCCCTTCGACCTTTCGTTTGAAATGCTTCTTGGATACACAGACGTCAATGGAGCCGATGGAATGTGTTTCGTTTTGCACACTCAGGGAACAGCTGCCATTGGCGCAAGCGGAGGAGGAATGGGATATTTAAATTTTGGAACAAGTCTCGCCGTTGAGTTTGATACCTATCAGAATCAGAGTCCATATTCAGATCCGGCATTTGACCACATTGCCATTCAAAGCAATGGAAATGTAGATCACAACTCTGCTTTAAACTTGGCTGGACCCGTTCAGATGAATGCAACAAATGCAAATACAGAAGATGGACAAAACCATCCGGTGCGAATTGTGTGGGAGCCCTCAACGCAATTGTTCTCCGTCTATTTTGAATGTGTACTTCGACTTCAGACCACCATTGACATCACCAATTCAATTTTTGCAGGTCAAAATTTGGTAAACTGGGGATTCACTGCCGGAACAGGCGGACTTTCGAATGTCCAATCTGTTTGTTTAACTCCAGATATTCTAAACGCGACAAATGATGTAACAATTTGTCCAGGAGCGGCCGCAGTGCTAACCATTAACGGAGCAGACGTAAATGGCACCTTTAATTGGTCTCCGGCCACAGCTCTAAGCACCACAACAGGTGCAAGCCCTGTCGCGAATCCTGATACTTCCACAACTTATCACGTTATATATACCGATTTGTGTGGTATTATTTCAGAACAAGATTTCATCGTAACTGTTGAACCGCTGACTATTGACGCCAGCGCCCTTTCCGATATCAATTGCGCAAACCCTCTGGCAACAATCAATTCCATAAGCAATATAAATGGTGTCACCTTCATGTGGATTACCTCTGGTGGAAACTTCACGACAGGCACAAACGCATTTACTGTTGGTGTTGACGCTCCTGGGTTATATACGGTAATAACCGACTACCAAGGAATTTGTCAGGCTCTCGATACAATAACCGTCGTTGCAGATTATTCCGATTTTCAAATCATAACGGGCGGAACGCAACAGTTGAATTGTAACAATCCGAACGGAAGTTTATCTGCCATGGTGAATGGCTTTCCCAATGCCGCTTTCAATTGGACAACTACCAACGGAACTATCAATGGCGGTTCAACTACCCCAAGTATTAATGTTGCCGATGCTGGAATATATGTTGTCAACGCCACTTTGAACAACAATTGTTTCGACACTGAAACAATAACAGTAATTGCAGATTTCAATATCCCTGCGGTTAACCTTTCATGCCTTTCCGGTTTGAATTGCCTCACCCCTTCAGTATCGATTAGTTCTGCGACAAATGCAGTCTCAGCCGTTTATAACTGGACTGGCCCAGGAATTCAATCGGGACAAGGAACGGGAAATGTTGTTGCTAATGCGGCAGGAACATATTCACTGACGGTAACCGATAATTCGAACGGATGCACATCATCTGCTAACACAATCGTTGCTCAAAATTTCACCACTCCATCTATTTCCATTGGTGTTCAAGACACATTGAGTTGTCTTCATCCCGTTATTCCAATATTGAATGTGGCTGTGAATGCTTCAAACGATTACAGTCTAGCTTGGAGCTCGGCAAATGGTTTTTTAGTTGATGGAATTAACGGATTAAACCCAAACGTTTCTGTAACTGGAGACTATACTCTTTTAGCAACAGACAATACCTCTGGATGTACCGATACTCAGACCATCTCTATTCTTGAAAGTTCTTCCAGTCAGTTTGCCATTGAATTGGTTCAATACCCAACCATTGTTACAGTAACTGATGGCGATTTATTGAATCCTTGCTGGACGCCCTTCTTACCCGGTCTTGCACAAAGCGAACTATTTTCATTATTGAATACATTCGAGTTGAAAATTTACAATCGTTGGGGTGAACTTATTTTTGAAACCTCAACCCCCGGAGTTTTTTGTCCTGCCAAAGACGAACTTTCGCAAGGAACATATTATTACACATTGGTTCTATCCTCTGTTTGCGGAGGCGTTGAAAACTATCAAGATTCAGGAACTTTCTTAGTGAAGTAACCATACTTGGCTCCTTTCTCTTATTTTTGAAAACTAACCCTTATAATTAATCAAGATTTATGTCTGAAGCATCAACTCAGAAAGGTCATCCTAAAGGACTGTACCTACTCTTCACCACAGAAATGTGGGAACGCTTTTCTTACTACGGTATGCGAGCGTTGTTCACGCTTTATTTGACCAAGGCCCTATTATTCGACAAAGCACTGGCTTCTGCTATCTATGGCGACTACACTGGATTGGTATACTTAACTCCGCTTATTGGAGGATTCGTGGCCGACCGTTATTGGGGAAATAGAAAATCGATTATTGTCGGAGGTGTTTTAATGGCCATTGGTCAGCTCTTGATGTTCACGAGTGGAATGTTTTACACCACCCCTTCAAGCGCAACAGCAATTATGCTTCTTGGATTGTTGGCCTTGATCGTTGGTAACGGTTTCTTCAAGCCGAACATTTCAACCATGGTTGGACAATTGTATCCGCAAGGAGACAAGCGTATTGACGCCGCCTTCACCATTTTCTACATGGGTATTAACCTCGGTGCGTTTATAGCTCCGCTTGCATGTGGTGCAGTTGGTGACACTGGAGATCCGGCTGACTTCAAATGGGGATTCCTTGCAGCTTGTATTGGAATGATTTTGAGTTTGATCATTTTCATTTCCATGAAAAACAAATACATTGTAACTCCAGATGGCTCTCCAATTGGTGGTGTTCCTGAAAAGGTTGTTCCTACGATTGAAGAAAAAGCAGCATCAGATAAAGTTGGAAATGGTCGCGCATATATGTGGCTTGGTGTATTGGTTACCTTATATGTTATATTCAAAGGAGTTGTCGGATTTGACATTATTGGATCTTTCATTTTCGCGTGTACCGTTGCCGCTCCGGGATACATTATCACAGACCCTTCCCTAGATAAAATTGAACGAAGTCGTATTTGGGTAATCTACATTATCGCGTTCTTCGTAATTGCATTTTGGGCTGCTTTCGAGCAAGCGGGAGCTTCTTTGACCTTCTTCGCTGAAGAACAAACTGACCGAAACTTATTCGGATGGTTCGATATACCAGCCAGTGCTTTCCAATCGGTGAATCCAATTTTAATTGTTGCTTTAGCTCCGCTATTCGCAATGCTTTGGGTAAGATTAGGAAAGAAAAATCAAGAGCCGGCTTCTCCAATGAAACAGTCTATTGGTTTATTCATGGTAGCTGTTGGATATGTAATTATTGCACTTGTTGTGAAAGACCTAGGGCCTGGTGTTAAAGTTTCAATGGTTTGGTTGTTCAGCTTGTACGCTATTCATACTATGGGAGAGCTTTGCCTTTCTCCTATTGGATTATCCATGGTTGTAAAATTGGCTCCTGTTCGTTACAGTTCATTGCTTATGGGTGTTTGGTTCTTAAGCACCGCCTTGGCCAACAAAGTAGCTGGAGATCTAAGTGGGTACTATCCTGAGGACGTTCATAAAAAATCGGCATACGGCGCTCCAAAATTCGAAGCGAATTTCAATGGTTTGGATTCTACCGTTGTTATAGACGCTAACACAAAGTTCTTTGCGAGCAATGCAAAGCCTAGTATGTGGACTGTTGCAACTACCGCTGACAACAAGAAAGAAGCGCCTGAAAAAACGGGAATGGACAAGTTCATGCACAACATGACAGCAGATCCATTGGTAGATTATTTCACAGCGGCTGAAGAAACTGACGTGGTTACCTCTGTTGCTATTCAAACTTCAGTGACTCCAAAAATTGAAGAGCACAAATTGAAGCAAATCACTCCGAAAGGAGAGAAAACCAAATTCTCAATTGGTGTTAGTGAAGACGCAAATACTGCTTACGTTTTGAAAATGACTCCAGATGAGATCAACAAAGAAAAAATGAATGTGGCCTTCGAAGTTTGGGATTTGAATCCGAAGAAGCCAAGTATTTTCGGACAAGAAATTAAAAACTTGTACGAATTCTTTGTTGTGTTCATTATTCTTGCTGGTGTTGCATCTGTGTTGTTATTCTTCTTAAGCAAGACGCTTTTGAAAATGATGCACGGCCTTCGCTAGTCGGTAAAATAAATTAAATATTAAAAGGGGAACGATAATTGTCGTTCCCCTTTTTTTTCAACGAACTTTATTATATTCGCTTTATGAACACTTCAACAAAGTCTATGTCATTCCGTATAATTCTTTCGGCATTCATTTTATCGTTTACATTGAATGCTTGCGGTCAAAACGTGCCTTCTACCATTGCTAAACCCGCCAATGCTCAAATCACTCAATCTGTCGGTGAAGCCTGGGAAACCGACTTAAACAAAGCGATAGCGCTTTCTTACGAAACGAAAAAACCAATCATGTTATTCTTTACCGGAAGCGATTGGTGCGGTTGGTGCATTCGCTTACAAACGGAAGTTTTCAAAACGGAGACTTTCACCAAATGGGCGAAAGAAAACGTGATTTTAGTTGAGTTAGATTACCCTAGAAAAAAGGAACAACCTCAAACCATTAAAGATCAAAATAGAAATTTGCAACAGATGTTCCAAGTACAAGGTTACCCTACTTGTCATTTTGTAATGCCCACTCCCTCTGACGACGGACGCATTAACCTCGCTCCTCTTGGACAAAACGGCTACATGGCCGGCGGACCAGATGCTTGGATTGCGAAGGTTTCTGAATTTTTACCGAAAAAGTAGGAACCGCGTTGTTAGAACTACGTTGTTGGAACTTCGTTGTGAGAACTTCGTTGCGAGAACTACGTTGTTGGAACTGCGTTGTTGGAACTGCGTTGTTATTCAATTTATTTTGAATTGACTGTAAACTTCAATCCTGACGCTTGTTTAGGTGGTAGCATAACATTTAGAATAAAACTCTCTTTATTCGAAATGATGGCACTAACTTGACTCTTCATTTCTTCTGAATTGTTGATATAAACAATATTCTCTGGAAATTCGTCACTGAGCTCCACTGTAACTAAAAGTTCAAACTCATTGGTGAAATACAAGTAAAAGGCACGACCAGATTCTTTATTTATTATTTCAACAGGAATCACTTTACCGGCTGAAGATTGAAACTCTTCAAGCTTCGCATATTGAATTCCATTGCTTAAGGAGTTAAATGAATCTGTCTGACTAACAAAACGAATTACTTCATAAATATCAAAATTACATTCTTTAATAATTGAGTTGATTTCTAAAATCTCACCTTGATTATTCTTCCCGTATTCAAAGGATACATTACTTCTTACACGGAATTTCAGGAATGAACTCTCAACAAAAGAACTATTGCCGATACTATCCGTTAATGATTTCGACATAAAATCGAAGTAAGCTATTTTTTTAAAACACATAATTGGAGTTGCATTTTCGTCATAGTTTCCCAACAACTGAACACGGGCTTTTTCTCCAATGAAATTCACATTAAGCACTGACCAATTTTTGTCTATGGCCAGACTATCCCAAGACATTCCGTAATCAGATGAAAATACTAAACGGTACTTCTCATTTGGATATTTACCCACTTCAGCATTGTAAATCATTAAATTCTCATTCAAGTCTCCGTCTTGAATAGTATAACCTGCAGGAATTTTTATTTCGTGGTACTTTTCCTTTGTGTTGTTATTTGTGCATGAACAAATAGCAACTGTTGAAAGAACGGATAATAGTAAGTATAACTTCATACATCTTGTTTTGATAGCAATGATAATTCCTTGTCAAATGTTCTCAGTTGCGTTCAGCCTCAATAAATACAACAATATCATTTTTAACAATCAAAGAATAATTCAAACCATCGAGATTTCCTGATGACCTTAAACATCCGTTTTCGGTTTTAAATCTACCTGGAACAGCATTGCTCAATTTTTCAATTGGATCTCCGGCACATGCATCTAATAAAGCTTCGTTATATATTCTCGCCTGTATCTGTTCTGGCATAAAGCGATAAGCTAAAGAAGGTAGAATTACTGGAAAGACCACAATATAAATGAATACTAAAACTATCGGAAAAGAGATCAGTATTACATCACCTCTCCAATTCGCAATTCCATTGAACTTTAACTCCATCTTTAAAGTCAGTATGTATAAAATTGTCGAAATCATACTGAACCCGAAAACAAAGGGTTGAAAACTAAAAAAATCACCTAATCCGGTCAAAAGAATAAGCAATCCAAAAACAGTGGAAACAACTCCGCCAATAATCAGAGGACTAAGCCATAAATAAAGAGTCGAATTGAACCTGCCGTAAAGTTTGTGCAATGGAATGATTAATAATGCTAACAACAGAGCCAAGAAGAAAGAAAATCCATAATCAACTCCCTCTATAGGTAGATTGGGAAATAACACATAACTAATGATTAATAGCACATGTGTAAAAAATATTCCAGTAGCAAAAGAGAAGAAATAAATGAAGCCTCTGTTCATATTTTTTTAGATTAGATCGTATCTCTTAAAATCCAATTAAGCACTTGTTTTTAACAATTAAAAGTACTTCAATTCCCTTTTCATTTCGAACTAAATTCTATCATTTTTTTCCCTTCAGAAAGCCTCTGAAACTTCGGAATTTGAAATCCTACGGATTTATTCCTATTTCATAATAGGAACTGGGTTATTTTGAATTGACCGTAATCCTCCAAATCATAAAACTTAGTTTTTTGTATTCGTTAATTAATGGCGTGACATCTGAATTTGTTTCAATTTTGTCCTTTACTAGCTGAAGCCAATAAATACTCTCCAAACACTCTTTTCTGGAAATTCGCAACTTGTGTATAAAGTCTTTTTTCGATTCAGCTGCTTGAGACTCCTCTATGTTCGCAGCTACGCTGGTGCTACTTCGCTTTAATTGGTTGCTGATTTCAAATTCTCGTTTCACTAATTTGAGCTCATTGCATAAATCGAAAACTTGATAAGATAGATCTTTCGATACTTCACGTATTTTCATAGTTCTTTTAGTTTTAATTTGAGCAAATCTCAAACTATCCTCCAAAAATCCCTATGCGCTGTTTATTCATCTATTTAACATCAAATTTCTTTTTTCTCAATAAAATCAAAGCTTCCAGACCTCCTTCTTTCGCATAAACTCAACCGAACAACTACGTTCAAACAACTCCGTTCTAACAACGTAGTTCCAACAACATCGTTCCAACAACGTAGTTCAAACAACGAAGTTCTAACAACGAAGTTCCAGCAACGTAGTTCCAATTACGCAGTTCCTATAAATCCTTCGGATTTCCTTTTGTAATTGAAAATTCCTAGATTATCTTGCGCACACTAAAAACTGCAATTGCAATGGGAGAGACAGCGAAAATTATTTTAGACGGAAAAGAATACGAAGTACCCGTATTCACAGGCTCTGCGAACGAAAAAGCTATTGACATAACTAAGCTTCGTGACCTTACTGGTTACGTAACTTTAGACAGCGGATATAAAAATACCGGTGCTACAAAAAGTGCAATCACTTTTTTAGATGGTGAAGAAGGCAAATTATGGTACCGCGGTTACCCAATTGAACAAATTGCAGAGTACGGCACTTTCTTAGAAGTCTCTTATCTATTGGTATACGGAGACCTTCCAACTGAAAAAGAATTGCGCTACTTCACAGATAGCATCAGTCACCACACGTTGGTGCACGAAGACATGAAGCGTTTCTACGAAGCGTATCCAACACACGCACATCCAATGGGAGTATTGTCTTCCATGATCGCGAGTATGTCTACCTTCTACCCTGAATCGCAAAATCCGAATAACTTCAGAGACATTGATTTAACCATTCATCGTCTTATGGCTAAAATGCCAACTTTGGCGGCGCAAGCTTTCAAGGTAAGCATTGGACACCCGATTGTATATCCTCGCAACGCTTACTCATACACGCAAAACTTCTTGCATATGATGTTCGCATTGCCGACCTATGAATACGAAATTGATCCGGTTATTGAAGATGCCTTGAACAAATTGTTAATCCTACACGCAGACCACGAGCAAAACTGCTCTACTTCTACTGTGCGTATGGTTGGTTCATCGCAAAGTAACCTTTACTCTTCTATCTCTGCTGGTATTGCTGCTCTTTGGGGACCCCTTCACGGTGGTGCTAACCAAGCGGTAATTGAAATGCTTGAGAAGATTAAGAATGATGGCGGAGATGTTTCGAAATGGGTAGCGAAAGCAAAAGATAAAAATGACCCTTTCCGTCTTATGGGATTTGGTCACCGCGTATACAAAAACTTCGATCCACGCGCACGCATCATTAAGAAAGCGTGTGACGATGTGTTGAACAAATTAGGCATTCACGATCCAATTCTTGACATTGCAAAGCAATTGGAAGAAGTGGCATTGAAAGATGAGTACTTTGTTGAGCGTAAGTTGTATCCAAACGTAGACTTCTACTCTGGAATCATTTACCGCGCAATTGGAATTCCAACTGAAATGTTTACAGTAATGTTCGCATTAGGACGTCTACCGGGTTGGATTGCACAATGGAAAGAAATGATTGAACAAGGAGAGCCTATTGGTCGTCCACGTCAAATCTACACTGGACATGATCTTCGCGATTATGTGCCCATTGCAAAAAGAGGATAATATTACGGGCTGCTTCGGCAGCCCTTTTCATTCAATAGAGTTTCAATAAATTTCAACATGGAAAACGGAAAAGTATCTGTCGAAGCAACTAACGGAATTGCAACCATCACCTTCTTTCACCCGCAAAGCAATTCGCTTCCAGGAGCGCTATTGCGTGAACTCGCTGCTACCATTGAAGAAGTAGGAACACGCGAAGATGTCCGTGTGGTTGTGTTGAAGAGTGAAGGGGAAAAAGCCTTTTGCGCTGGAGCAAGTTTCGATGAGTTAGTTGCCATTCAATCTACGGAAGAAGGAAATGTTTTCTTCTCTGGATTTGCTATGGTAATTAATGCGCTTCGCAAAATTCCTCAACTTGTAATTGGTCGCGTGCAGAACAAAGCTGTTGGTGGTGGAGTTGGAATTGCCGCTTCTGTCGATTATTGTTTTGCAACATCGGCCGCTTCCGTTAAACTAAGCGAGTTGGTTGTTGGAATTGGACCGTTCGTGGTTGGACCAGCCGTTGAACGCAAAGTTGGATTGTCTGCCATGTCGCAATTGGCTATCAACGCCAGCGAATGGCAAAGCGCACAATGGGCGCGCGAGAAAGGATTGTATGCTGAAGTTTTCGATTCGGTTGAAGCTATGGATGCTGCTATTCAAGTGCTAGCTGACAAGCTGAACAACAGCAATCCGGAAGCCATGTCTGAATTGAAGAAAATCTTTTGGAAAAACACCGAGCATTGGGATACACTTTTGTTCGAGCGTGCAGGAATCTCAGGTCGTCTTGTATTGAGTGATTTCACTCGTGCTGCTATAGCAAAATTTAAAGCGAAGTAATATTCCACTTTGTGGATGTATCCCTTCGGGATTGGTCCGCAAAGCGGATGTATCCACGAAGTGGATGTATCCCTTCGGGATTGGTCCGCAAAGCGGATGTATCCACGAAGTGGATTAATCCCCAGGGGATATAGTCGCGTTCCGCTTGAACAACTCCTGAATCCCTTCAGCCAGCTGTTTCCAATTGTCGAACTCTTCTTGGTAAATAACACCGATGCCTTGTGTATACGGACTTTGCGTTGTTGTCGTCATTCGTCGGTCGTTACTTTCGTTGTACACCATTAATCGAATTTTCCCATCTTGAGTAATGTTGTATTCCACACGAACATCTCCAATGTAGTTCGTCGTTTGACTGGTGTTCGCGCTGCCTCTAGCCACTCCAAAGTTCCCCGTAACACTCACACGATCATTGAACAATTGCGTGCTCAAAGCCAATTCAATTTGTTCATTGCTTATTTTATCTCCAGGACGATAATTAAATCCTAAGTCGAAATCATCACTAATTTGACTTAACCAGTTTGAAATCTGATTTGATATTAATTCGCTACCGTTGCTGGCCAATCCAACACCCGAACTAGCCGTTTGAGTAATGTTAGGCGGACTAATAAATCTTCCCATTACCAACAACGCAAATGCTTGTCTGTTCCGTTCTTGCTCTGTGCTAATGACACTCGCTAAACGGGATTTTGTTAATTGATCTGACTGCGGCAATTCCAAATCGAATCCAATGGTCGGGTTCATCATCTTTCCTTGAAGACCCATGATCAAATTAATGGGGACACGTTTTCCTGATGTTTGAGTGGGGTCTGGAATAATATCGTTCAAACTAGCTGAAACTTTATAAATCGCCTTCATGTCAAGCTCTGCTGCCATCGGATCTCCGTACCACGCAATTGATCCGCCTGGTTTTACTTCAAACGGTTTGTTCAATAAATTCTTCAGTGTGAACAAATAATTCCCTTGCGTAATTTCAAGCATACCATACATATTGAAGGTGCTGAGATTGTTAATGATCATAGACAAATGTCCTTTGCCTCGTCCTTTCATTACATCGCCTACGGCCTCATCGAAAATAACTTGAAACTCGGCATCTTCCGTTACATCGAGCTGCATATTCATGGTAATACCGCTCAAGTCGGCCTTCAATTCTTTCTTTGTAGTCGTGTCGAGTGGATTGATAAATTGAATGTAAGAATCGAATTGCAACTCTCCCGAAGAACTCATTGGCAAGATAAAGGTTGTGCCTTTTTCACTCTTCAATGTCATGTCGAAAAAAGTCTGATCACCGTATCCAGAAATATCCAAGAACCCTGTTGTATACGCCTTTCCATAAAAATCACTGTTATCACCTTCCTTGGTATTCATGGTTAGCATAGGCGTATCCATCTCAACCATTACATCATATTGCCATTCAGAAAAGTTCTTGTGAAGAACTTGGCCGGTAAGTCTTCCCGGATTGCCTTCGTCATCAAAAATTTGAACGTTGTCGAATGCAAACATTTCCGGATCTATATGAATCTTGTCGCTAAATGAATATCCCGACTGAAGGAAGGGTACGAAAATCTTTGCTTTGCGAAGTAACAAATCTCCTTCCAGTTGCGGATCTTCCAGCTTACCGGTTAAGCTTACCATAGAAGATGCAAAACCACTTATACCTATGACATCTTCACCTATAAAGGCATTTAATATGCTCAAATCAAAACCATTCATGGTAAGTAAGAAATCAAGAGGACTTTCTTCATTCTTTGGCGTATAGTTCCCTGCAAAACGAAGTGGTTGCACACTGTCTCTTTCAATTTCACCATCGGCTCTCAAACGCTCTTTCTTACTGTCCCAAGTGCTATTGACACAAAGGTTTCCAATTTTGTAATCGTTCAATCCCAAATCAAATAAGCTAAGCTCAGAAGAAACAATTGTCTTATCGTAAACATTGCTCAATTCCACTACTCCATTCGCTTCACCTTGAAGTTTTAAATCTTCTCCCAAGAGTCCATTCAACATAGACAGATTGATATTTCCTAACTCAACGCGGAGAGGAGAAGAGGGATGTTCGGTAACCATTCCGTTGACACCCAAAAATTCGTCCTGATTGTGCATCTGAAATCCGTTCACTCCTAATTCCTTGTGGCATAAGGTTATTGAGGCATTCGGAGTCCAATACCACGGTTCATTATTAATAACCAACTCGCTTCTTCCGATTATATATTCAAAATCATCGAAACTATTTAGGAAAAACACGCCGTTTAAATCGCCCGTGACAAATTCTCCCGGATTTCCCCACATTAATGCACTGTAGACTGTATCCCCTAGCGATTGAACGTCCCAAGAAAGATTACTTATATATTTTGAATCTGCTGACAATACTTCATTCACCTGCACCGTGAGAAATATTGAACGCAATTCACGAGAAATATCGACAACTAATTCCTCTGCTTTATAATCTTCATATTGAACAAACGGAGATCCGAATGTGCCCGATAACTCGTTGTTTTTCTCATCTACATACAAATTCAAAGATGTGCCTTTTGCAACTTTCAACTCTGGAATGAAAGCCGCGGAAATGAATTCGAAATCATTTATTCTCACCGTCAAATTGAAATCCTGCTGTTTGTGCGGACGCGCCGAATATTTCATGTTTGGCATCGCATCAGCTATAATATCTTGCAAGCTTGGCCACAATTGATCGTAATTAAAATTACCTTCCAATTTCGCAAAAACCACATCAGAGTTCACAGTTATACTTCGGGTTCCCTCCTGCTCTGTATCTAAGGTGAAATAGTCCAGCTTTCTAATTTTTTCATCGATGAGATAAACAATGTTCGCCCCAACAAATTCACCTTCAATTTCACTTAATGTCAAACCTTTCAAATGAGCGTTGAATTCTCCTGCAATAACAGCTGGTGTATCATCTTCAATTAAACCTACGGCGGTTAAATCAAATCGATTCACATTCAAATCGAAGTTTAGAATCGGCTGCTTTTGAGAAAAATCTATTTCTCCGTCAAATGTGGCTTGAGCATTGGCATCGGCTATTTCAAATTGACCACTGAAGAAATTATTTCGGAAATTTCCGCTCGAAGTCATTTTGGTATAAACGTAGTTTCCTATTCCAAGTTCTCCTATGTCTCCATTGAAGTTTAAATTCATGTTGCTCACCTCAAGGCCAGTCCCTTGAATATGCATATTTGTAGAGACAACACCTAACTCTGGATCTGAATAATATGCGCCTAAATTGAATTTTTCCAATTTCAGTTGTCCCGAGTAACTAACCAATGAATCGAAATCACTCATTTGAATTTCCGTAGTGAGCGAACCAATATCCGTTGTCGTCTTTCCATAAAGTTCAACTTCCGACAAATCACCGCGAGCCTTTCCTTCAAACCTTATCTTACCCAGTGTTGAAATGTTCGCTGGAAGTTCCATAAATTTTCCGTCTGAAAACGGATAACTCTTTAGTGCTGTAATATCTGTATAATCACTCGAAATTGACTCTGCTGCCATTTCGTACTTTAGGCTGTCAATATTCATTGCATTCATCAAATGAATATTGCCTTTGAAGTGTGATTGCCTTCCAAATTCGAGATTCATATTCCATAAACTCAGATCGTTCAACGGTCCTGAAATATCTCCTTTCAATTTCAAAACGTTGTTGAACCCCTTCAAATCGCTACTGAACACCGAAAGATCATTCAACACCAAATCAGTTGGTTTCAAGTGAATATCCCAATTTACTTTATTGTTGAAATCCCTCCAAGCTTCGTCATTCGGAGCATAAATCCCAACGTCTCCAACCAAATGTGTTTCACCTAGATCGGCATCCAATTCAGTTACTTGAATTGCATTTCCTTCCATTCGGAAATGCGCATGAAGGTCTTCAACATTCAACCCGGATCTTTCCTTCATCTTCAACGATTCAATGTTGGCTTGAATTATATCACCTTTCATTTCAAAATTTTCAACTTCCGTAGAAAAGTTAGAGACCGTCAGCTGCTCTTCATAAAACGAACCCTCCTCTGCCAAAGGCAATGTGTAATCGAAATAAGTGAATCTTCCATTATCAATGTTCAACTTTCCAACCCAAACGCTGAAATTACTCGTTGTGTCTTTGGGTTCATCGCTGGAAAAATAATCCGACAAAAACTGGTAGTTCCAATCTGTTTCTCCGGCATATTTTTTCAATTCAATATTGGGTTCTAAGAGCGAGATACTTTGAGATTCGAACTTCGAATCATCTGAAGAAAATGAATAGATCGCCATGTGCAATTCCTTGGTATAAAGCAAGGTATCTCCTTTGTGATCTTCAATGTATAAACCGTCTAAAACCAAGCGTGCCCATAAATCTATTCGAACACGCTCTATCTCCACTTTCCGATTCCACTCGGAAGAAAGGTATCTGGCCAACCTGTGACCACCCCAAGTTTGTACTGCATGAATTTGTAGAGAAAGAATTAACACCAACAAAAAAACAGGAATAGTCAAAAGCCAGAGAAATCTTCTCTTTCGCTTTTTCTTAGGTTGTACAACTATTTCCTCGGGTGTTTCCAATAGCACAAAAATAACCCTTGTACAACGGAATTCCGAACAAATATTACTTCTGTTGCAAAGAAGTATTGTGTTGCTTCAATACTTCAACAAAGAGATCTCTGTTTTCCGGACTAATAATCACTAAAATCCTTCCATTATGATACAAGGCCAAACGCTTCAAAGACGCGGCTGGAGAGCTTATAGGATTGTTCGTGTACTTGTAATGTGTGATGTCGGAAATGTCTATGGTTGGAAAAGGAAAAATACCGCAAAACACTTTCAACTTTCCTTCTGAAGTTATGGTGTAATGTGTATTGAAAATTATCGCTAGAATGAATGCTGTTAATGGAATGTATAACGCTAACATAACCAATGAGTCTTGAACAGTCAGAAATCCAGAAACCATAAAAAGTCCCAATACTGGACCAAAAACCCACCAGCTAATACCACTCTTCATTTTGAAATTCGCTCCTGGAATCATACACTAGCCTGCTATTGAATGAAACACAACAACAAAGAAATCGAGAAACTCTTGCGGTTTCCAAATGAGTAAAAAGGCTATACCGAATGCAGCTCCTGCCAAATGTGCATCGTGCGCAATTGCAGTATTCATCTTCTTATTCATGTAATATTCCAATCCGAAAAACAGGATAATAGCCGCCCATCCTGGCAGTGGTAGAATGAAGAAAAACAACAATTCTGAGGTGGGGAACATGAACATGTAAAGCATCATAACTGCGCTCACCGCTCCCGAGGCGCCAACACTTGTGTAATAGATATTATCCCCGTGTTTCTTCAAAGCTGGCAGGGTTGCAAAAGCAGCAGCTCCCATATATAACAAGGCAAACAAAGCGGGTGGCATGTAATGCTCTACCGCTCTTCCAAAACTAAAAAGGGCAAATAAATTGAAGAACAGGTGTCCCATGTCTGCGTGGACAAGTGTGTGCGACCAAATGCGGTATATTTCTTTGTTATGCTTTACTCGATAGGGTGAAAGAGACAATTTCGAAAAGAGTTCCGAATTCGAAAGTGCTTGCCATGAGACTACTCCTGTAGCAAGGCATAATATAAGCGTTAATGAAAGTTGCATAATTAATTTTAGCTGGAATGGTCACTTACGATAACCCATCTTCCATTGATTCGTTTCCAAAGCAACGTAAAATGTCCGCTTAATGTATCTGCACTTCGAAATAAATTCCAACGTCCGTCCACATAAGCGTTTTTCCCGTTTAGAACATCAATGCGCAAATCTTCAAAGCGCAATGTTCCCATCTTTTCTTTGGAAGGATAGGCCCGCTGGTATCTTTCCAAAGAAGATTTCCAACCTAAAGTAACGCCGTCCTTTCCTAAAAAACGAAGCGAATCGCTTTCCCAATATCCGTTCATGAATCCAACCAAATCGCCGATATTCCAAGCATTCTGTTGCGAATGCATAGTGTTGGTTATTTCTTGTTGAATGGAAGATACAGATGCACATGCTTCCAAAAGAAGCACGGACACTGCAATTATTGATATTTGAATTTTATACATTGAAACGGAAGTGCATGATGTCTCCGTCTTGCACCACATATTCCTTCCCTTCCACCGACATTTTACCAGCTTCTTTCACAGCGGCTTCAGATTTAAAGCTTAAGAAGTCTGCCAACTTAATGACTTCCGCGCGAATGAATCCTTTTTCGAAATCGGTATGAATCACACCTGCTGCTTGTGGAGCGGTATATCCTTCATAGATGGTCCAAGCGCGAACTTCCTTCACTCCTGCGGTGAAGTAGGTTTTCAAATTCAAAAGACGGTAAGCTGCTTTGATAAGCTTCGAAACACCCGGCTCTTCAAGTCCAATATCTTGCAAGAACATTTGACGTTCTTCGTAAGTGTCTAACGATGCAATGTCTGCTTCAATAGCAGCACCAATAACCAATACCTCAGCGTTCTCGTCCTTCACTCCTTCTCTCACTTGCTCAACATAAGCGTTTCCGTTTACCACAGAACCTTCGTCAACGTTGCACAAATACAAAACTGGTTTTGCCGTCAATAACTGCAATTCACGAAGAAGAACAATTTGTTCTTCATTCTCAGGAAGCTCTGTGCGTGCGCTTTTTCCTTGTTCTAGAGCGGCTTTCAATCGCTCTAAGTAATCGAATTGTTTTTTAGCTGTTGAATCTCCAGCCTTCGCTGCACGCTGAACCTTTGCAATACGCGCATCAACCGCTTCCAAATCCTTCAACTGTAATTCAATGTCTATAATTTCTTTGTCGCGAAGCGGATTTACAGATCCATCTACGTGCACCACATTCGGGTCGTCGAAACAACGCAAAACGTGAATAATAGCATCTGTTTCGCGAATGTTCGCTAAAAATTTATTTCCAAGTCCTTCACCTTTCGAAGCGCCTTTCACCAAACCGGCAATGTCAACAATTTCAATGGTTGTAGGCACTATACGCTCTGGAGTGATCAGTTCTGCAATATCTGTCATGCGCTCATCTGGAACGGTAATCGTTCCTACGTTTGGCTCAATGGTACAAAACGGGAAATTAGCTGCTTGAGCTTTCGCGTTCGATAAACAATTGAACAAGGTTGATTTTCCCACATTCGGAAGACCTACAATACCGCACTTTAACGCCATGATTTTTGAATTAGGGTGCAAAGATAAAGGCAAGTCCTCACTTTTCCACAATCAACAAACACTTCCCTCTTCAACCTAAATTAAAAACTACTTTCGCAAAAAAATTCTTCAATGGTTTCTAATCAAGAACTTTCGCGAATAGCTTCTCAAGTGAGACGTGATATCGTGCGAATGGTCCACGCTGTGAACAGCGGACACCCCGGAGGAAGTTTAGGCTGCACCGATTTCTTGGTGAGTCTTTATTTCCGTCAAATGACAATTAACCCAACAAGCTGGAACATGAATGGTGAAGGAGAAGACCTCTTCTTCCTAAGCAACGGGCATATCTCTCCCGTTTTCTATTCCGTGTTGGCTCGTTCAGGATACTTCGATGTTGCTGAATTGGCAACGTTCAGAAAGATTAACACACGCCTTCAAGGTCACCCTACCACTCACGACAGTCTTCCTGGCGTGCGTGTTGCCAGCGGTTCACTGGGTCAAGGCATGAGCGTTGCTGCTGGAGCCGCTCAAGCCAAAAAATTAAACAACGATCCTAAACTTGTTTTCACACTTCACGGAGATGGTGAATTGCAAGAAGGTCAAATTTGGGAAGCGGCGATGTACTGCGCGCATCACAAAATTGACAATATCATTAGCACAGTAGATGTAAACGGACAGCAAATCGATGGTCCGACAGAGGCGGTTATGTCTTTGGGAAATCTACGCGCGAAATTCGAAGCTTTCGGTTGGAAAGTGTTGGAAACAAACGGACACGACCTAGAGCAACTGAATGCAACAATTGATGAAGCAAAGAGTCTAACCGGAAACGGTTATCCGATATTGATTCTCATGACGACTAGCATGGGTAAAGGTGTCGACTTCATGGAAGGCACACACAAGTGGCATGGCGTTGCTCCGAACGACGAGCAATTGGAAGCTGCATTGGGACAATTAGAAGAAACTTTAGGCGACTATTAATTTAAGAAACATGTTAGAATTCGATTTATCACCCGCGAACGATACTCGCTCTGGCTTCGGAGCCGGACTTCATGAATTAGGTCAGAAAAATCCTAAAGTTGTGGCATTGTGTGCCGACTTAATTGGCTCTTTGAAAATGGACGCATTCAAGAAAGATTTTCCAGAGCGCTTTTTTCAAGTTGGAATTGCAGAAGCAAACATGATGGGTGTTGCTGCTGGAATGACCATTGGCGGATACATTCCTTTCACCGGAACATTCGCAAACTTTTCTACCGGAAGAGTTTACGATCAGATTAGACAAAGCATTGCATACAGCGATAAGAACGTTAAGATTTGTGCCTCTCACGCGGGACTAACCTTGGGAGAAGACGGCGCAACACACCAAATATTAGAAGATCTTGGAATGATGAGCATGCTTCCGGGCATGACTGTCATTAATCCTTGCGATTACAATCAGACTAAAGCAGCTACTCTAGCAATAGCTGATCATCACGGTCCTGTTTACTTGCGTTTCGGAAGACCGAAGGTGACGAACTTCACTGCTGTTGATCAGAATTTCGAAATTGGAAAAGCGTGGCACATTCACGAAGGAAACGACGTAACTATTATTGCAACCGGACACCTAGTTTGGGAAGCTGTGGAAGCTGCTCGCGAATTGGAGGCGGAAGGAATTTCAGTTGACCTCATAAACATTCACACCATTAAGCCTCTAGATGAAGAAGCCATCGTTCGCAGCGCTATGAAAACCGGCAAGGTAATCACTTGCGAAGAGCACATGATTAATGGTGGATTAGGAAGCCTCGTTGCGCAAGTATTAGCGAAACAAGCTCCATCTCTTATGGAATTCATTGGCGTAAACGACAGCTTCGGCGAAAGCGGAACACCTGATCAGTTGATGGAAAAATACGGTTTGAAGTCGAAGAATATCATTGCAGCTGCGAAGCGGTTGATGGAAAACTAGGAACTTCGTAATTGGAAAATCGAAGATTTTATTCCTATTTCATAATTGGAACTACGTTATTCCTACTTCGTAATTGGAACTACGTTATACCTACTTCGTAATTGGAACTACGTTATTCCTACTTCGTAATTGGAACTACGGAATTGGAAAATCGAAGATTTTATTCCTACTGCGTAATTCCTATTTCATAATTGGAACTTCGTTGTTGGAACTACGTTTCGTAATTTATCAAAATGAAAAAGATACTATCCACCTTACTTCTAATTCTGATAGCTTTTGGGCTATTTGCGCAAACGAAAATCTACAGAGGGAATTCAACCAGTTATTTCGATTGTCTGTATACTTACAAAGAGGATAAAGTATACAAAGGAAATTCAACAAGTTATTTCGAATGCGTCCTCACTGTATCTGGAAATAAAATTTACAGAGGAAATTCAACCAGTTACTTCGACTGCCTCTACATTATTGAAGATGGTAAAATTTATTTAGGAAATTCTACATCGTATTTCGATTGCCTCTATACTCTCGAAGGTGGTAAGGTATACAAGGGAAATTCCACAAGTTATTTCGAATGCCTTACAACCATTGACAAATCGAAGGTATATCGCGGCAATTCAACCAACTATTTCGATTGTATCCTAACAGTCGACGGACTCATTCCCGAAGCTCTTCTAGCCATTCTTGCCGGTTCGTTTTAATCTTCCCGTCTCTTACCTTTTCTTACCTCAGGTCGAAAGATATTTCGACCCGATTGATCTTCCCTTTTCTTAACTTCTCTTACCTCAGGTCGAAAGATATTTCGACCCGATTGATTTTACCCCCTCTTACCTTCTCTTACCTTTATCTTACCTATTAATATCAAACTCGCGAAGCATTCGTTGAAAACATTCGTCGCAGACATTCGCCGCAGGCATCAGTGCTTCGCACATTTATGCCTATTTTCGTAAAAACTAACCTGATGAAAGAAGTTAATGAAACTGACAATGCAGTTTCTCAAGTGGAAGTTGTCTCGAAGGTGAAGGCCATAAAACCGGCGGTGCTACTGCCCAACGCACTCTCTAACTTAAATTCAGTGGTGTGTAAATTTCATCCAATGATAGATGAAACCATTCCATATAGAAATTTAAGAAGTGTTTTATCCAAAAAAAGAAGTCTTCATAAGCTGATTAAAAAATTGGACGTAAAACAAAGTGCCCGCTATCAGAGAACACCGGAAGACACCTATTGCAACGTATACTCGTTCGACTATTGCTACTTCGCGAAAGTTTATCTTCCGACAGTGTGGTGGACAGATGCTGCGATAAAACAACTGCAAGAAGGAATAGACGTTACACCTGTTTTCAATAAAACAGTTCGTCCTATTTACTCCAGTGCCATTCACGACTGGTTCTTCAAATGGGGCGAAAGTTTTGGATGGAAGCAAATGACATCTCTTACTGAAATTCAACAAAGAGTAACCGAAGAAGGTGGGGTGGGTATTATTTGTGCTAAAAGAAAAACTGCAGGTCTTTCCGGGCATATTGTTCCGATAGTTCCAGAAACCGAAAAGAAAAAAGCGTTTCGTGAAAACGGGGAAGTCCTGTTTCCGCTTCAATCACAAGCTGGAAAATTGAACTACAACTATTTTGCTAGAAAAAGAAGAGATTGGTGGAACCACAGTCGCTATTCGTCATTCGTGCTCTACTACCACGAATAAATGAACGTGCAGGTCAATTCATATTTCAACAAAAAATTCAGAAATTTTAAATTATCAATAAGCTCAAAGAAGAATGAAAAATAACCCGATCAAAAAACATTACTGGGGCATTGGGTTAGAAAACGAAACATACCTTCAATTCGAAGAGTCGTTGGTTGTTTCCGGACAGTTCATTCAAGAAAAAATGGGGCGCGAACGTTACAGCATTGATTACCTCAAATGCTACAAAGAAGGAAGTTTGGAAAAACTTTTGGCTAAAGCTTTCGACACGGACAAAAGCTATTCAGTAAGTCAAATGATGAACAGTCACTCGCTTGAAAAGCTCGACATTCATTTTCAGCATAAGACCATTCAATCGGCTCCTCCTTTACTCGACAATCCCGATTATGCTGGAAAGTCAATACTAGAGCTCTTTCTAGAAAAGCAGCCTTATCAAATTCAAAGCATGCTCACGCAGAAGAACAATCCCATGGGATCAATCATCTTCGACGGAGACACCATTGAGTTTGTAACGAAATACTACGAGAACAGAACCATTCAAGAATCGTTCAATGAGTTGAAAGCGTCGAAGAAAATCTTTCTCGACAAACTGAACGAATCGAAAATTCTTCCGGGGCTACTAACCTATCCTCAATACAACATCGGCATAAACATGTTTATGTCGAATCAAAAGAAACTCGTTCTCTTCAACAACGGAACATTCCACTTCCACATTACACTTCCAACATTAGCGGAAGATAGTCGCATTGTCGATTACACCGCATTTGACCAAGCTCATCACAAAGCCATTTACTTGCTGCAGTGGTTCGAACCGTTGTTCATTGCAACACTCGGCAGTCCCGATATCATGTCCGTGATTAGTGACAAATTCGATATGGAAGAAAAGTTTGCTGGAGGATCTATGCGCAACGCAATGTCGCGATACACGGGCGTTGGAACTTACCACAAATCAATGCCGAAGGGAAAAGTTTTAACTTTTCCTGTCGATGAATTTAGAAAGCTTTTGAACTTCCAAAAAGAAGAAAACATTTGGTGGCGCGATCGCATTGAATCTGAATTGTGTTACGAACTTCTTTCAGATGTTGGGCTGGACTTCAACCGAGAAAAATTGTATCAAAGCGGATACGAATTCCGAAGCTTCGATGAATTCCCAACTGAATATCTTCCTGAAGTATTGCATGCAATCGTTCTCATATCAGAACATGCACAACACGAAGAAGAAATTGAATGGGCAAGCAACAATGTCATTTGGAACAACCTCGTTTTCAAAACACTTACACAAGGATATAAAACAGAAATGAATGAAGATGAGAAGAATGAAATCGTTCGTGTATTCAACCTTCCAGCATCGCTTCAAAATGAATTGAAGGAAGTGAATCGTCTCGACGAATTCTTTTTCCAAATCCTTCAGCGCCTGCATGAGCAACACAACGACAGCAGTGAATACTTGAAGTCGTTCATGTATGAGAAAACAGATGAGGCGCCGCGTTGGGATAATTTCAATCAACATCAAGTTGAGCAACATCTCTCTCAAATAAACAGCTTAAATTAAAATTCAATTTTTTCAATGAAAAACTTTAAACGTTTTTTAATTGTTGTCATCTGCATCGCTATCTGCGGAATTGTGGCTTTTAGCTTGATTACGATTGAAACGAAAGATGTCGTTCAATCAGCTCCACCTCTTGTACCAGAAAAAAAGGATGCCGCAATTGAAATTCCGGTAGATACTTTTTACAACAACATAACGCAATTAATCGGGGGAAATGACACTTTGCTTTCTTACAACAAAAAATGGGATGCAAATAAGATTAAGACCTACACTAAAAATGTAAATAGCAAAACAAAACGCATTGAAGGAAATAGACTAATGCCTTTAATGGAATGGAATAAATTGAATCTTGAACGAAATAACATTGCCGATTCTTCATTTGCATTCTACCCCTTTTCTGGTGGAGACTTCATTCATTTAAATTGGCTGTATCCCAATGCCGATGAATATTTACTCGTTGCCCGTGAGGCTGTCGGATCTGTTCCCAACTTGCTCAATAAAAATACTGACTACGTTACAGGGTATTTGAATGATATTGATTATGTCCTTCGCGACATTTATAGCAAAAGTTACTTCATTACGAAGAACATGTCTGCAGATACGAAAGTAGACACACAGGTTAACGGTATGCTTCCAGTTATTCTTTGGGCGGTTGCAAGAACCAATCATGAGGTACTTTCTTTGACATACAAACAAATTGATGAAAATGGAGTTGCTGTTGATGCCGATTCTTCCGTAAAAAAACCTTCCGCTGTTGAAATTTCAATTCGACATAAGACCTCGAACAAAATAAAAAAAGTCACGTATTTATCTTGCGATATTTCTGACTACGGCTTCAACCTAAAGCCCTCCAATTTAACATTCCTTACAAATAAAATTCCTTCGAATTGTAATAGCTTTATTAAGTCTGCTTCTTATTTACTTCACTACAACAGCTTTCAAAAAATCAGAGAATTCATTTTGAATAAGTCGAAGTTTCTTGTTCAAGACGACACAGGAATTCCATTCAAGTATTTCAATTCAGAAACTTGGACAGGAGAACTCTTTGGCACATATGTGCTGCCAGTAAAGGATTTCAGTGAAAATTTATTTCAGAACGACTTATTAAGTGCTTATAAATCTGAAAAATATAAAGGTTCATTGACGTTTTCTTTAGGCTATCACTGGGGAGGTCAAAACAGACAAAACCAAATGGTTTTTATAAAGCATTAATTTATTGAAATGGTGCAAAGAATAACACTCGTCCTATTCAACCTGTTGTTATTCTTTGGCACGCAAACCGCATGGGCTCAGAGTTCCAACGGAAAAACACAACCTACTCTACTGGATAGTATTCTTGGGAGCAATGGCACTCTTCAACCCGTAATAGAAAAAAAAGATAAATTTCGAACGCAAATTATTTATTCAAGAATTAGCAAAGACTCAAAAGGTGAAATTGTGTTAACGCATTATTCCTTCAATGCAAATGAACAGAGCTACTTCTACCCTGCAAGTCTTGTGAAGCTGCCATTGAGCATTTTCGCCATCGAAAAAATTAACAGTTTAAAATCGCACGGTGTTACTCTGCAAAGCAAATTATCGATTGACAGTAATTTCACCTGTCAAAAATCTTTGACTATTGATGCACTGAGTAACGACAGTGTACCTTCTATAAAAAACTATATTTCAAAGGCGCTAATCGTAAGCGACAACGAATCCTACAATCGACTTTACGAATTTGTAAGTCCTGGCTATTGTGAGCAACGACTTTCCGAAATAGGCTTCAACAAAGCCCGAATAATATCCAGATTTTCTTCTTGCGACAGCACTGAAAACAGACATACAAATTCTTTCAAGTTTTACAACGATTCGAATGACCTGATCTATACTCAGCCACCAGCATTCTTTTCAAAAAAAATAACGCCTCCTTTTTCAACTATGAAAATTGGAAAAGCGCACTACGCAAAAGGAAAAACAATCAATACTCCCAAAGACTTTTCAAAAAGCAATTGCTTCCCACTTCAAGATATGCATGACCTGCTTATTTCTTTGGTCTATCCAGAAACAAGCAAATTCTCCTTCTCACTTTCAGCGGAAGACAGAAATTTCCTTTTAAAATGTTTATCATCATCTCCGCAGGAAAGTGAAATAATTCCAATTGTCACAAATCCCGCATACAACGAGTTCATGACCAATTACCTCTATTACGGAGCTCAAAAAAACGTTATTCGCAATCCGAATTTAAAGGTTTTCAATATCGTTGGACAATCATACGGATTTCTATCTGACATCAGTTATTTTCAAGATTCAAAAAACAACGTTGAATTTTTCCTTTCTGCTGTAATCTATGCAAACTCATCCGAAGTTGTTGGAAATGGCGGATACCAATATGAAACGGTTGGATTTCCATTTCTGCAAGAGCTCGGAAAAACAATTTATAATTTCGAGTTGAAAAACAAAAGCAAGAATTAAATCGCGCCTTTCGATCTTCTACATCGTTCACTGCAATACTTCACTTCTTCCCAATTCTTCTCCCACTTCTTTCGCCAATTAAACGGAAGGTTGCACACCACACAAATTTTAGAAGGGAGATTACTTTTCTTCATACCAATTGTTTTTTGACTTTTTTCCAATAAGAAAAGAATGAACCAAACTCACCTTTCACATCTGACATCCAATCTCTTGAGTCTTCATGTCCAACGTAATTATTGAGCGGATGCTCCTTGAAATAAAAAATTGAATTACTCAATGGCTGAAGCTCACTGAATTCACCAACGTATATCTGTATATGTGGAATATTCTCTTTCGCTAAAGCAATACAAAAATCAATGCACTTCTTCGACACAGGATATTTTTCAAAAACAGAAGGCTCTAAAAGTAAAATACGATTGCCCTTTTCCTCTGCTCGCCACAGGGGATCTACATTGTAATAATTATAGATAAAGAATGGATACCCTGATAGCTTCCGTCTATTTCATTAGGAATTAGTCTCAAAAGGTAAGAGAAGATAAAAAAGGGTAAGAAAGGTAAGATTTAACAAAGCAGTTCCAATTATGAAATAGGAATTACGTAGTAGGAATAAAACCGAAGGTTTTCCAATTACGAAGTTTAACTACCATTTAATCTCTTCCTTTCCCCAAGAGCTCAAACGCTCATTCACTTTCGAAAAAGGCTTCGATCCAAAAAATCCACGATAAGAAGAGAGCGGCGAAGGATGAGCGCTTTCAATAATAACATGTTTCGACATGTCAATCAAGTTCTTTTTCTTCCGCGCATAATCACCCCATAGAACAAAAACAACATGCGCATTTTCTTTCGAAATGAAATCAATGGTTGCATTCGTGAATTCTTCCCACCCCCATTTCGAATGACTTCCAGC
>CANIBZ010000016.1 GCA_947466425.1 Flavobacteriales bacterium
AAGAGGATGAGCAAGAGGTAAGAGATTTAGATTTTTTAGATAAATCAATTTTAGCGACTGCTGTTTCGAGTTCTATTTTTCTTGAGGTGAGTGAGGATGTTGCGGAGCAAGATGCGGAGCAAGATTCTGCGAAAGATGCTTCGCAAGACCTTCCGGAGGACCTTTCGAAGAAACTTGAATTAGATGTTGCACAAGATGATGCATTGTTCACTTGGTTGAGGAGTGTGAGTGATGCGGAGGAAACAATAGAAAAGGTAAGAGAAGATAAGAAAGGGGAAGAAGAGGGAAGAAAATTGACAGAGTCCGTTCAGCCGACTTTGAATTTGATAGAGAAATTTATTGCAACGGAGCCGCGCATTACTCCGGGGAAAGTAGAGCAATATACTGGAGTAAGTTTCGCCAAGGATAGTTTAGAAGAAAACTTCGATTGGGTAACCGAGACCATGGCCAAATTGTATGCAACGCAAGGGAAAATAGACCGGGCGCGAAAGGCATACAAACGGCTGATTGAACTTCATCCGGAGAAAAAAATTCACTTCGAAAATCAACTAAAAGTCTTAAACCAAAGAAAATAAAGGATCTTCCTTTGTTCCTCCTTGAATTCGTGTATCTTTGTGGACTTCAAATTTTAATAAATCATGGAATTTATCGTAACCGTTTTAATCGTAATCGCAGCACTTCTACTTGGATTAGTAGTATTAATTCAAAATCCAAAAGGAGGCGGACTATCGTCTGGCTTCGCAGGTAGCGCGCAAATTGGTGGAGTTAAGCGTACAGCAGACTTCTTAGAAAAAGCAACTTGGTATTTAGGCCTCGCCTTATTTGTTCTTTGTTTAGCTTCTACCAGTCTATCAACTACTGCTCGCCCTGCGACAGAAGAAGAACAGCAGACTGAGCAAGCAGAAGGTGGACAGCAGCAAGGTGGTGGTGACCAACAACAACAAGGACAACAACAGGGTCAATAATTGTCACAATAGCATTATTAAAATGTCAGTACTTCAAACTACTGACATTTTTTTTGTCCTTTACTGACGAAAGTTCACACTAAACAAACAAAATCCCGCTTGGCACAAATAGTGACTACGACGGGCACAAACATTAAAATCAAACAAACATGTCAAATAACGTTAGACCACTAGGAGATCGCGTTTTGGTAGAGCCAGCAGCAGCTGAAACCACTACCCTTTCAGGAATAATCATCCCTGAAACTGCGAAAGAAAAACCACAGAGAGGAACTGTAATCGCTGTTGGGCCAGGGAAAAAAGATGAGCCAACAACGGTTCAACCAGGAGACACCATTTTATACGGCAAGTATGCTGGAACAGAGATTAGCGTTGACGGAAAAGATCTTTTGATCATGCGCGAATCGGACATTTTTGCAATTGTTTAATTATTAAAATTTAGAAAATCATGGCAAAAGAAATCACATTCGACACCGTTGCGAGAGAGAAACTAAAAGCAGGTGTAGATGCATTGGCAAATGCAGTAAAAGTTACTTTAGGTCCGAAGGGACGTAATGTAGTTATTGATAAAAAATTCGGAGCACCTCACATTACGAAAGATGGTGTAACCGTTGCGAAAGAAATTGAATTGTCTGACCCTATTGAAAACATGGGTGCTCAGATGTTGAAGGAAGTTGCGAGTAAGACTGCTGACCAAGCAGGAGACGGCACAACGACCGCAACCGTTTTAGCTCAGGCAATGGTTGGAGCCGGTTTGAAAAACGTAGCTTCTGGTGCTAATCCAATGGATTTGAAACGCGGCATGGACAAAGCTGTTAAGGCGGTTGTTTCAGAATTGCGTAATATCTCAAGAGAAGTAGGTTCTGACTACGAAAAGATTAAGCAGGTTGCCACTATTTCAGCAAACAACGATGAGACCGTAGGTTCATTGATTGCAGATGCAATGAAGAAAGTAGGAACAGAAGGTGTTATTACCGTTGAAGAAGCAAAAGGAACCGAGACAGACGTTAAGACTGTAGAGGGAATGCAATTCGACCGCGGTTATCTTTCTCCTTACTTCGTAACGAATACGGAGAATATGGAAGTTGAGTTAGAGAACGCTTTCATTCTTATTTACGATAAGAAAATTTCTAGCATGAAGGAATTGCTTCCTGTGTTAGAGAAGACAGCACAATCTGGCAAACCTCTTTTAATTATTGCCGAAGATGTAGACGGAGAAGCATTGGCAACTCTTGTTGTAAACAAGATTCGTGGTGCTTTACGTGTGGCTGCTGTTAAAGCTCCTGGATTCGGTGATCGCAGAAAAGCAATGTTACAAGACATTGCAGTTCTTACCGGTGGAACTGTTATTAGTGAGGAGACCGGATTGAAATTAGATAACGCTACCCTAGAAGATCTAGGCCGCGCAGAAAAGATTTCAATTGATAAAGACAACACAACTATCGTAAACGGTGCTGGAGTTAAAGAAAATATCTTAGCACGCGTAAACGAAATTAAATCACAAATTGAAAAAACAACTTCAGATTACGATCAAGAAAAATTGCAAGAGCGTCTAGCTAAATTGGCTGGTGGTGTTGCCGTTCTTTATGTTGGTGCTGCAACTGAAGTTGAAATGAAAGAGAAGAAAGATCGTGTAGACGATGCGTTACATGCTACACGTGCAGCTGTTGAAGAAGGAATTGTACCGGGTGGTGGAGTTGCGTTAATTCGCGCCAGTGCTGCTTTAGATACACTTACAGGATTGAACGATGATGAGACCACTGGAATTCAAATCGTTCGCAGAGCAATTGAAGAACCACTTCGTCAGATTGTTGCTAATGCTGGTGGCGAAGGAGCAGTTGTGATTCAAAAGATTCGCGAAGGAAAAGGCGATTTCGGATACAACGCACGCAATGAGAAATACGAAGATTTATTTGCAGCTGGTGTCATTGACCCAACTAAAGTATGTCGCGTGGCTCTTGAAAACGCTTCCTCAATTGCAGGGATGTTATTGACCACAGAGTGCGTAATCTCTGATATTAAAGAAGAAAACTCCATGCCTCAAATGCCAGGTGGTGGAATGGGTGGAATGATGTAATTCCAATCCTAGACAAACAAAAAATGGCGACCGAATGGTCGCCATTTTTATTTCAACATAAAAAAAATTTAAGGAGTGTATTCTGTTGCTCCTTGTAAGATGTAATTCATTTGATAAACGTCATCGGCATTCAAACTTAATTTTCCTTTGAACGTTAATCGTTCATCTGTTTTATAATTGCGGTGTTTACCCTCAAAGCGCAAATCAACTACTGATTCAGGACCACCACCCCCGCAAAAGAAACAATTCGCGTATGGAAATTTCGATACCACATAAAAACCAGCGTCGTAGTCTACCGGAATCAAATATCCAGTAATAAAAACGTCTTTTCCCGAAACAGCTTTAACAGAGGCACCGAAAGTTGGTTTCCAATAATATGCATCCAACTCTTTCACGTAGATATCCTTGTATGTTACGTCAGACAAAGTCTTCCAAGTAATCTCTATAGGACCTTGTCCTTCCGGCAAATAAGGAACAATGGTACTCGGGACCGTTCCTAATTCAACTCGTTTGTAGGCGTGTGCCTTCAATTTTTCATTGCCTTCAGAAGCATTCAAGAATAAAATTCCTGAGAAAACAAAAGCTAAAAATTTAATTGACTTAATCATTTGAAAGTGTTTTTGAAATGTCCATAAAGAACGCACGTAACGCAGGCAACAACGATGCCACCACTCCTAGTCCCAAAGTTATTCCAACTAAATAATATTCCTGTGGTAGGAAAATCATGGCGTTGAATTCATCGTGGAAGCTGTCTTTCGCCATGTCTGATAGTAAAGTTATTCCAACACGACTTAGCACTAAACCAATGATTAGTCCGAGCGCAACCATAAAGAATCCTTCCAACAGAATAAGAATAAACAACTGAATTCTTCTTCCACCTAACGTGCGAAGAATAGCCAACTCGTATTGTCTTTCACGCAAAGCGTTATAGAGTGAAATGAATACGCTTAAGAATGAGATGATCATGATAAGAATAGCTACAGCTTTCACAACGCTCATACCTATTCCGAAATTCTCATTTAGACGATTGATTTCAATAGCTGGCAAAGCCAATTGCATGTTGGTATTCTTCACCAACTGCGGCAGAATCATGGGTGCCATTGGAAGTCGTTTGATGAGTAGATAAGCTGTTACTTCTCGATCTTCTTCATGAGCGTGCTCGTCTTCTGCGTGATCATGTCCTTCTTCTGCTGCGTGCTCGTCGGTATGTTCAGCATGAGTAGCTTCAGCATCATGTTCTTCGGCAGAAATAATTCCGGCATGGGCAGACTCTTCGTGATCGCCGTGATCATGAACCTCCCACACGGACTCGACTGGTGTTAGAATCAAACGATCAATAACAGTCCCACTAGCCTCGTATATACCCACTACTGTGAATAGTTGATCGTGACCTTCCTCTACTTCACCCTCTTTATCTAGACCATGATTACTCTTGAAGGTTTGCCCTAACTTCAATCCCAATTCTTTTGCTGCATAACTACCGACTGTAACATCAAATGGGGTTTCAAAAACTTTTCCTTCCTTCAATTTCACTCCATAAAATTCAGCGTAGCGCGGGGTTGTTCCTACAACTCTCCAACCTTCGTAATTATCGCCATACGCCAATGGAATCGCTTCTTTAATTGTTGGGTTCTTTATTATTCTTTGAGCTTCGGAAACTTTAATATTCCCTGTTGGAGCGTCTATGTGGTAGACGTTAGCCAAAATTAATTGTAACGGACTTCCCTTTGCGCCAAGAACAAAATCTATGTCTTTGATGTTCTTGTCGAACTTTTCACTCAGTTGATTTTCCAACAATAACATCATGGAAATGATGCCAACTCCGAACGACAACAGCAATAGCGATAACGTTGTTGCTCCCGCCTTTTGCCAGCAATTTTTCCATGCAATAAAAAATAGTTTCATATTGAATTGTGGTTAGAGTTTAGGAGCTGTTAATTCGATGTGCTGCTTCACTTCATCTTTCAGTCGATTGTCGTGAGTAACAATGAGCAGGGCAGCTTTCAGGGCATGCGTTTGCTCGCGCAGTAAGTTCAATACCTCACGCGCGTTTTCATCATCAAGCGCGCTCGTTGGCTCATCGGCAAGAATTAGGGAAGGGTTATTTAGCAAGGCGCGCGCAATGGCCACGCGCTGTTGTTCTCCTACACTCAACGTTGATGTTTTTTTATTTTTTTTTGAAAGAATATTCAAACGGTCCAACATTTTTTCAGCATCTGATTTCGATACTTTATTGTTGGAAAAATAGGGTGCCAAAAGAATGTTATCCATGACAGAAAGAGACTGAACAAAATGCGACGTTTGAAACACCACACCAATATTCTTCCCTCTAAAACGATCCAAGGAAGCACCGTTCAGCGAATTCAACTTCACACCATTCACTTCAACTTCTCCAGAAGTTGGCTTTCTCAATCCGGCGAGCAAATGAAGTAAGGTCGTTTTACCTGTACCGCTGTTTCCCAAAATTAACAATTCGCTATTTTCCTCGGCTTGAAACGAAGGGAAAATGAGGTTCGGTCCTTTGGAAAAGGTGTATGTTAAATTACTTGTTTGTATGATTGCCATAATTGGGCACTAAGTTAATGGCTAACTCGGAAATTTTATGCACTTTTGTGGGAATCTGAAGACCATGAAATTTCGAAGAAGACTTTTACTTTTTGCAACAGGCCTAACCATTGGTTGTTTGCTTGTATTTATGATGTTCCCAAACTACGACTGGTTGGGATGGCTTCCCGGAAAACAAATCATGAAACAGATCCAATCTTCAAAAACATTGGTTACCAACCATGGGAAATGCCGTATGGATTGTCAAGGAATTTCCATGGAGAATTTCGAGTCTGCAAAATGGCAGGGTGAAGTTGATTTTTCGAAGTCAGATGCACAGAATAATCCGAAGCGTTATTTCCTTTCACACAATAACGTGAATTATATCATACTCTGCACCGACTCTACAGTTACCGTTGCAGAAGCAAGTCGAGAAGGTGAAAAAACAAAATGTGATTGTGCACCATGAAAGCGTTAATTAAAGAACTTTCAGAAAAATATTTCGATGAGATTGTTTCCATGCGCAGATATATCCATGCTCATCCGGAACTTTCTTATCAGGAAAAAAACACTTCCGCATTTGTTGCCAAACGCCTTACCGAATGGGAAATTCCTTACACCGAGAACATCGGAGGATTTGGCATTCGTGCAGAAATAACAGGATATCTTTCCTCTAAGAAATCCATTGCATTGCGCGGAGATATGGATGCTCTTCCCATAACTGAAGACAATGACCTTCCATTTAAAAGTACAGTAGACGGTGTTATGCACGCTTGTGGTCACGATGTGCACACAGCGTCTTTGCTTGGAGCTGCGAAAATTTTGAATGAAACAAAAGCACATTGGGGCGGTGTGGTCACTTTAGTTTTTCAACCTGCCGAAGAGGTTTTGCCGGGTGGCGCATTATTGATGATGAAAGACGGATTGTTTCGAGATGAAAAACCAAACGGAATTTTCGGTCAACATGTATTTCCTGAATTGCCTGCTGGCAAAGTAGGCTATCGTGCAGGAGCATACATGGCTTCTACCGATGAACTTTATGTTACGATTAAAGGAAAAGGCGGACATGGCGCGAAGCCAGACCAATGCATTGATCCTATTCTCATTGCTTCACACTTACTTATCGCCTTGCAGCAAGTGGTTTCAAGATGGAGCAATCCGCAAATGCCTACAGTTCTTTCCTTCGGGAAAATAATTGGAAATGGCGCCACGAATATTATTCCCAATGAAGTTAAATTGGAAGGGACTTTCCGCACATTTTCAGAATCGTGGCGAACATTAGCACATGAAAAAATTATAGCATTAGCGAAAGGTTTAGTTGAAGGAATGGGCGGAAGCATTGACTTCCATATTGAAAAAGGATATCCTGTGGTATACAACAATCCTGAATTAACGGAACGAGCTATAGCTCAAGCGAAAGATTATTTGGGTGAAGACAATGTGATTGACTTGGATATGCGAACCACAGCAGAAGACTTCGCCTACTATTCGCAACAAATGCCCGGATGCTTCTATCGCCTAGGTACTTCGAACGATGACGGCACATTGACCGCTCCTGTTCACAACAGCAAATTCGCTGTCAATGAAAACGCATTAAAAATTGGAATGGGCTTGCTCGCGTGGCATGCCATTCAAGAATTAAAATAGACTATGAGTTTAACTGATTTTCTTTACAATTACGATTCGAAAAAAATCGTCCGACCTTTCATTATTGCTGAAGCCGGAGTGAATCACGAAGGTTCTATGGACTTGGCGAAAAGACTCATTGACGAAGCTGCCGAAGGTGGTGCAAATGCGATAAAGTTTCAGACTTATAAGGCTGAAACTATTGCAAGCAAAGACAGTCCATATTATTGGGACATTACCAAAGAACCTACACGCAGTCAGTTTGAATTATTCAAGAAATACGACAAATTCTGGAAGAAAGAATTCGAGCAACTGGCGCGCTATTGCGAAGAAGTTGGAATAGAATTTTTGAGTACTGCCTTCGATGTAGAAAGTGCAAATTTCTTGAACGACTTAATGTCTGTTTATAAAATTTCAAGTTCAGACATTACAAATCTTCCGTTCATAGAGCACCAATGCAAATTTGGTAAGCCCATTATTTTAAGCACAGGCGCTTCCTACAAATGGGAGGTTCAGCAGGCCGTTGAAACCATTGAGAAATATGGAAACAAGCTGTGTTTAATGCACTGTGTGTTGAATTATCCTACACCTGATCCGAATGCGCATTTGGGTATGATCAAGGATTTGATTTCCACCTTTCCTCAGGCGGTTCCGGGGTATAGCGATCACACCCTTCCTAAGGATATGCATACGCTTGAGGTTGCAACGCTATTGGGCGCAACAGTATTAGAAAAACACTTCACACACGACAAGACCCTGCCGGGTAACGACCATTATCATGCGATGGATAAGGAAGATTTAAAGCACTTCCATTCACGTATAGCGAGAACTGTTGAATTGTTGGGTGGATTTGAATTAACTGCCATTGATGACGAAGCTCCTGCACGTGCAAATGCAAGAAGAAGTTTAGTGGCTGCGAAAGCTATGCCTGCTGGGCACGTTGTAACATTTGAAGATCTAACATGGAAGCGTCCCGCTAGTGGAATTTCACCGAAAGACATTTCACAATTGATTGGAAAACAAACAGCGCAAGACATCGCTGAAGACGACGTATTGCGCTGGAATATGTTTCGTTAAACTTTTAGATGTTGATGTTCCCCGAGAAGGAATCGTCCATTTGATTTCCTTGCTCGTCTTCGAAGAAGTATATTTTAATTAAAGCAGTATCGCGAAGGAAATCTATCTTTCCAATTTCAAAGCGATTCACTTTGATACCCGTTCTTTCTTCAATATCCGCCTTCATTTCCTCTTCTCTTCCTACTTTGATTAGGTCAATTTTTTCATAAACAATAATCTTCTGTGCTTCATGGCGCAACAACCATACACGCTCTAAACCGTAGGTTGCGCCAATAATAACAAGATTGGCAAAAGACAATTCCACCAAGGAAATTTTCTTATTGATTAACGCATTCATCACAGACATTCCAATGACTACAAACAAGTAGGTCATTTCTTTAATTGGAATAGCATCTGTGCGGTAGCGAATAATTCCGAATACAGCAAACAATCCGAGCGCAAAACCCATTTGAAGCTTTACACTTTCTAGCATGAAACACATGAGGAAAATGGTTAAACTAAAGAGCAAATAAGTGAACAGAAAATCTTTTCTTTTTGCAATTGGGTAATAGATTGCTCGAACTAAAAGCAACACAAATAGCATGTGCACTGACAAACGAATTATCAGTCCTAGAAAATCTTCCAAGTGAATAAATTTCATTCCTCCCATTGGGTCAAAATCTGACAGCAAAAAAATTGCATTAAATGTATCTGACATAATCTTACTTTATTGATTCTAATTTATTTACTTTAATTAACTTCTCTTTGAAATTATTTTTCTTCACGAAAGGCACAAGCATGGCCACGCCTAAACAATATTTACTTATACTCTCTTCACGTACATGTCTCTTTTTGAGTGCTTGCACGAATGGTGAGAGTCGATTTCTATTCTCCTGTTTTACCTCAACGATAACGATTTGCTTCAGTTCTCTTGAGATTTTATTCCACTCGAAAGAGAGCTGTAAGTCAATGGTTATTCTTTCTGGTAAGCTAGGTTCGACTAAAGTTACTCGGGTAAAATTATTTTTCACTTGAGGGGACAAATGGAAATCGATTCCGGCTTTACGCCCTATAAACTTTTCTTCATCGCCGTTTAACTCCATTCCTATTTCTGGAATTCCAGTTCGCTGCTTTTGAGTTCTGCCGCGATTTGTTTTAAATTTCAATTCAAGAAAACTCAGGTCGCTATCTATGTAAGAGCGCTTTCTTATTTTCCATCTATTCTTCTTACCGTTGTGGTGACGGGTGTAGAACAAAAAATCATCGGTGTCGTAATACAACGTTTCATAGTGACTGAATCGAATGTCATTGACTTCGAGGATTCGATAGATAGTTTTAACTTCATCCAATATTGATAGCAAATCATCCAACGAAACCACAAACTTGGTATCTGTTCGATTCATCAATTCTACTCCGTCCATTTCTTTCAATGAAATCGGGGTGAATTGCTGCACTATTTGTTCTATTGGGCTCAAAATTATTATCTCGTACGAACTTAACACAAATTTAATGTTAAGACCTCGTAAAAGTCTAAAAGTTTAACTCGAAACGAAATATAAATTACTGTCCACCCTGTGGTTGGGCTGTATTCGAGCCGCCTGAACCGTTCAATGTGAAACGAATCGCAAGACCTGTTGAGATATTCGAGGTTTGGAAACTTGTGGAAATCGCCGGCTTGTTAATCTGATGGTCGTAGAAGAAGCGAAGCGTTAGCTTGTCGCTAATTGCCATATCAGCACTCGATTTCACACTAAACAATGTTTGTCCAGCTGTTACTTGATTTTGTCGTTCTTCGATTTTTCTGATCAGGGTAAAGTTGTCGCGAATGGTAAAATCGACACGTAAATTCAGCGTTGATTTTTCAAGCAATTTTACAGGTAGTTTACTTCCTTTTTTTCTTCCGAAGGGATTCGGCACTTCTGTAATCTTATAACCCAAACCAATTACAAAGCTGTTGCTCTTTGTTTCGGTTATCTGATAATTCGCCATTCCAAGTGCTATGGTTCTATCACGTTTATACTCCAATTTGATTAATGGGTCGTTTACTTTTTTGGTCTTCAAAGTCATATCGAAACCAACCAATGGCGACATAGACTCGGTTAAGGTTACAGTGCCTATTTGATGCGGTGAAATGAAGTTCTGTTGAGCGCTCTGATCAATAGCCGAGGGAAGATTGTTAAACTCTTCGTACTTCAAATTTGTGATATAAGAAGCTGTGGCTGTTGAGCGGTAATTGTGCGTGACATTGAACTGTTTGAAATACTTCTTCACAGCGGGCAATTTAGTTAAACCGTCGTAGGTGACTTTCCAATTAGGTTGCGCCTTTGTTGCGAATGGATTCAACGCCACTTCACTCGTTGAACGGCCGGTATACGCCGCTATAAATGAAGGAATAATCACATTTTGTGAAAGTGATCCAAAACCTTCATAGTACCCTGAGTCGTTCGGATTTACTAATTGATAGGTCTCATTGTTCCATCGGCTAGAAATCTCCTTTCTATTCGCCAAGAGCTGATCGAATATAGGACTCGCGTAGTTATTTTCTTTATCGTCTTTAACAAAGGCGGTGTTCCATGTTATTAAAGAAGCCGAGAAATTACCCGTTTCCATTGGAGATTGAAAGGTGTAATCATCGATGGTCGGATCATATCTGAAAAACGAATTGTAGTTTTTTCCTTCTTGACGCGTAGCAGAGAGTTCCACTTTGAAATAACGGAACGGCTCTAAATTCATTTTCGCATTCCACGTTTCCGTGAAGGTTTCATTGTATTGAATATTCAACGATTGACGTTGCACCAACCAGTCATTGCTCGCCGCATCTGTTGCGAAATTCCTTCCTGTTGGATTACCCATTAAATCTGTATTCTGCTGTCCGACAAGGAATCCAATTCCGGGACCGTTGAACTGATTGTCGAATCCTAAAACACTTGTACTATTCGCGTATCCCGGTAGCAGCAAACCTTCGTTTTTGGTATAGCTTCCATTCACGGTTCGCACCATCATAAAGAATCTCAGAGCTACATCCAACGGATTTACCTTTTCCTTTTTGTCCTTCTTGGTTAGATCATCACCGAAACCATCTTTCTTCGTTGGATCATCTTTCTTCCCAGCATCCTTTTTACCCGTGTCAGGTTTTTTTCCTGTAAGGGCTTGCTTCAAGCGGGGAACATTGTTGTACAAGGTCTCGAAATTCCCTTGGGCGTTCAACTGAATCTGTCTGCTGTTTTGAATGGTGTTACCCAAAGTGTCTTGAGTGAACGGTGCGCGGTCCCATCTGAATGTTCCTCCGTATCGAGCATCGGCACTCATGAAGTTGAGCAGTGGGAATTTATCCAATGGAAGTTTATAGGTAACTCCCACATTGTGATTGTAGCTAGTTGTTTCGCCGAAGTGCTGAATGTTACTCCACACCGAGTCTTTGTATGACTGATACCAATCTACATTATTCTTATTGATGACTCCTCGAGGTTCGCCAACAAGGGCTATGTTACTTGCTGTGAAATCTGTTTTTAAGTTCTTCGTTAAATCATACTTCATGGAATAGTTCCGCGTCCAATTCCAATTCTTTTGCGCTTGTGTTTGAATAAGCATGTCGCTATAGACGCCCGTAAGCTCCAATGAGTTATTTCTAATTCGGCTTGTTTCATAGGAGCGGTTCATTTCCGTTCTAAAACTCATTTGTTTAATACCCGCATAGAAGTTGAATTCCTTCAACCATTTAAGGTATTTCGATGTTTTAATGATTGGGAAATTCGCTAAAGGTTTAAACTCTTTAGGCTTATTGGTGAAATTGTAATCGAAGGCACCTTGATATTGTTTTTGCAGCCTCCAATCGGTATTGATATCTCGGAAGTAGGTTTCATTGTAGGCGTAAGACACCGAGAAATTATCTATTCCATAAAATTTCGGTTTGTCTGTGCTCGGGGGTGCCGACTGGGTTCCTGGCTTGCCTTTATCATCAGCGCTCGGCAAGCCTACCCCTTTATCTGCAGACGCGGTCTTCTTCGGCGCAAATTTCACGTTTGTGAAATTGATGCTCCTACGCTTAGTGAAAGTCTGTGACTTTTGCTTTAATGGTTTATTCAATGTTGGCAAATCCGTCATTTGAATATCGGGCTGAAGGGGGCTATACCTCGGGGTTTGAACATTCTCTGAAAAACCTAAATACATGGGCAATTGCACACCCCAATCTTTCGGGAAAAACTTACCCAGCTGCAAAGTACTACTCGCGTCGAGCCCCATCTTCGTTTCCTGTTGCCTCTGTTGAACGCGCTGTTCAATAGCTCCCCATCCAGGTGTACTTATGTTTCCTGATACTGCCACATTTCCAAAATCTGCCAATTGTGCATTCAATCGAGCAATAGCTGCCGATCCTGATTTCTCATCGAATTCAGAAAGACGTAATTCATTTACCCAAACGATTGCGCACTTTCCTTTTCCATCGTCAGTAACTCCGAATGGGTTGGTGTCCTTATCAGGATTTCGAATACCGATCATCATGGTGGTAATATTCGCTAAGTTCGGATTTCCCTTCACAGAAAGGTGAACGTTGTTATCTAGAATTGTATCTACTACAGACAATACAGAAGTTGATGAAGGGCGATTAATTTTTAGATTTTGTAAATCGGAAAGCTTAATATCGAAGTTGTTGTCCGCTGGCCAAATCTCGTCGTCGTTGTTGGTGTACCATGGTGTCACACTCATTGGTACTTCATACTCGTAGTAGTTATCATTAAAATCGGAACCTAAACGAATAAACACGGTCACATCGTTGTCCTTTAAGTCTGACTGAATACCGGCAGCTTCAGCGTGAGCGAACATGCGAAGGCGTTTGTATTGACGTAAATCGTACTTCACATTTCTGTAAGTAGCACGAGCATCTCCATCTTTCAAATTGCACACACTTAACGAAAGTGATTGTTCATTCAAATTTCTAAGGTTTGCAGAAGCGACATCTTGTTCGCGAATAATTCCTGGAGGAACGGCGTATGGCACAGGTTCACGATTTCCGTTTTCTTCAATGTTCACCGCAGCAATACTGAATGTTGTTTCAGGATCATCGTTGATCTCTTGCTCTTGATTTCCCGCTAGGGTGTTATCGTATTTTCTCCATTCACCACGAACCAATTCCAATCGAGCAAATCGCAAGGTCACCGGTTCTTCCCAACCTTTAAGGAACATACGAATGTATCTGATTGAACGGAAATCGGGAATACTTCCCACACGCTTTTCAAATTCTTTGATTGGAATTTTGAATTGATACCAACGTATTTGACGCTCCTCGTTATTCGCCGTTGTTTTCGTTGTAACGAAAGTATCCGTTATGTAATTTTTTCCCAAGTTAGCATCGCCCAAATCGCCCGGACGAAGACTAACCTTGTATTGAAAATAACTTTCAATTGTGTTGAGTGTAATGTCCTGATTGATATCCTCTGAGTTTGGAATGGTTGTCGCAGCAATCGGATATCCATCAGGAGTGTTGGTATTCGAGTTGCCTTCGTAGCGGTTGTAATTTTTATATCTCTGAATCGTATTCAAGTCCGCAGCATCTGCCTGTGAACTTCTGAAATAACTAAAATTATCTGCAGATGGGTCTTGCTGGTATTTCGCATAAGCATCGGGAGTTAAAAAACCTTGCATTTGCAACAACCAATTGGAAAAATAAGATTGCTCAGCAAGTGAGTTCAATCCGTCTAATCCGATGTCTTGTTGTTCGTAATTACCCGAAGTGTAATCGAAAGCGTTCACCACGTTGAAGGTTGTGGGTGAAGGATAATTTCCCCACGTGCCTTGTTCAATTGGGAGGTCATTGTTTGCTGAAGGGAATCCGTTTTCGAAACTCATGTGAGAATCGTTCATGATATCTTCAGAAACGTTTCCCAAATTGAAATAAAGATCTCCACCTTGCGTGTTTTCTGAATCTTCGTTAAACGGATCCATGACCCAAAACTGAATGAACTGAACGTTCGATGTTTCGAAATCTGTGGTTGTTAATGCGCGTTGAATTCCACCCCAACGTGTTGCAGGATCTTTCAATTTACCATCTGTATTCAACCCAGATGTTCTACCCGCATAACCGTTTGGTAATTCGAAGTTGTACATCCCTCTTTCTTCAGGATAGTAAGTAAGATCGAGACATGTAATGTTTGGCGGAGTTCCCGAGGGTAATTGTCTGTTAGGAAAAACTTCAGACTCTAATACCTCGCGCATGCGGTGATCACTTTGCATATCAGCCGTGATGTTCGGCGGCGTGTATGAACTATTTCTATAGAACAATGGATCAATAATATACCAAGACAATTGTGCGCGATTTGCACCGTACACCAAGCTATCTTCAAAGTCTCCTTCCGGGAAAAGTGAGGATTGTAATTTCGGAGTTGAGGCCATGAACCACTGGTTCAATGAGCGCAAATCAATAACACTTTGACTTCCTTCAAAGTCATCTACGTAGGCATTTCCATCTTTGGAGATTGCGCGAGAGTGTCCCGGGAAAATTTTCGCAGCCTCGAGACTAAACGTTACTGTAGATTTTTCCTTGGTTTGAATTCCTGGAATACGGTCGATCCATTTCGTAATAATCGGCACTTCTTTTTGAAAATTCATATCGAAGCCAATCATACCGTTGTTTACAGGATCGTCACCCGCATTAACCTTTTGCGTCAGTGGTCTCTCTTTCAGATTCATGAATGTGGCACCCATTGCGAGATGATCCGAAAACTTATAATCAAATCTACTTCCCAATAAAGTTTTGTATTGCAAGTTGAACATGGAATTGCTCTCCACGGAAACTTTAATGGGCTGTCCAGAACTCATGATACTTTCATTAAGTATGGTCACCTTTCCTAAATTGTAATTCACTGTGAAGTCGGCTCCTTCAACAAGTCTCATTCCGCCGGCTGTAACGGTAACAGCACCTTGCGGAATGTTCAATGCATTCAATGAAATTTCTGAACCCGAAGCACTTTGATATTCCCCTTTTATTCTGAAGCGATTCAATTGTGGAAATCCTATTTGCGCAGCTGTTTTCGTTGAATCGTACAGTGCTTGAAATACAACTTGTGAGACCACCTGAGCGGCTTGAGGTGTATTTCCTAGACCCGCGTATATTTGATCAGACAAATGCGACCCGAAGGGTTCAATCACAGGAAAGAATACCCTTCCAGAAGAAGCGTCAATTAATCCACCGGATGTTGAAGCGTTCGGAACAAAGTCAAAGAATCCATCGCTACCTGGCATTTGCTGCGCATCAATTCTATCGAGATTCATCACTTGAAGCAATAGCTTTCCACTCAACGGTTCTCTCGGAATGTAATTCATGTTTACACCCGTTGCTGGATTGTTGTACCAAACTTCCAACCTGAATTTTTCGGGTGAAATACCGAATGATTCAAGGTTGTAAACGTTCTTCATCATGTTTCTCCAGAGCGGAGAAGGGTCACCATTGGTGAGTTTCACCAAGGTTATTGAAGACTTCAACATCTTCAACATGAGGGCCTGAGGAGCGGCAATTCCATCTTGCGAAAGGGAACCTACTTGATAGGTTTGTCCGTTCAGGGTATACTCATAAGATACCGCCAAAACCTCTGCATTGTTCAATGATTGTTTTAATGAAATGAAACCAAGGCGGGCGTTGTAGCTGTATTCTGAAGGCGTTAGTTTACGCGCGTTTCCTACCCGCTCGTAATGTATTCCTTGGCGCATTCCATAACCAAGGGCAGCAATAGCCGCGTTCGCGTTGGAGAAACCTAAGATGTTCTGATTGTTGCTTACAGCGTTAAAAAGATTGTTGTTTTCATTGTCTGGATTTTGAAGTTGACCCGGACTAATCAACGACGAGCTATTGTAATCGGTGGCCATGTATTGCGAATTCTCACCCAAATCGGTAAAGGCCAAAATGTTTCGGACATCCTGTGTATTGGCTTGTTGGTTCACAACCCAAACCTCAATACGCGTGATGTTGGCGCCACTGTTTACAACAGGCAATGAAGCTAGGGCGTTGTCATAGTTGTCTCTAAAATATCCTGAAAGGAAATAGTGCCTATTGGCTTCGTAATTGTCCGCTGCTATATCGAATCGGGTGGTCTGTGCTCCGCCCTGAACGGTAATTTCCTTTCGCTCTCCTTTTTGCTGAGTTAAGATTGTGGTGTTCTTTAACTTTCCCCATTGGGTTTCAACCTTCGCACCGAACAATCCTAAACTACCTGGCATAAGAGTTCCAGTTAAAGGAAGAGCAACGGTTCCCAATTCAATCTTACGCATGATTTGATCTTCATCGCCGGTGTATTCCACCTTCATGTTGTTTTCAAATTCAAACGTGCTTTCAGTGTTGTAATTCACCTTTAACTTCATCTTGGTACCAATGTTACCAATGACGTTCATTTGAATTTTCTGATCGAAATTAAAATTGGTGTTTTTACGCTGACGCTCAGGAATACGAGGATTTTCTGTACGTTGAGAATTCAAACCGAACGTTATTTCGGCAGAACCTTGCGGACGAATTTCAATTTCATTCGACCCGAAAATATGTTCGAAGTTATCTCCACCAACTTTAATTACTGGAGCAAACTCTTTGTTCGCTGCGGCCTTATCGTCTTTTATTTTGTTCCAATATTTGGAAACGTTTTTATCCAGCTGAAAATCTAAAAAATCCTCTCGATTCATGGTCGTGGCTCTTCGATAATCGAACTTTCCACCTACTCTCTGAACCACTTCGTACTTTCCTGTTTCTGGATTGTATTCAATCGAATATTGGATATTGCTTGGAAGAGGAATTTCAATTCCGTTACCTCCTTCACTGGGAGCTGGATTATCGTCATTCGGCCAAATCGGAGCAACGGTATCGGGAGCAAACACGAAGTTGTGGTTCGATTTAGCGATTACGCGAGTTTCAATAGAAGTATTTGCCCATGCCAACCAACCTGAAACACAAAGGGCCATTACGAAAATGGCTCTTGACAGGATGCGGAGGACTAGTTCTTTCACAATACTATATCTGTTTCAACACTTGCTTGATTAGTTCTTCCAACGGCAAATCGTTTGCGGTTAGAAGAATTTTATCTAACATTTTTTCGGTTTTGGTTTTGTCTAGGCCCAATTGGGACAGTGCCACTAACGCATCTTGACGGGTTGTATTGTGCAGGCCTCCAACTTTTTCAATAAAAGTTCCATCGGCCTTACCCACTTTGTTGTGAAGATCGACTAGAATTCTCTCAGCCGTTTTTTCGCCAATGCCTTTGATTCGTTTTAGTGAAGGGAGATCTTTATTAGCAATGACTTGAATTAGCTCGTTTACATTCAAACTTGAAAGCACCATTCTAGCTGTGTTCGGTCCTACTCCGCTTACACTTACTAATTTCTTAAACAACTCCTTTTCTTGGTCTGAATAGAAACCATAAAGCACTAAAGAGAAATCGTTTCCATTGACATGTAAATGCGTGTAAAGCATTACTTCTCCATTGTTTGGAAGGGCTGAGTAGGTGGCTAAACTTATATTCAAAAAATAACCAACACCGTGGCAATCGATAACGGCATGTACCGGAGATTTCTCTTTAAGTTGTCCTATTAGTGAGTACAGCATATTATCTGTTTAAGGTTCCTTTGGCTTGAGCGTCAACAACCGCCACGCGAACCATGTTCACGATTTCACGGACCGAGCAACCCATTTGCAAGATATGGTAACTCCTTTTCATGCCCAACAAAATTGGGCCTATCACCTCCATACCTGCAACCTCTTGAAGAATTTTATAGCTAATGTTTCCCGCAGAAAGGTTAGGGAAAATAAGCGTATTCACTTTAGAATCTGCCAATTTCGAGAACGGGAAATTCTCTTTTCTCATTTCAGGATTCAATGCGAAATTCGCTTGAATCTCACCGTCTACAATCAAATGTGGGTGGTTCTGGTGAAGCAGTGCAACGGCTTTGGAAACTTTGTCAGGATCAGCACCATGTGAAGACCCGAAGTTCGAATAGCTCAGCATGGCCATTCGCGGTGCTATTTTCATTTTAGTTACCGCATCTGCTACCAACAAAGTGATGTCTACCAATTGCTCTGCCGTTGGATCGCGATTCACTGTTGTATCTGCGAAAAACATAGGCCCCTTCGGGGTTTGAACAATATACATTCCGCATACTGTTTTTATGTCTTTCGCTGTTCCAATTGTTTCTAAACCAGGACGAATAACCTTTGCGTAGTTTCGCGTCATTCCAGAAATCATAGCATCTGCAACGCCTGTTTCCACCATCATTGCTCCAAAATAATTTCGCTCACGCATGATGCGAGACGCTTCTGTTTTGGTTATGCCTTTGCGCATTCTCTTTTGGTAGAAAAACTCGCCATATTTTTCGCGCTCTGCTCTGTGTGATTCGAGGCGTGGATCTATGATTTCTACGTCTGCCAAATCCAAATCAAACTCACGAATTAGCTCACGGATTTTAGATTCTTCTCCCAATAAAATTGGGATAGCGATTCCGTCGTCCTTCGCCTGCTCTGCAGCTTTCAGAATTTTCGGATTGTCACCTTCAGCAAAAACAACACGCTTTTTATCTTTTCTTGCACGCTCTGAAATGCCTCTTGTGAGCGCATTGTCGCGTCCCATTCTTCCTAGAAGTTCGCTCGCATAAGCATCCCAATCCGTGATTGGATTCTTCGCAACACCGCTTTCAATAGCAGCTTTCGCTACGGCTGTTGAGACAGCCACCAATAATCGTGGATCATTGGGCTTCGGTATTATATAATCTTTTCCGAAGGAAAGACTTGTGATGTGATAGGCCTCCATTACCTCTTCGGGCACAGCTGATTTCGCTAAATCAGCCAAGGCTTTAACAGCAGCCAATTTCATGGCATCGTTAATTTTCGTAGCACGAACATCCAAGGCACCTCTGAATATAAATGGAAAGCCGAGTACGTTATTTACTTGGTTTGGATGATCACTTCTTCCGGTAGCCATAATTACATCTGGACGCGCAGCCATTGCTTCTTCGTATGGAATTTCAGGATCTGGATTTGCCAGAGCAAATACAACTGGATTAGTTGCCATGGAACAAACCATTTCCGCCGTAACAATATTCCCTTGAGATAATCCCAAGAACACGTCTGCATTCACAAGGGCCTCTGCCAATGACTTCTCGTTCGAATCAACCGCAAATCTTTTCTTGCGATGATCTATGTCTTCTCGCGTAGTGTTGATTAGTCCCTTTGAATCGAACATCCGAATATTAGCGGGGTTCAAGCCCAGACCAATCATAGTGTTCAGACAACTCAACGCAGCGGCACCTGCCCCACTCACGACTATTTTTATTTCGTTTAAATTCTTTCCTGCAATTTCCAAAGCATTTAAAAGAGCAGCGCTAGAAATAATTGCAGTGCCGTGCTGGTCATCGTGCATGATTGGAATATCTAAGGCTTCCTTCAATCTTTCTTCGATTTCGAAAGCTTCGGGTGCCTTAATATCTTCCAAATTTATACCACCAAAAGTTGGACTAATATTGATAACAGTCCTAACAAAATCTTCTACTTCCGTAGCCTTCATTTCGATGTCTATGGAATCGATGTCGGCGAAAATTTTAAAGAGCATCCCCTTTCCCTCCATCACAGGTTTACTAGCCTCCGGACCTAAATTACCAAGGCCAAGAATAGCTGTTCCGTTTGAGATAACCGCAACTAAATTTCCCTTGCCCGTGTACTTATATACATCGTCAATATTTGCGGCAATGGCCTTAACGGGTTCAGCAACTCCGGGAGAATAGGCCATTGCCAAATCTCGTTGCGTGCTGTATGGCTTCGTAGGTACTATTTCTAATTTCCCCTTCCTTCCTAACTCGTGATAATCTAACGCCTCTTTCTTCTTTATTTGCTTCATGTTCTTTCTTTGAGTTTGCAAAAATAAAACAACCTCGAAATTCGAGGTTGTCCTTGCTTAAATCTTTCTTGAATTATTCTACAATTATTCGAATTGTCTCTTTTCCTTTCGGTGTTACTAGTGTAAATTGATATACCCCAGAAGCATAGTCCTGCGCATTCATAAGAATACTTCCCGAATTCCCTTTTACTAAAGACTTCTTCACTAATTCACCCTGCATATTTGTTATGAGTAACTGACCCTCTGTTACACCCTGCGGCATTTGGTAGTTTATGAAACTCAATCCCTTTAATGGATTACTTCCAACCAATTCAAACTTTGAAGAATTCTCCTCGGTTACTCCCATAGGACAAACAGATTCGTAGCAAAAACTTACGGTCTGACAAGCTTGATCGGTTGGATTTGCTGTATTGAAGAAACAATAGGTAATCAGCGTTTGTCCCGGATTTCCTAATGGCTTATAATGAGCATAAAAAGTATGATTGGTATCACTTGCCAAGATATTCTGAGATAGAAGGGAAACATTTGTTGTTTCTCCATAACAAACTCCCCAACAAAAGTAATTCGATGTTCCTGGGATTTCCGAAATAACGCTTCTGCTGCATTTTACAGAGATGCTAGCGTTGGAGATATTTGTAACAGGCCATTCAGCAACCATTTCACCCGCCCCTGTAAGCGTAGCAGCAGTTGCATTAACCTGAACAACAGGATTTACCAATTCGATACTTTGCGCTGACACACCTAGGAAAGAAAGCGCTAATCCAAAAAAGAGAATATTTTTTTTCATTTTCCAAAGATATAAAAAGTAATTGGGCGAAATATTTCTTTATATTCGTTGCCCTAAAGTAAACCTATTAATAATTTAATCACATGAAAAAAGCTCTACTATTGATGGTTGTTGCCGTAATGTCGTCAACAATGTCTTTCGCTCAGTTGCCTGCTGGATCATATGGTCAAGATTTCACAATCACTGACCAATTTGGTGTTACGCACAACTTGTACAACTACTTAGATCAAGGATATACAGTGTATATCGATGTATCTGCAACATGGTGCGGTCCATGTTGGAACTTCCACAACACTGGTGCATTGGATGATTTGTACATCAACCACGGCCCTGCTGGTGCTCCTGGAGTATCTGCTGCTACTACTAACGAAGTTATGGTAATTTGGATTGACGGTGATGGTACTACTACAGACGCTGATATGGCTGGTACTGGAACTAACACACAAGGTAACTGGTTAAACCCAACTGGAGCAGCTCCTATTGAGTTTCCAATGGCTAACCCAGCAACTGCTGTGGCTAACTCAATCAACAACGATTACAATATTGCTTATTTCCCAACTATCTACCGTATTTGCCCTAATCGTATTGTAACTGAAGTAGGTCAATTAGATGGTGCTGGTTTGTACGCTACTCTTCAAGAGTGTCCTCCTCCAGCTTTCCAAACAAACGATCCTTCTATGTTAAGCTACGACGGAGATATGGCTACTTGCGGAAACGTTGACGTTGCTGTTACTATCCAAAACAATGGTACTTCTCCATTAACTGCTTGTACAATCACTGTAACTGGCGGAACTACTCCATTGGTATTCAACTGGACTGGAAACCTTGCTACTTATGCTGTTGAAACAGTTAACGTTGGTACTGCTGCTTTAACGGGTCCTGCTACTTTGAATGTATCTATCACTTCTGCTGATGACAACACTTCTAACAACGCAACTTCAGCTGCTATTGCTTTCGCTGCGAACGGTACTACACACTTGAAATTAGATATCTTGTTTGACCGTTACCCAGAAGAGTCTTCTTGGTCAGTAACTGATGACGCTGGAAACGTTGTTGCATCTGCTGATTACAGTGTTGCTCCACTTCCTGCTGACAACTCAACTAAAATTGTAGACATTTTCCTTCCTGCAACTGGATGTTACACTTTCACTGCAACTGATGCTTACGGTGATGGTTTCTACGACATGCAATGGGGTGCTGCTGCAAACGGTCACATCATTGCTACTACAGTTAACGATGCTGGTGCTACCTTCTCTACATTGTGGAACTATGATGGAACTTACAACTTCGATGTTGCTGCTGCTCCTTCAAACGTAAACACTGTAGTAGGTATCGAAGAAGTTAATCTTTCTGCTGGTGTTAGCGTTTATCCTAACCCTGCTAACGATTTCATCAATGTTGCTTACGGTTTAACTAACAACAGCGTTGTTACAGTTGACGTTATTAACGTTCTTGGTGAGCGCGTAATGACTGAATACGTTGGTAGCCAAGCTGCTGGAAACTACACTTCACGTTTAGATGTTTCTAACCTTTCTGCTGGTGTTTACATGTTGAATGTAACTATCAACGGAACGGTTAACACTGTTCGTGTTTCTGTAAAATAATCTTGATTTTCAAGGAAGAAGAGCCGACGATGCGTCGGCTCTTTTTTTTTGGTACAGTCATTGGCTAAAGTTTTTTACTTTTAAAAAAAATATTTTTATGCGCCTTTCTATTTCACTCTTCTTCCTGCTTTTTTCTTTGGTTATGTCGGCACAAGAATCTTTGCCTAGTATCTCATTGAAAGATCTAAACGGAAAAACCATTAACACAGCTAATCTTGCTCAAGATGGTAAACCCACTTTGATTTGCTTTTGGGCCACGTGGTGCAGCCCATGTAAAAAGGAATTGAACAACTATTTGGATTTATATGAAGAGTGGCAAGCGGAAACGGGAGTAAAAATCATAGCAGTTTCCATTGATGATCAACGCTCAGTCATGCGCGTAGCGCCCTATGTAAGCAGCGTTATGTGGCCTTACGATATTCTTCTCGATAGCAACAAGCAGTTCGCACAAGCGTTAGGCGTAAACAATGTTCCGCATACTTTTTTAGTAGATGGAACCGGGAAAATTGTTTGGCAGCACAACAATTACTCTGAAGGAGATGAGGAAGAACTTCATGAAGAACTATTAAAATTAAAGAAGTAATTTTATTCATTAAGATTTATAAGCCCGAAAGGGCTTTTTTTATTTCCGATTGCGACGTATTTTCGACGTTCAATGAATCGAATGAAAAAGATACTTGTATTTTCTACCTTAATTGTATTTGCCTTTGGGGCACAAGCGCAAGGCGACCCTAAAACACCTGGTCAATTGCATGGCAATTTCCAGTTTCTTTCACAGCAATACAGTGAAGACAGTCTGATTGGAGCAACAGTACCTCCAGCCACCACTGCCATTAACGGATTTGGCAACCTCATGTATACACAAGGAGGTTTCCGTGCGGGAATGCGATTTGAAACATACAATAACGCCATTCAAGGATTCAGCGCTCAAAACAGATATAAGGGCACGGGAATCGGGAATCGATTCATTCAATACCAAGACAGCATTTTCAATGTGACTATTGGAAATTTCTACGAGCAGTTCGGAAACGGTCTGACCCTGCGCACCTATTGGGAGCCTAACCTCGGTATTGACAACGCACTTGATGGTGCTCGGCTTATTATTACTCCAAAGAAAGGAATTACCTTGAAGGGTATATATGGACGTCAGCGTCTCGATTTCGACAGTAAAATCATCAATGCTGATGGAATTATTCGTGGAAGTGATGCCGAATTCAACCTGAACTCAATTTTCAAATCGCTCACCGAAAAACAAACTCAATTAACCTTAGGGGCAAGCTTTGTAAGTAGATACCAGAATGGCGAGACGCGATTCGAAGACTCGTTGGTTTTCCTAACTCCGAATAACGTTTCGAATTCTGCGGTTAGATTTCAACTCAACAAAAATGCCCTGGCTATTTCAGGTGAGTATGCTCAGAAAATTAATGACCCTAGTGCCGACAACGCGTACATCTACCGAAAAGGAAAAGCTTTTTTCTTGAATGCGTCTTATAGCGGAAGTGGATTCGGATTGAATTCAGCAGTGAAGTTTATTGACAATATGAGTTTTCGGGGAGACCGCAATTTGAAATTGTTCGATGTGCCAACCAACTATCTTCCTTCAATAACAAAACAACACACCTACAATTTAGCATCAACTTTATATCCTTATGCCACTCCTATTAAAGGTGAGGTGAGCTTTATGACTGAAGTCTTTTACACCTTCAAGAAAGGAACTAAACTTGGTGGTAAATATGGCACTCAATTATCTGCAAACTTTGCAGCAGCAAATGGATTAGACACAACACGACTTACAGGCATTGAAGCTTACACCGACGCTTATCGTCTTAACTCAGTGAAGTTTGGTCCAACGAAATATGTTCGAGATTTCAATTTTGAAGTCAAGAAAAAATTGGGAAAAAAATTCTCTACTGCTTTTACCTATTACTACCTTGAATTCAATACGCTGGCCACCCCTGTAACGAATGACTTCAAAGGAATTGTTTATGCCAACATTGAAGTGGTTGAATTGAATTATAAATTCACGCCGAAAGATAATTTACACCTTGAATTACAAGGCCTTCAGACCCAACAAGACAAAGGCGATTGGGCAACGGTGGTTGCAGAATTCTCGCACTCACCGCATTGGAGTTTAGGTTTGGTAGATCAATACAACTATGGAAATCCAAGCGAAGAAAAGCGTATTCATTATCTATTCGGAACAGTCGGGTATATCAACGGTTCACAAAGATTAACACTGGGGTACGGCAAGCGCAGACAAGGGGTATTTTGTATAGGAGGCGTGTGCCGTGCAGTGCCCGCAACGAACGGATTTGAATTAATGTACACAGCAAGTTTTTAAAATGAAAAAGACATTACTATACCTTTTGGTTTTTGCCCTCTTATTTGGTTCTTGCGACCGATTAGAAAATCCGGTTACTGTAGCGAAAAATAAATATCGTGAAGATTTGTATGGTGCTGCCCCTACTTTTTCTACCGCAACGGTTGCGGAAAGAAATGTATTATTCGAAGAATTCACGGGCCATTTGTGTGGCTTCTGTCCCCCTTCAACTTTTCTAGCTTTACAATTGGACTCGCTATTAGGTGAGCGCATGGTCACTGTTGCCATTCATGCAGGATCACTTGCTGAGACTGGCGGAACGGCTTTTCAAACCGACTATACGACCACTGCAGGAAACTTGTATTGGTCGCAACTAAATGGCGGATTTAATCCGACAGCGCGAATTGATCGTCTTCAAGGACTTTCTCACTTCGAATACCTCGATCCAGCAAATGCAGGAAGTTGGCAAGACATTGTTACCAGCGAATTGAATGTTGTTACTCCTGTTGCAATGCAAGCAAATTGCCAATATGAGAATGCAGACAATGTTTTCAATATTCATATAAATTCGCAATTTTTAGAGAGCTACAGCGGCAAAATAAACCTTGTGGTACTTCTTGTTGAAAGTGATTTAGTAAGCGCCCAGGAAGATTACAATCAGACACCAGCGGAGGTAGAGGATTATGTTCACATGCACGTTTTACGAACGAATGTTTCTGAACCTATGGGAAATCAAATTGCAAGCAACCCTGCTGCAGGTTTCTCGACAACTACAAGTTTTACTATTCCTTTGAAAAGCATCTGGACCCCTACAAACATGACCGTGATTGGTTACTTGGTTGATGCCGATACCCATGAAGTATTGAATGCTATTGAATATGAAATTAACTAAGGCACTTATTCTTTTCTTTACGTTGTTGGCGTGTTCTGTAAATGCTCAACAAGCATTCAACGCGGGAATAGCTATAGGCATGACCACCTCTCAAATAAGTGGAGATGGCCTTGGTGGATGGGACAAATTTGGAATAACAGGAGGAGCATATGTCAATGCTCCTTTCAACAAAAAAAACGGGCTCAAAATTGGACTTTATTATTCTGAAAAAGGATCTCGTACCAAAAGAGACACACTCAACTTCAATACTTTTTCATATAGACTTAATTATATCGAAGTACCCGTGCAGTGGTCCTATCAGAATGGTCCATTCACATTTTTATCAGGACTGTATTACGGAAGGCTTATTAAGCAGGACATACTCGCTAATAAACTACCCTACCCCGTTAATCCAGCTTTCCGCAATTACGATATTGGACTGTGTGTTGGAGCTCTTTTACAAGTAGGAGATCATTTTTTTGTTGAAGGGAAATTTTCAACGAGTTTAATTCCAACAAGGCCTTCTCCCAATTTCGCAAATCCGAATTCGTATTATGAAAAAGGGAATTACAATCAAGTCCTTTATTTCCTGATTGGAAGGAACTTCTAAATCCAATGAAGGTTAGCATAATAACGGTGAGTTACAACAGCGCTCGAACAATAGCAGACACCATTGCTTCGGTGCAACAGCAGACCTATAAAGACATTGAGTACATTGTTGTAGATGGTAATTCGTCGGATGGAACAATAGAAATTGTGAAGCAATTTCTAGATTCTGCGAAAGATGCTTCGCAAGATTCTGCGAAAGATGTTTCACAAGATGCTTCGCAAGATTCTGCGAAAGATGCTTCGAAAGATTCTGCGAAAGATGTTTCACAAGATGCTTCGCAAGATTCTGCGAAAGATTCTTCGAAAGATTCTTCGAAAGATTCTTCGAAAGATGTTTCACAAGATGCTTCGCAAGATTCTGCGAAAGATGTTTCACAAGATGCTTCGCAAGATTCTGCGAAAGATGCTTCGCAAGATTCTGCGAAAGGGGTGGTGACAAAGTTTTTGTGTGAAAAAGATAAAGGCATTTACGACGCAATGAATAAAGGACTTGCTTTGGCGACTGGAGATATTATTGGGGTCTTGAATAGCGATGACTTTTACTGTTCGAATGATGTTATTGAAAACGTTGTTCGCGCGTTCGAAGAAAATGAAACAGATTGCCTTTATGGTGATTTGAACTACGTAGATCCGATAGACACTTCTAAAATTGTCAGGAAATGGCGCAGTGGGGCTTATATGAGAGAGAATTTTTTAAAAGGTTGGATGCCCCCTCACCCTACTTTCTTCGTTAAAAAATCTTGTTACGATTCCTTCGGAACTTTCGACACGCAATTTAAAAGTGCTGCAGATTATGAACTTATGTTGCGATTTTTATTTAAAGAATCATGCACTGCTGTTTATCTTCCGAAGGTAATGACTCATATGCGCGCTGGCGGTGTGAGCAATGTTAGTCTTAAAAATCGTATTCGTGCGAACCGAGAAGATCGCTTGGCTTGGAAAACAAACGGGTTAAAACCAAAGTGGTTCACGCTATTGCGCAAACCACTTTCTAAATTGACTCAATATTTCTAATCTTAGAATTTCGCTCTTGATCTTCTCACACCTGGTCTTCCTTTCATATAGCTATACTTCGACTTCGAGAAGCTAGATCTTCCGCGAATTACACGTGTTACTGTAAGTTGAGTTGTTAAATAACTGTCGTTGTGCGTAGCGTCTCCGCGAGGCGAAGCGTAGGTAGCACCAGGAGGTGCAATTTGAAAGTTTTCAATTGATAAATCGTTCGCTGTGTACTGCGGGTTTTCTGCAACCAAACCATCTAACAAAGCTTGATACGTTTGATTGTTCACAAACTCGTATGCTTTAGAATCATTCGAATTCGGTGTAGAATAAACCGTTGAAACGTCATCTAGATAATCAGTAAAAACTGTTCTCCAACTCAAATCCCACTGCACTCTCCATTTTTTCTTGAAGGTGAAATAAGCTCCGATACCAGCCGGTATAGCAAGACCAAATTTCGAATATGCACTTTTTTGTCCTTCCGTTCTCCAATCACGCAAAGCGAACCACTCACCACCGTATTGAACATCACCGTCTTTGAAAATCTGGCCTTTCGGATTTGACGAGTAACCAGCTAATCCGGCAAACAAAAACACTTTAAAGTCCGGGTTGTAATAACCTTTATTTCCCACGTCGTTATCATACCAAATAGTAACTTCTGCGCGACCACCTAACTCTAACAAATCATTTCTGAAATTTGCGTTTCTTGCTCTACGCGGAGCGTATGTCGTGTAGGCATCTCTGTCTGTAATTCGAATCCAATCAAAATTGGTAGAGAAGGCCAAACGCTTATTTACTTTATACCTTACGTAGGCACCAGCAGACATGCGCGTTGAAATAAGGTGCATATCTACAACAAAATCTCTTCGTGGAAGATATTTACCTCCGATGTCTCCGAGGTAGTTTGACGCACCTACTTTCAATCCGTAATCCCAACGGTATTGGGCCAATGAAACGTTTGAAAGAAGCACTAAAACCAAGCTTAGAAAGAATACTATTTTTTTCATTTGGATAAAGTCGTTCGCTAAGATAATCAACAATTTCCGAAGACTGAATACTTTTTCGCATTTTTGGGAAAAATTTCAACATGAATTCAGTCAGTCAACTTTTTGGAATAAAGTTCCCAATCATCCAAGGCGGAATGATTTGGTGCACGGGAGCGAATTTGGTTTCAGCAGTTTCTAACGCTGGTGGACTTGGACTTTTGGGAGCAGGATCAATGTATCCAGATCAATTGGAAGAGGAGATTAAAAACTGTTTGAAATTGACCGACAAACCTTTCGGGGTGAATCTTCCGCTGCTTTATCCGAATATTGAGGAGCATTTAAATCTGATTGAAAAATACCGTGTTCCTATTGTCTTTACCTCAGCGGGAAGCCCTAAGAAATATACAGAACGGTTGAAGGCCTCTGGAATAAAAGTAGCACATGTTGTGAGTAGCAGTGCCTTCGCATTAAAATCACAAGAAGCCGGTGTAGACGCTGTTGTAGCCGAAGGTTTTGAAGCGGGTGGCCACAACGGGCGCGAAGAAACTACTACCCTCTGTTTAATCCCGAGTGTGGCTGAAACAGTTTCAATTCCGGTTATTGCAGCCGGAGGAATTTCTTGTGGAAAAAGCATGCTTGCGGCTATGTCCCTTGGCGCTCAAGGGGTTCAAATGGGATCACGTTTCGTTATGACACATGAATCCGCAGCACACGAGAATTTCAAAAACGCTATTCTCCAAGCCAAGGAAGGAGATACCAAACTCACTCTTCACGAGATAACACCGGTGCGATTGCTAAATAGCACGTTTTATAAAGCGGTGCTTCACGCTTACGATTCGGGGGCTAGCATAGACGAATTGAAAGAATTACTTGGACGCGGACGAGCTAAAAAAGGAATGTCACTTGGCGACCTTGAAGAAGGCGAATTGGAGATTGGGCAGGTAAGCGCTCGAATAAAAGGAGTTATCTCAGCCAGAGAAGTGATAGAGCAAACGATTGGAGAATTTCACGAGGCTCAAAAGAGGGTGGGCAATATTTCATTTTAATTCCGTTTGATTTTCGCGATTGTATGCAACCCAAGGCCTATTTTTGCACTCTTCAAAACGAATGAAAGGTAAAATTATATTAGCAGCATTGCTCTCGCATGTTCTTCTTTGGGCCTTCAATGCTCATGGGCAATCCTCTGCTACCCTTACCTGTCTTGAAGTACAGGGTAATTCACTAAGTATTTCTTGGTATACTTCACCCAACCCCGCAACCTTCGTAACCAACCACATTTACGCCTCTGACGCAGCTGGGAATTTCACTGAGATTAGTCAATCAACCAATTTATCTGGTGCCTTTTTATACCCCGGAGCAAATGCCTTAACTAATTCTTGCTGTGTCTACATTCAAACTGAGGACAACATCGGAGGAACACCGACCTTCAGTAGCTCTGAAACATTTTGCAGCACCTTTCTTACTGCCAATGCCTCCGTATCTCCGCCTGGATTTGTTGACCTTCAATGGAACGCACCTACCTCTAATGCGGCTTGGTTAGCTGCTGTAAATGCTGAAGTGTGGTTAGAATATCCTTCAGGGGTTTGGAACAAAATTCAAACTTTACCAGGCGCTTCTTCTTCCTACAATTATGAAGTAACTGTCTGTGGTGAGCAGCTCAATTTTCAAATTAGATATTCTGGACTTCCGAACTGCGATTTCGCCAGTAATGTGGCCGGGGGGATTTTCAATGATCAAACAGCACCAGCTATTCCTTCAATTACCAGTGTAACGGTTAATCCAGCTACTGGCTTAGCAGAATTGAATTGGAATGTTAATTCTTCGGGCGACACAGATGGCTACATTGTTTATGCGTGTAATGGATCAACGGTTAATTTAATTGACACTGTTTTTGGAATAAATAATACTCTTTTTAGTGATCTTCTGTCTTCACCGAGCAGTGGACCTGAATGCTATTTGCTTTCTGCAATTGATACTTGCTATTCAGGAACTCCACCTAGTCCGAATACGAGTCCTACAGGTAGCGTTTGCAATTGCACTATCTTCCTAAGCCCCTCTACTTATACGCTTTGTGACAGCACAATTAATTTTTCCTGGAGCTCATACTCGGGTTGGAATGCAGGTGTTAACTATTATGTTCTCATGTACAGTTCTGACGGAATAAACTTCGTTCCCGTTGACACAACAGACGGCAATACCCTTCAAGGAACACATGAATTTACAACCATTTCTTCCGGAATTAATTACTACGGCGTGGTTGCTTATTCCAATTCAGGAGCTACTTCGGCTTCTAACATTCAAACTATAAATATTTCATATCCCACGCCACCAGCATTAAATTATCTGACCTCAGTAAGTGTGAATAGCACCAAGGCCATTGAGATAACAGTTCGAACGCAACCGACACTGGTTCCACATAAATACATTCTTCAACGGAAGAATTTGTATGCCCCCTTTAATTGGGAAAATCACATGGACATTACGCAGTCGGCCAACAATATTGTATTTACCGACACAGATGTTAATTCTGACGATATCATTTACGACTACCGCGTAATCGTTCAAAATCCATGTGGCTATTTTCTCGACACGACGAATACTGGACGAAACATTCGTCTTCGCGGTGCAAACAACTCTGAATTATTATTGAATAGTTTGAACTGGTCTAAATACGAAGATTGGGAGAATGGTGTTCAAGAATATGAGGTTCTTCGTTCTGTAGACGGCGCGGTAGAGGTACAAGCTTCAACCGGATCAGCAAGCTATCTGTCATTCAGCGAAGACTTAGAGCCCTTCCTATCTTCGAAGGGACAATTTTGTTACCGCATTCGCGCATATTCGGAACCCATTAGCTATTTCCCGAATGAGACATTTACATCGTATAGCAACAAAAAGTGCTTGGATCAAGAGCCTCTGATTTGGATTCCGAACGCCATGATGATTCATGGAGAAAATGATTTGTTTTACCCGGTTATTTCATTTGCAGACACTAGCCAATATACCATGAATATTTTCAGTCGCTGGGGTGATTACGTTTTTGAAACAAACAAACTTTCTGAAAAGTGGGATGGCAAAATGAATGGCGGCGATTACGTGCATGAAAATGCTTATGTCTACTATATCACCGTGAAAAACGGAGTGGGTGTTTTATACGAGCGTAGAGGAACCATTACAGTTCTAAAAAACTAGCCCTCCAGATGAATTGCATTGTATTGGATCAAGGGAACACCTCATTAAAATGGGGGTTTTTCATAAACAATTCCTTGGTTGAATCGGGAAGAATTCTAGATAACAATCTTAGTCTTGAATTGAATCTTTTGCATTCAAAACACAGTCTTCCTTTTTTTTATTCTTCAGTAAGGAGTATGGCTGAACAAACTGAATTTTTAAATCGATTTTCTTTTTGTAGAATTATTCCAGAAGATAATTTTCCGGCCTTCCGCTACGCTTCGGGCGTTGCTGGAAAAGACCGCCTTGCAAATGTAGCCGGTGCATTTAAAATTTTCGAAGGGTCGGAAAGTTTGGTTGTTGATTTCGGAACCTGCATTACTTATTCCGTTGCTCAAAACAACGCATTGATTTCCGGAGTCATTTCTTTAGGCGCTCAGTCTCGCTTGCGCGGCATGCACGAATTTACCGGTCAGCTTCCTCTTATTGCATTTGCTGAAAGTGCTGAGCCTTTTCAAAATTCAACCGAAGGGGCTATGTTAAGCAGTGTGAATTTTGGAATTCTTTCGGAATTGAAGGGATACATTGATGCTGCAATGATTCAATTTCCAGATATTCAAATTGTATTTACCGGGACTGACGCGGTTCATTTTGCTAAACAGCTTAATTGCCGCATCTTTGTAGAAATGAATTTAACATTAATTGGATTGTATGCCATCACTTGTGCGAATGAATCTTAAATATATTTTTCTTGTTTTGATTTCGGCAATGTGTGTGCGTGTGCAGGCTCAAATTCCTGTCAACTCGCCTTACTCTCGTTTTGGAATTGGACTCACTGACATTGGATTTAACCCGCGTTACGCCGCTCTTGGAAATGCATCTATTGCGCTTCCCGATTTATCAGGGGTGAATTTATCTAACCCTGCATCGTTTGCCTTATTCACCGAAACGACCTTTCAAGGAAGTGTGTTTGCGAAAAGTTCTCAACTTCTTTCAACTTCAGGACAAACCAACTACCTCGGTGGTCAAGTGGGTGAGATTGCCTTTGGGTTCAAACGAACAGGAAGTAAATGGGGATTCGCGATGGGCATTACTCCTGAAAGTGTTGTTGGTTATCAGTTCTCGAACAGCGCAGCTATTAACGACAGTTTAAATGCCAAGTACAGTTATTCAGGTGAGGGTGGTATAAATAAAGTGCAAATGGGTTTTGCTAGGACCTTCATCCTTTATTCAGACAGCACACATGCCCGCACTCATACCTTGTCTATTGGTAGTAACTTGAATTTCAGATTTGGATCTATTTTACAAGTTGACCGAATTGTGTTCGACAACACTTCCATATATAACAGTAAGATTACCAATCGCAAATCCTTTTCAGATGCGAATTTGACATTTGGCGCGCATTATTCATTCCCTCTTCACCAAAGAAAATCTGCAGGAAAAGTTACTCGATCGACTTGGTTTCATTTAGCAGGAACGTATGAATTGGAAAACAATGTAAACCCAAAGGTGCAGGATATTCGTCAGTCTACACGTTCCATTTCCGGTGTTGAAATACCGGTGCTGACCGTTTTAGACACAACATATAAAAACCTTTCTTTTGTCATTCCACAGCGCATTCAAATTGGTGCTGCAATTACCCATGAATTTAAAAAGGCGGGGACACTTTCCCTGAGCGCCTCTTACCGTCAGCAAGACTGGAAATCTGTTGAAGATATGAATTCATTGATTCATGTTTCCAATCAAAGCTTTCACAACTCTAAAAACGTTGGACTGGGGTTGGAATATGTCCCAAATGTCAATGGTGGTGAGAATAATTACTTCGGGGCATGCACCTATCGCCTAGGAATGAAGAGTGTTGAGACTTCCGTTGGATTAAATGGGAATAACATTGTTCAAGAAGCATTTACATGCGGATTGCAAATGCCTATGCGTTCTTCGAAAACAACAAGTAGTCTGTGCCTTTCTGCCGAGTTTGGAACCTACGGTACTGCAACAGAAACTGCAACAAAAGAGAACTACGCTACCTTCCTCATCGGATTTAAACTTCATCCGTTCGAACGTTGGTTCGTTCAGAGAAAGTATGACTAATACCATTCTGAAAATAGTAGCTGCTTTTGCGGTCGTGTTCACTTTGATTGGATGTCAAAATGAAATTTCAGAAATCAAAGCTATTACTGACCCGAAGTTTGTGCCCGTGCAAAGCACCTTTAACGCCTCATTCAGTTACTCCTTGGATGGGGTGGTTCGCACGAAAATTTACGCTTTACAATTAGATCAGTATGTTAGCGATAGTTCTTACTTAATTGCGCCTAAAACCTTTCACATCGAATTCTTTGATTCGCTTGGAGAATATACAGGAACCATGACGGGTAATGAAGCTATTTTCTCACAGAAAAGCAACACGCTTTGGACCAAAGGTGACTTAGTTTTAGAAAATTGGAAAAAAGAAAAGTTGGAAACCAATTCACTTACTTTTTACCTCGATTCTGATTTGGTTTACACTCCAGATTTTGTAAAAATCAGCTCTGAAAACAGTGTCCTAGAAGGAAAAGGACTTCGAAGTAACGGCTCGTTTTCCAATTATGAAATCAATCAAACATCTGGTAATTTCAATACAGCTAATGAATGAATAACTTAAATAAAATTGTGCTTATCCTGTGGGCCATTGTTGTGGTTGCGTCATTTGGCTATGCGCTTTATATGATCTCTGCAGAAGGTTGGGATAAAGGCGCGGAGAATTTATTTATTCCTGGCATCGCTCTCATGTGGTTTTTATTCCGTTTGGGAATGTATCGTAGAATGAACAAAAACAATGGGTAATATAGACCCCTCTCAAATACTCATTATTCTGGGCACGCTGCTCGGGTGTGCGTTCTATTCCGGTGTTGAAATCGCCTTTCTTACTTCCAACAAATTGAAAATTGAGCTCGATAAAAAACAAGGCGTTTTCGGTGCGTCTATTTTATCTTCTTTGGTTGGAAAACCAAAATTGTTTTTGGCCATGCTATTGGTTGGAAATAACATTTCCTTGGTAATTTATGGAATTGTCTTCGGCGATGTTCTTACCGACATCCTTGAGTCAAATTTCCCATACCTAGATGAGGCCGTTGGATCATACGGTGTTCTCATTCTTCAAACCATCGTTTCAACGTTAGTTGTTTTAATTTTTGGGGAATTCATTCCGAAAGCGTTGTTGTCTTCACAACCCAATAAATGGTTGTTACGTCTTTCTCCCTTAATTGCTATTTGGTATGCCATACTTTTCGTGTTTGCCTATAGTGTAACAAAGGTGAGCGAATGGATTATTTCAATGCTATTTAGAAACTCGCCAAAAGAACAAGACATTGTTTTTGGAAGAACTGACTTAAACCATTATTTGGAAGGATTCACAGGAGTGCATTCTCAGCAAAATGAATTGGATTTAGAGATTCAATTTTTTCAAAACGCACTTGATTTTTCATTGTTGAAAGCCCGAGATTGCATGCTGCCTCGCAATGAAATTGTTGCCATTGACATTGCAGAGAGCATTGCGAAAGCGAAAGATCTTTTCATTGAAACAAAACTCTCTAAAATCATTGTTTACCGTGAAAACATTGATCAGTTGATTGGTTATGTTCACTTCAGCGACTTCTTCAAGAACCCAAAAGAGATTAAAGAAATTCTTCGACCCATTGCAATCGTGCCAGAGCCCATGGCCGCGAATGAGATTTTGAAAATATTCCGCAGTCAGAAAAAAAGCGTAGCTGCCGTTGTAGACGAGTTTGGCGGAACCAGCGGACTTATCACCTTTGAAGATATTATTGAAGAAATTTTCGGTGAAATAGAAGACGAGCACGACACCATTGACAACGTTGAACGTGAAGTGTCTAAAGGTTGGTATGAATTCGCTGGAAGACTTGATGTTCACTACATCAATGAAAAATACAAGTTGGAACTTCCTGAAAATGAAGAGCAATATGACACGCTCGGAGGACTAATTCTGAACTTCCACCAAGACTTTCCGGAAGTGAATCAGGAATTTGTTATTGACCGTTATCGGTTCACTATTCTAGCCGTTAATGAGCGTCAAATCAAGCTTGTTCAGCTTCAAAACATTGAAGAATTAACAAATAGCTAGTCTTCGCTAAAAAAAACAAGGAATTTCCGAGCAAATTTCCGATATTCGCAATCCTAAATTTTATAGTCCATAACTATGGCAATGATTTCAACCCTTCGTAAACAAGGATGGCTAGTACTAGCCCTAGTCGGCATTGGTATTGTCGGCTTCTTAATCCCGTATGATGCTGTAATGGCAATGTTCGGCGGCTCTTCAGATAAAGTTGGTGTTATTAATGGCGAAAGCATTAAGCAAGACCAATGGAGAGCAATGCTTCAAGAACAATCTGAATTGTTCAGCTACAACAACAGCCAGGCCCACGGTTTGGAAAACGATGTATGGAACAACTTAATTGAAACCACTTTGCTTCAACCTGAATACCAAAGTCTTGGTTTAATGGTAACTGATGAAGAGTTGGATGAAATTCTTTTCGGCAACTTCTTAAGCTCTTACGTTAAAAGCACGTTCTACCAAGGACAAGACTCATTGCCTTTCAAAGAGCAAATGCGCGAGAGTTTCAAGAAAATGGAAACTGAAAAGCCAAATCTTTTCACTGGTTACAGAAGACTTGTTGTTGAAAAGCGTTTGAAAGAGAAATACGATGCCTTGGTAGGTGCTGGAGCATACGTAAATTCCTTAGACGCTAAGAGTTTGTTTCATCAGTCTAACGACAAGGCTTCTATCGTATACGTGGTGAAGCCGTATGCTCAGATTATGGAGAGTGAGATTACATTCTCGAACGAGGACATTGAAAATTATTACAACGAGCACAAAAACGATCGCGACTTCAAACAAGAAAGAAGTCGCACCATTGCTTATGTTCGTATTCCATTAGTGACAAGTGCTAGTGACAGTGCTGCTACACTTGAGAGTCTTCAGGCCCTAGCAACATCTTTCAAAGCATCTAAAACTGTTAAAGAAGATTCTCTTTTCGCAGTTTTGAATTCTGGTAGCCCAGCAAATGCTAAAGTAAAATACGCTGCAGGAAGTTTCCCTGAACCCTTCAATGCACAGATGACTTCTGACAGTCTTGGACGCGTAATGGGACCTTTCGTTTCTGGGGGAATTGCTCGCGTGATAAAATTAACTTCACGCGGAACTGAGATTGACTCTGTTCAAGCCCGTCACATTCTTTTCAAAGAGAAAGGTGCTGCTGGAAAAGCAAAAGCAGATTCTTTAAAGAAAGAGATTCAATCTAAAAAGAACTTTGCTGAAATGGCTACTAAATATAGCACAGACCCAGGTTCTGCTGTAAAAGGCGGTGATTTAGGTATGTTCGCAAGAGGAGCTATGGTTGCTGAATTCGATGCGGCTTGTTTCAACGGTAAGGTAGGTGATCTCCAAATTGTAGAAAGCCAATTCGGAACGCACTTGATTGAAGTAACTAAAAAAGGTGCAGCCAAACCTGTTACCTATTACGCTCAAGTTGAAAGACCTATTTCTCCGAGTCCAGCTACTAAAAAAGATACTTATCAAAAAGCAATTGACTTCATTCAGAATCATAGCGACAGCGTAAGTTTCCGTGCTGGTGCAGTTGAAAGCTACAATGGATTGACTTATTCTCCGAATGTTCGTCCAGAAGCAACATCTGTAAGCGGTGTTCAGAACGCAAGTGAGATTATTGTTTGGACATACAATGAGGACACTACAGAAGGTGCTATATCGCAACCTATTTCTGTTGACGACGGCATTGTTGTAGTCTGCTTAATGGAAATTAAAGAAAAAGGAGTTCCTTCTTTGCGCAATGTATATGACCGTGTGAAGCAAGAGGTTATTAAGGATAAGAAAGCTGAGAAATACATGGCTATGATGACTGGCAATTCGATGGAAGAAATTGCTGGAAAAGTAACCGGACAAGTAAAGACTTTCGAGAATCTTTCAATGGCTATGCGCAACATACCTGAAAGTGGCATTCAAGAAACTGAAAGTGCTCCTATTGGTGCTGCCTTCGGTTTACCAACAGGTAATATCTCTGCACCAATCAAAGGAAAAGGTGGTATTTATGTTATTCAACGCGCGGCAGATGTAACACGTGTTGAAAGTCCTGACAACTACGTTTCTTTCAGAAAAGATAAAATGCGTGGACAAAAGTCTAGCGCACCAATGACGTTGTTTAACTCACTTCGTGAGTCAGCGGAAATTGAAGACTATCGTTTCTTTCCAGAAGATTGATTTTAAAAATCTAGTTCATTGAAAAGGATGCTTCGGCATCCTTTTTCATTTGTTAGAACCAAAGCAACATGGTGTCGCCGTAGCTCAAAAACATGTAATCGTTATTCATGGCGTGCTTATAAATGTCTTTCCACTGCTCTCCTACTGCAGCTGCAACTAGCAGAAGCAGTGTGCTTTTGGGCTGATGGTAATTCGTTTGAAGACCAGAACAGATTTTAAATGAGTATCCGGGTGCGATGCAAATACTCGAAGAAGCGCAAATGCTGTTTCGCTTCGTGGCATCGAGATGATTCAACAAGGCCATTAAGGCCTCTTCTTTCGAATAACTCAGAGAAGATAGATAAGATTCCCACTGCTCTACCGCATCGGCTTCCTTGCCTTCTAAAACACGAACGCCCAACCAATACAAACTTTCGAGGGTTCGCATTGAAGTTGTTCCTGCAGCAATGATTCTTCCTTCACAATTTAAAATCGCTTGAATGCATTCGCGTGTTACTTCAAAAAATTCAGCATGCATTTCGTGGTCTTCGATGCGATCGGCTGAAACCGGCTTAAAGGTTCCTGCTCCTACGTGTAAACAAACTTCTTCTTTCTTAACGCCTGCATTCGCGATGGCATGAAGAACCTGTTGGGTGTAATGCAAACCGGCGGTGGGTGCGGCAACAGAGCCCTCGGTTTTGGCGAAGACGGTTTGGTATCTGCCAACATCGTTGGCCACTGGCTTGCGTTGGAAGTACGGTGGTAATGGGACTTGTCCGATGGCCTCTATGACTTCAGAAAAGACGGCGTTGAAGTTCCAGGTGAATTCTACGATGAAGGCATCTTTCTCAATTCCTTTTCTTTCGATGAAGACGCTTTCGTTGGAATTGTTCCAATTGATTTTCAATTCTAATTTTCCTTCTTTCCATCGTTTTGAATTTCCGATGTATGCGGTGAAGGAAACGCTATCATGTGCCGAAAAGGCTTCTGTGTATGAGATGCCGAAGGGTGCGAGGCACATGATTTCTATGAAGGCACCCGACTGTTTTTGAAAAATAATTCGTGCCGGAATGACTTTCGAATTGTTCGAGATTAGTAGATCTCCTTTTTTCAAAAAATTCGGTAATTCAGAAAAAATGGAATCTGTGATTTCACCTTTTTCATAGACCAATAATTTGGCAGCCGAGCGAACTTCGAGTGGAATAACACGAATGCGATCTTCGGGAAGTGAATAATCGAAATCTTCAATTTTAATTTGAGGAATTGCCATGGCGCGAAAATACCTATTTTTGAAAACATTTTTTAACTATGAGCACGAATAGAAAAGCATTGGTTATTGGCTGCAGAGGACAAATAGGCATTGAGCTTGTGATGGCCCTTCGTACGAAGTTGGGACAGGACAATGTGATAGGCGCCGATATTCAACCCGCAGAAAGCGTTTCATCGGAAGATGGACCGTATGTGCAGCTGAACGTACTTGATGCTGAAGCATTGCGCGCATGCGTTCAAGACCATGCTGTAACAGAGGTTTATCAGCTTGCTGCGCTATTGAGTGCCACAGGAGAAAAGAATCCGATGTATGCGTGGAAATTAAATATGGAAGGGCTTCTAAATATTCTTGAGCTTGCAAAAGAATTTAAGTTCCGCTTGTTTTGGCCAAGCTCTATTGCTGCGTTCGGACCAACTACTCCGGCCGATCAAACGCCTCAGACTACAATTATGGAACCTTCTTCCGTTTATGGAATTTCGAAGTTGGCGGGTGAAAGATGGTGCGAATATTATTTCATGAAGTACGGTGTTGACGTTCGCAGTCTTCGTTACCCAGGATTGATTGGACACCGCTCTGCTCCGGGCGGAGGAACTACAGACTACGCGGTAGATATTTTTTATTCTGCGTTGAAGGAAAACAAATACACATCGTTCCTTTCGGAAAACACGGAACTTCCGATGATGATGATGGAAGACGCCATTCGCGCTACCATTCAACTGATGGAATCGGATGCTGAAAAAATAAAAATCCGAAGCGCCTACAACCTAGCAGGAATAAGCTTCACGCCGAAACAGCTTGCGGAAGAAATTCAAAAACATTTACCCGGATTTGAAATTAGCTATGCACCCGACTTCCGTCAAGGACTAGCCGATTCATGGCCAAATAGTATTGACGATTCAACAGCGAAAAACGATTGGGGTTGGGAGATTGAATACCCAATGCCGCGCCTGGTTTCAACCATGTTGGAAGAAATAGCGAAAAAAGTTTCTTAACTGAAAGGAATAGACTCATAAAAAGCCTCAATGAATGAGGCTTTTTTTATTTGTCTTCGTTTCTTTGCAGTATGGTTGATTTGTTCATTTACAATAGTCTTACGCGAACGAAAGAAAAGTTCACTCCCCTTCACAAACAATTCGTTGGAATGTATGTGTGCGGGCCTACTGTTTACAATTTCGCTCACTTGGGAAATTGTAGAACGTTCGTGACGTTCGATACGGTTTATAGATACCTCTCTTTTCTTGGATATAAAGTTCGATATGTTCGAAACATAACAGACGTTGGACACATCACTACCGAGTTTGATGAAGGAATAGATCGCATTGGCGCTCAAGCGAAATTAGAGCAAGTTGAACCCATGGAAATTGTGCAGAAATACACCACGTATTTCCATGACATGATGCGCGCGTTCAACAACCATCCGCCGAGCATTGAGCCCAGTGCAACAGGACACATCATGGAACAGATTGCCATGATTGAAGAGATCATTAAAAATGGATATGCGTATGAAGTAAACGGAAGTGTTTATTTCGATGTGAAGAAATACAAAGACGTTTTTCCTTACGGTGAATTAAGCGGAAGGAACGTTGACGAATTGCTTGAAAACACGCGTGAGTTAGACGGTCAAGAAGAGAAGCGTTTCTTCGCCGATTTCGCATTGTGGAAAGCAGCTTCACCCGAACATATCATGCGTTGGTCTTCGCCTTGGGGTGAAGGATTTCCTGGATGGCATTTGGAGTGTTCTGCTATGAGCACGAAATACTTGGGTGAAGAATTCGACATTCACGGTGGTGGAATGGATTTGAAATTCCCACACCACGAATCGGAAGTTGCACAAAATTCTGCTTGCTGCGGCAAAGCACCTGTTCGTTATTGGATGCATGCAAACATGCTTACCGTAAACGGACAGAAGATGTCGAAGTCTTTAGGAAATTCTTTCCTTCCACATGAATTATTTTCTGGAACACATACGCTTTTAGAAAAAGGATTTTCGCCAATGGTGGTACGCTTCTTCATGCAGCAAGCGCATTACAGAAGTACGTTAGATTTCAGCAATGAAGCATTGAAGGCAGCTGAAAAAGGATTCGAACGATTGATGCAGGCGGTAGAGAAAGTCGGAACGCTTGTAGCGAGCGACTCGAGTTCCTATGACGTTGAAGCGTTAGAAAAGAATTGCTACGAGGCCATGAGCGATGACTTCAATACTCCTATTCTTATTGCGCATTTGTTCGAAGCGGTAAAGGTGATTAACTCGTGCTTGGATCACAAAATTCAATTGACACAAGCCGACATTGAACGTCTTCAAAAATTAGTAAACGGATTTGTGTTCGAAGTACTCGGACTTCAAGCAGAAGTTAGCGGTGCTTCGAATGACATTTCGAACGACCTGATGCAAGTGATTATTCGTTTGCGTGCTGAAGCAAAAGGAAAGAAAGATTTTGCAACATCGGATTTAATTCGCGACGAGTTAAAAGCCCTAAATATTCAACTACAAGATTCAAAAGAAGGAACAACCTGGACCCATGAAAAATAATAAGAAAATAATAGCCATAGTGCTTGTTGTGTTAGTTGTGGGCGGCTTTCTGTTCAAAACGCTAGAACCCTATTTCAAAAGAGCGAAGAGCGCAGAAAACAACACAACAGAAAGCGGAGTAATTCTAGAACCCGCCGATTTCATGACAGACAGTTGTTATGCCTTCATTGAAAAACAAGTGGCTTTTGGTCCACGTGTTCCGGGAAACACGAATCACATGGCCTGCGGAAATTGGCTCATTCAAAAATTCAAAAGTTACAATTGCACGGTTAAAGAGCAAGTAGGAACCATGCCCAATTGGGAAGGTGGAAATACTTCTGTTCGAAACATTATTGCTTCCATTCATGGCGATGCAAAAAAGCGCATTGTATTGGCAGCGCATTGGGATAGCAGACCTTATGGCGATAAGGACCCAGACCCGAGTAAACACAAACAACCGATAGATGGCGCGAACGATGGCGCCAGCGGCGTTGGCGTTTTGTTAGAATTGGCGCGTATTTCAAAAGATTTACCTGCAGAAATTGGAATAGATTTCATTCTCTTCGACAGTGAAGACGGTGGCAAACCTGAGTGGGCTCAGGATGGTGAAAACGATGCTCTCTCTTGGTGTTTAGGTTCTCAGTTGTGGGCGAATCAAAAGCCACAGCGTACCATGCGCTATGCAGTTCTTTTAGACATGGTGGGTGCTGATGGTGCGCGCTTTAATAAAGAAGAATATTCTATGCAGTCGGCCGGGAATGCAGTGGAAAGAATATGGGGCAATGCAGCAAAATTGGGTTACGGAGAGTATTTTCAAAATGAAGAAACAGCCGGAATAATTGACGACCATGTTTTCATGATTAAAGCGAATGTTCCTACTTTAGACATTGTAGATATGCGTCCGAATTACATGGGCACTCAGTTTGAATTTGGAAGTTCACACCACACACATGCAGACAACATGAGCGTGATAAGCAAACCAACTTTGAAAGCTGTAGGACATACCTTGTCTTACACCATTTGGAACTTACAATAAATTAGAAATCTAGGTTTAAAGACAAGTAGAATACACGCGGCATGACTGTGTGATCATCTACGCCCCAGGCCCAATCGGCGCGCATGTGATATCCCAAAACTTTTGAACGCAATCCGAAACCATAACCGTAAATGATGGGCTCTTTGTTGCTTCGCAATTGCACCGTTACTGGGGTTTGTGAAACAGTAATGGTATTGAAGTCGTTCGCGGCATCGTAAGGACTTTTTCCTGTCCATGCGCTTCCAATATCAAAGAAACCAATGACCTGAAAATTATCTGCGAAATCTGATTTAATGGATCTGTTGCTTAAGTACCTGAACAATGGCAATCTCAATTCTGAATTACTTAAAAGAAAATTATTTCCATTACGCGCATTAACATAAAATCCTCTGAGAGGTCCGGCAAATGCCTGAAACGTATAACCTTGTGTTGAAGAAACAAGCACCGAATTGTCTACTTTTTGTCCCAACCAATTGTCTACGCCTCCTAAATAATTCACCACTTTGTAATCTCCAAACGAACTACTTCCACACAAACGAAATGCAAAGATTAAATCGCGATGAATGGGCTGGTAATGGCGGAAATCAAAACCTACTACATAAATAGAATTTTGTTCTTTCCATTTATCGGGTTGTCTGAAATGTTCACCCCAAGCTTTGAAACGGGTTCCTGTTCTGTAGTTCAATCCTTTGATAAAGGTGTTGTCAAAAACATACTCCACCTTTCCACCAATGTTCCACTCGTTTTGGTTTTTATAGGATGCCGTATAAGGGTCAATTGATAACACGACCATACGATCGTTTCGTCCAATGGCTGTTAATTTAAGAGCACTTGTTTCGGTGAACGGATACTTCCATTCGTGTGTTAAATTATACGTTTGCACGCGAATGGTAGCGTATTGCTGTGTGATCTCCTGCCCCTGCCTTTGCAATGAAAACTTCGTATCCCACCTTCTTTTTACATTTTCAAAAGAAAAACCAAAATCACTGTTGTTCAAATTTGCCGCTAGTCGAACGCCTGCTGTGAATTTAAAATCATCCATTAAATCAGAAATTCCAACTTTAAAAAAACCAGAGAAACCCGGAGTAATACTGGATGGCCCTGTAAAGTTCTGATAAAAGGAACTGGCAAATTGATTATCTACACTCGATTGAAGATAACTCGTAGTAAAGTTGATTCTGTAATTTCGAAATTTTGGTATTTCAATTTTAGAGGATACCAATGAATCTGAACCTTGTGCGACACTTTCAACCTTCTTTTTTTTATCGCTTGGAAAAGCAAAGTTTTCTGTATCTATTCGAGTCGGATCTTTCTTTTTAGCAATCCAAACCATCTCCGAATAGGCCTCATTCTTTTCCTCTGTCTTATTCTCGTCTCCTTCAACTTCTATGGCCCTGTCGTTTATTAAATTTTCTTTTAGTGCATAAGGAACACCTGACTCTTCAATTAGCCAAACCGCACTGTCACAGCCCTTATTAATAAAAAAACCTAGTGAATTTCTATTCGATTTCTGCAAGACCTCGGTAACATTGTAATACCTGTAATGTATTGTCGTATCAATACTTGCAATAGCGCTGTCTCTGTAAACTGAACATCTTTCATCGTACAAAAGTTTCGATCTTATAAACTGAACTTTATCGTCCTTCGCATTGGCCACCATTTTGTCAGAATATTTAGCATTGGTGAGCTGAATTAAATCTTCATTCTTATAATCATCTGTTAACTTCAGTTCATAAATGTGAAAAACATTCTCTTTAGCTCGAATACTATCGTGATACTTCAATTTCAAATTTTCACTTCTGTTCGAACTAAAAAATATTGACCTCCCATCGCTTGAGAAAATGGGGTTAATATCATCGAAATTATCGTCTGTAATCTTTCGTGGAACATTCGCAGTAATGGGCAACATGTAGATATTCGTTCTTCCATTCACTGATCCACTCAACACAATGTTTTTACCATCTGGACTGTAATTCATAGAAAGAAGTTTCTCAATCTGAAATAACTCTTTCGAAGATTTCTCTTTGGTATCGCATTGATAAGTGTTTAAATGTAAGCGTCCATTTTTTTCGGTTATATAGGCCAATAAATTTCCATTCGGATGCCACGCAAGCTGAGGTGTGCTCTCGTCTGGAATTCGATCACTTCGAAAATCTCCGCGTGCAATTCGCTTATTTATTTTCAGTTCTTTGTCATAAATAAAAACAGAATATTCGCCTTGGAAGTGCATGCTATAGGCCCACTTTTTCAAATCACCCGAGGGTGTCACATGCCCATAACTGTATTTGAATTTTCTTATGAGTCCGAGTTCCAAAAACTGAAACTTCTTTCTTTTCACATTCAGAGAAACCAACTCTTCCTCCACTTTTTTCAAATCTCTTCCTTGTTCAATGAACCTTTTAAAGTCGTTGACAACTGTTTCTGTATTTCGACCTATGACATATTGAAATCCCCCGTCGGTTCCTCTGAACAATTGAGTCATGTTAAGAATTCCAAGTACTACATTTTCTCCGTAAATATTTCCGATATACGACCAAAAGCTTTGTCCTACCATTTCCGCTTGTCTGCCGGTAAGTCTGTGAATATTTGGATAACGAGCAATCGTAAACCAATCCTCTGTATTTCTCTCGCTTGTTCTTTGATCCTTCAAGGCGGAGTATCGTATTACACCTTCAGAAAACCATGTGGGTATTGCTATTCGATTATTTCCACGCACCATGCTTCTCCAGTCTCCCCCGTACATCAATTGCAAGTACATAATTCGAGCAATTCCCAAAGAAATTTGCTCGCGTAGCTCCTCATCTGTGCCTTCGAAGTAAACGAACATTTTATTTCCTAAAATATTCGTGGCACCCCCAATGGTTGAAGTTTCATCATCTGTCAATCCGAGATTACTCTGCCTGAATTCACTTTGTTTGTTAAAAACAAGAACTTGAATTTCATCGTCAAGCTGAACGTTAAAGAACTTTTGAAGACGAACTCTTTCTTGCTCGCAGTATACCAGGGTGCGTTCCGCAATTAATTTTCCGCCGTCGTAGAAATACACTTCAAAATTGGAACCTGGTAAATACAACCAATCGAATGACTTATTCTGAAGTCTATTCTTTCCAAACGATACATTCGACCCTTTGTAAAACTGAGCATGAGCAGTAAATGCGCTGAACACCAACAGAACAAATAGAAAATAAAAAGCTGGTCCCTTTCCGCGAATCATACAACCAAAGTACGCGTATTTTCGCAAACATAAAATACCTCTTCGCAATGAATATTCAATCTTTTCAATTCAACGCCTTTTCTGAGAATACCCATGTCATTTGGAACAGTGAAAAACAAGCGGTTATCATTGATCCAGGCATGAGCAATCGTATTGAAGAATCTGAGTTTCTTTCTTGGTTGAAAGCAGAAGAGCTAACTGTTGTAGACATCTGGTTAACCCATTGCCACATTGATCACATTATGGGATTGGATTTTTGCTTTCGTGAATTTGGGTTGAAGGGTATAGCGCATGCTTTAGATCAAGTAAACATTGAACGAAGTGAACTGGTTGCAGGCATGTATGGCATTCCCTACACTGCAGGACCAGAGCCTGAATACCTTCTTCAAGAAGGAAAAATGAATCGTCATGGATTCGTGACGGATGTGCTTTTCGTACCTGGACACAGTCCTGGACATGTGGCATTTTATTTCGAAGAAACGGGAGTTGTTTTTAGCGGAGATGTGCTGTTTGAACGAAGCATTGGACGCACCGATTTACCGGGCGGAGATTTCGACACATTGACCACTTCCATTCAAACAAAAATGTATTTACTTCCTGAAGAGACCGTGATTTACAGCGGGCATGGAGATACTACCACTGTTGGCGCAGAGAAGAAAGAAAATCCTTTTGTAAAAGGAAACTAACCTACTTCTTGTAATTTTTTTCGTAGCAGGAAATCCAATCTTGCACAGTCATTTTCTTCACCAATTCTGCAATTAATTCGTAGGGTATATCTTCCATTTTTTTGAAGCGAATGCAAGACTTTCCCATGTCTAATTTCGACTTGCAATGCTTGGGATATTCTGCAACAAACCAATTGTACAATTCTGGTTTCGCATACACGCCCATGTGATACAACGCTATGAAATTCTTCTGAGAAGCAAGAGCCAGAAATGGAAGCGGCAACTTTGGATTGCAATGATATCCATCTGGATAAATCTTATGCGGAACCACATAGCCAATCATTCCATAGCTCAGCTGCTCTTCGAATCCCTTCGGAAGATTTTTCTTGAAAAGCATTTGTAGTTTTTCAATAACAACTTTTCGTTCTTCGGGTAGTGCCTGAATGTATTCTGAAACGGAGGTCATTCTTTCTTTGCTGATTTCTCAAATTTATTCAAAACATCTTTCAGCATATCTACTTGAATGTTTTGAATTTCCAACAAGTCTTGCTGTTGGTGCAAAATCAAGTGATCTATCTTTTCATGAAGCATGCGAATCTCTAATTCAGCCTTCAGGTTAATCATGTAATCTTTCTTCGCGCGTGTTCGGTCTTTTTCTTCCTGACGGTTTTGACTCATCATAATGACTGGAGCTTGCAAAGCGGCAATGCACGAAAGAATTAAATTCAAAAAGATGAAAGGATAAGGGTCGAATGGACGCGTTACCAAGACGAAAACATTCGTCACAATCCAAAATAAAAGAAAAACTCCAAACCATATAATGAACGTCCAACTTCCACCAAACGAAGCCACGTGATCTGCCAATCGCTGACCGAAGGTGTATTGCGTTTCATCTTCAAATTCGAGCTTATCTGCTAAGGTAGTTTCGTTTCGAATGGAAGAAAGGACGGTTCCTTCGAGATCAGAAATAGCAATGCGTTCACGGTCTAAAAGCGTACGCAAATATTTTTCTCGAAAGCTATTGAGTTCTGAAATGGAAAGAAATGAATCCTCTGAAAAATTAGGATTTTCCTTCCGTATTAATTCGAAAATTGTAGGCTGAATAATCTTTCCTGAAATCTGCTCTGCAACGGAGAATGTCTTGTTCGAAATATCGCTTTGAAATGTTTTCATAATCTGAAATTTCAAGCAATGTACAAGCGAAACATTTTCTATACGTGTTTCTCTGCGAAATCCTTGCAATAATCATTAATGAGCACACGCACTCGTCTGAACTCATTCATTACTTCCTCTTCCGTTCCCGTTGCCTTTGCCGGATCGGGAAAGTTGTAATGAAATCTTTCTGCCTTCGAAGGGAAATACGGACAGCGTTCTTTGGCGTTGTCGCAGACAGTAATGATAAAATCGAAATCGATGTTCGCGTATTCGTCGACGTGATTCGACGTGTGATTTGAAATGTCTATTGCCACTTCATTCATGATTGAAATGGCACGCGGATTTACGCCGTGCGTTTCAACGCCTGCGCTGTATACGTTTGCCTTCTCACCAGCGTAATGACGAAGGAAACCTTCTGCAATCTGACTTCTGCAGCTGTTACCTGTGCATAGAACTAAAATGTTTTTCATCGCGTGTAATATTTTTTCTTGAGGAATAAACTCGCCTTCACTAAGAGAATTAAAACCGGAACTTCCACCAACGGACCAATGACACCTACAAACGCTTCTGCCGAGTGAATTCCGAAAACAGAGATTGCAACGGCAATGGCTAACTCGAAATTATTTCCCGTTGCGGTAAAAGAGATGGCTGCGTTTTTCGCGTAGTCTACTCCCATGGATTTGTTCACGAAAAAACTCACGAAAAACATGAGTACGAAATACACCACCAGAGGAACAGCGATGCGCAAAACATCGAAGGGCAATTCTAAAATTTTATCTCCCTTCAAACTAAACATCAAGACAATGGTGAAGAGCAAAGCGTAAAGTGTCATGGGAGAAATTCTCGGAACAAAAACTCTGTTGTACCAGTCTTCTCCTTTCGATTTGATAAGAAATGTGCGTGTAAGAAATCCAGCCAAAAAAGGAATTCCCAAATAGATGAAAACACTTTGTGTGACTTCACCCATGGGCACTGAAACATTAAAGTATCCGAAGCCCAACTGGTTGGGAAGTACATTTATGAAAAGCCATGCATAGAAAGAATACGACAGCACTTGAAACACGCTGTTTAGTGCAATGAGCAACGCACCGTATTCTCTGTTTCCTCCGGCAAGGTCGTTCCAAACTATAACCATGGCAATGCATCGGGCAAGACCAATGAGAATAAGTCCGACCATGTAATGCGGTTCATCTTTTAGAAATAAGATGGCCAAAACAAACATGAGTATGGGACCAACGATCCAGTTCAAGAATAGCGAAAGCGTCATGACTTTTTTATCTTGAAAAACCTTCGGCAAGAGGCTATAGTTCACTTTTGCCAACGGAGGAAACATCATAAGAATGAGTCCAACCGCCAATGGAATATTCGTTGTTCCAACTGAAAAACTGTTGGTGATGTTTGCGATACTCGGAAAGAAATATCCAAGTCCAACTCCTACAGCCATGGCCAAAAAGATCCACAGCGTAAGGAAGCGATCGAGGAATTTGAGTTTAGGATTCATGCGCGAATTTACAAATAAAAAAAGGCTTCCGAAGAAGCCTTTCTCTGTACCCAGAGTGGGAATCGAACCCACATGCCCGAGGACACACGATTTTGAGTCGTGCGCGTCTACCAATTCCGCCATCTAGGCATTTCCTCTCATTAGAGGAGTGCAAATATAAACACAATTTCTATTATCCAACAATTGCTCTGACAACATCTAAGATATTTCCCCAAAGCATAAGTCCTAGAAGAAGTACCATTCCAACGATCTGTGCTTTTTCGAGGACTTTCTGACTCACTGCTTTTCCTGTAATCATTTCCCAAAGCAAGAACATGACATGTCCGCCATCCAACGCTGGAATTGGAAGCATATTCATGAAAGCTAAGATTAACGAGATGAAAGCCGTGCGCTCCCAGAAGATAGCCCAGTTCCATTTTTCAGGGAACATTTTTGCGAATGATCCGAAACCACCTACTTGCTTCGCCCCTGATGAAGAGAATAAATATTTCAATTGACTTCCGTAGTCGGTGAATGTCTCCCACGCCCATTTCGCTCCTGCTGGAATGGCTGCAAAGAATCCGTAATGAAGTGTTTCCACACCGAATTGCTTCACGTCTGCTTTCGGAAGGAAACCAATGGTTCCATCGTCGTTTATGCCAACATTCAATTGCGTTTCTTGTCCGTTTCTTTTCACCCACATGGGAACGGTTTGACCTTTCTTGTTTGCCAATTCCGCTTTGATGTCGTTGAAGTATATCGAACGAACATCGCCCAAACCAATTACGCTGTCTCCTTTCATTAAACCCGCTTCAGCGGCTTTGTTTCCTGCCACTACGCTATCGACAACGCAAGGAAGACGCACTGCGAATGGCGCAGACTTTACTCCTCCGTCTACCAATTGCTGACCAATGTTTGCAGGAATTGAAATATCCATTTTCTGTCCAGCTCTTTCAATGGTTACGACAGAAATATTATCTACTAGAAGTGATTTGTTCACTTCGCTGAAGCTTTCAGGGCGTTCACCGTTTAGGGCTAAGATTTTATCACCTTCTTGGAATCCGGCAGCCTTCATGGTCTCGTTCACGTGCACACCGAACTTCACATTTTCAACGGGAAGAACATCGCGTCCCCACATACCCAGGATAATGGCGTAGAGTAAGAAACCAACGATCATGTTCACGATAACTCCTCCCATCATTACGATGAGTCGTTGCCAAGCTGGTTTCGCGCGGAATTCCCAATCTTGTGGTGGAAGAGCCATGGCTTCTTTGTCCATGCTCTCGTCTACCATACCGGCGATTTTCACGTAACCGCCTAGTGGCAACCAACCGATACCGTATTCGGTGTCACCTTTTTTCTTTTTCACCAGACTGAACCAAGGGTCGAAGAAGAGGTAAAATTTCTCTACTCGAATTTTGAATAGGCGTGCTGGAATAAAGTGCCCCAATTCATGAAGTACAATAAGAATGGAGAGGGAAAGTATAAGTTGAAAAGCTAAAAGCATAGACGTTATTTGTTGAATCAAAAGTACATCGCAGAAAATGAAAAGAAGTATTTTTTTTGTGAATGTTCTTGTGGAATTAAAAATGTTGGTTAAATTTGCACCTCTCTTGAAATCCCTGACGGGTGCTTTATTCTGGTTACGACAGAAGACTGAAGACAAAGAGGAGTTGTTTTTGTTGGAATGAATAGTTCCACTAAAAATGTTATATTCCTTAGTAGCTCAGTTGGTTAGAGCACATGACTGTTAATCATGGGGTCCCTGGTTCGAGTCCAGGCTGGGGAGC
>CANIBZ010000017.1 GCA_947466425.1 Flavobacteriales bacterium
CAACAAACCTACCCCTCGCTAAAAGCTATACTCATAGTTGGGCATCAGGAAGATGGGACCTCATCGGCAATAAATGATATGAACACAATTGCAGGAGTATTTGAGCAGCACGGAATTCAAGTTTACAAATTCTATGATGCAAAAGCCAATTGGAGTGAAATTAAATCGATTTCTCAAAATTGCAATTTCTTGGTTTATTCTGGACACGGTTCTAACTTGGGTGAAAATGGCGAAGCAGGTGGACTTTGCATCAATCCGAGAATTAGTACATCTCAACTTTTAAGTGAATTAAAATTGAAACCCAATTCCCTTATTATGTTTAAGTCGGTATGCCGAGGGGCAGGTTCCTCTGCAGGCGACGATGGAGACATTGGGCTATCAGAGGCTTTAAAACGGGTAACATCCTACTCGAACCCATTTTTTAAAATTGGAGCTTCGGCTTATTACGCCAACAATTACGGAAGTGGAGTTTCTGGCTTTTTAAAGAATTTTCTATCGAAACAAAACCTGCAGAATTGCTTTTCAATTAGTGCTCAAATGTGGACTGAAATCGAATGCGACAAACCCTTTTCAAAAGACTCATCTAAAAACATAGGTATTGCTAGTTCAGAAGGTGGGGGTGTATCTACCGTAACCTCTTACCACAATGGAGTGAAAACCGTTGAACAAAGAGCAACTCCCAAGCAGTATGACATCGCATACGTGGGATCTCCAAGTTTTAATATTGGATTAATGTTAGGGTCTAGCAAATAACTCGTCTCCCGTAAAAACAGGGGATTACATTTTTACAAACTGAAAAGTAGAACTTCCCTCTTGGGTTGCGATACGCACAAAGTACACTCCGCTTTTCAGATTGCTTGTATCGAGAGTATTGTTCTCAAGCACATCAATGTTGAACTGTTTTCCTTCCACAGAAAACAGACTGCAATTTGCAGCCGTTAGCTTTTGAGAAAACCCTTGAATCGCTATTTTATCGGTTGTTGGATTTGGGTAAATCGAAATCTCTTCGGCATTCAAATCGGCAACTGAGTTTGCTTGAATTCTTCCGTTAATGTCGTATTGAAGGAAGAACTGCCATATTTTTTTCGAAGCATTGAAGTCGTTGTTAGTTACACCGACTGTAAATATTGAACCTGGCCACGTATGTCCGCCGTCAATGATTTTGTAGTGTTCAACATCGACACCATTTGCTCCTCCATCGTAGAAGTAATGAACGGCAGTGCATCCGTCTGTTAGATTCGTATTTGGCACGTCGGTAACTACCGGTGTTGCATTGCAATTGTTGAAGTTTATCCAATAAGATAAAACGTTTGGAATGGCTTCCATAAAAGTTCCTCCATTATACGGAACCGTTAAATCTGCGGTGCCGTGAATTTCCATAACTGGAGTTGGATGCACGGCATTGCAGGTTTGATCTTGACCTACATTCATGGATCCTGTAACAGAAGCAATGGCTGCAATACGATTGCTCAATGAGCAAGCAAGGGTGTAACTCATGAAACCGCCGTTTGACATACCGGTGCTGTACACACGATCTAAATTTACGGAGTAAGTTGCGGCTACCTCATCTATTAACGCGCTTGTAAAACCAATGTCGTCCACTGTTCCACCCCATCCAGAATTCCAATAAGTAGTTCCTGTTGCATCTAGTGTTCCCATTGGAACCACGATTAGAAAACCGGCTGTGTCGGCTATTGCACGAAAATCACCGTAATAAAATTGTTCAAACGCAGTGCTGGTATATCCATGAAAATTCAATACCACTGGTGCTGGTGTACCCGGTGTATAGCTTGCTGGAACATACAGCGTATAGCTGCGTGTTATTCCATCATGAATCATTGTTTCGTTAATGGTTTGCTGTCCGAAAGAAGCAAATGGTAATAAAAGGAAAAGGGCTAAATATCTCATGCCTAAATGTAATAAGAATTTGATTGGAGTTTGTTAAACAGCGTCTTCTACACCCTGACGAATTAAAAACCATACTAAAATGTGGATTCTCTTGTTTTCACCGCTCAAATTCACAACATCAACCCGAATATCACATTAAAATGTGTTTATCTTGTTTGTTTCAATTGAAATTCATACTTTTGACTTTCAAATCACATTATAATGTTAGTATCAAACCTCGGTGAAGCCATAAAAATCAGGCGTAAGGAATTGGGAATAACCCAACCTCATCTCGCTGATTTAGCTCAAATAAGCATAAACACATTGTACAAATTGGAAAACGGAATGGGAAATCCGTCGATAGATGTGCTGAATAAATTGGCCGATGTACTGGGAATGGAGCTGACCCTTCAAGTAAAAAAGAAACCTTAATTGAATGCGCACATTAGAAATATACCGCTCAGGAATTTTGGCTGGATTGCTCATTGAAGAAAATCGCAAACACTATGTTTTCAGATATGAAGACCAGTATTTTTTAGATGAAAACAAACCTGCTGTCAGCTTAACACTGCCCAAATCACAAAAGGAATACACCAGTGAATTCTTGTTTCCCTTTTTCTTCAACATGCTCAGTGAGGGCGTAAATAGAAAACTACAAAGCTTACAGTTGAGGATAGACGAAAACGATAATTTCGGCCTACTCGCAGCTACGGCTCAATACGATACCATTGGTGCTGTTACCGTAAAACCTATTGCTACAAAATGAACATTCACGAACTAAAATATTGTCCAGGAACTTTATCGGAAGATTTTTCTTCCTATAGTCCTGGATGTCTTCGCAATCTCTTCAATGGAAAAAAAGTAAGTCATGTTTTGCCTTACGATCAGCCGCAGCAAAACGAAGATGTAGCCGAGCAATTTATGGAAAATCGCAAGCGCATTTCAATCTCGGGGGTACAAGAAAAATTGAGTTTTGTGTTAGAGAAGAATGTGCTGCGTTTAACTCACGAAGGAGAACAGGGGACTTATATCTTGAAGCCCATTCCTCGAGATCTAAAAAAAGTCGATCAGGTTCCTGCTAATGAACATCTGACAATGCAGATTGCCAAGCAAGTGTTTGGAATTAATACAGCTGAAAACGCAATGATCTTTTTTAAGAACGGCACTCCTGCTTACATTACTAAACGTTTTGATGTAAAAGACGACGGCAGTAAATGGGGGAAGGAGGATTTCGCAACATTGGCCGGAAGAACGAATGACAATGCTGGGCCTAATTTCAAATATGAATTTAGTTACGAGGAAGCTGGGCTGCTGATTCAAAAACACGTTTCCGCTTGGCGCGTTGAAATTGAAAAATATTTCTCCGTTGTGTTGTTCAACTTTTTGTTTTCGAATGGCGATGCACATTTGAAAAACTTCTCGTTACTGGAATCTTCTATGGGCGACTATCTCCTGAGTCCAATTTACGATTTACTGAATACTAAGATGCATGTTGACGATTCTGATTTTGCACTCGACCATGGGCTATTTGCTGACAATTTCAAAAGCGAGGAATACAAGAAAAACAATCATCCATGCAAAGCCGATTTCACTGAATTCGCAAAACGTATTGGTGTTTCTGCAAATAGAGTTGAAAAAATCATGCTCCCCTATTCAGAGAAACATCAACTAATTGAGACATTAATTGGTCGTTCTTTTTTATCAGAAGCAAACAAGAGAGGATACCTGATGATGTACCAGAAGAAGAGAAATTATTTGATTCGGTAGAGACTCTTTCTTATTAATATTTGATTCAATATTTTGAAACTATGACACCCAAACAAATCGAACGCATTCAAAATAAGATTGTAAAAATAAAACGGGCACTTGCAGCAGACAAAAGACGCTGGGGAGGTTATTACGACGACAGCAGAGGCCTAAGATATTTAGCACCTGAGCAGTACATCAAGATAAGAGACTACAAGGGTGCTTTGAGATATTTCAATTGGTTTAACAAAACTTTCGATGATGACATGGGCTTTCCGTTCTTTTTATTCGAATGGTCCATTACTCTCTTCAAAAATGGCAAACTCAAAGAAGCGGAGAAGAAATTGTTTCAGGCCATTTTGCGAAGTGACACCTTAATAGATAATTTTCTAGAAAAAGATTATTCTTCATTGGCCATGAATGAAACTAATTCATTGGAAATTGTAGCACTCTTGAATAATCAGATTTATAATTTTAGCGATGTTGAGTTCAACGACCTTTCGGAGTGGCTTTCAAATTTTATAGCTAGCGATTTTTTCCTCGGGCATTTCTCGGAATTCCTTGTCATTGCACGAAAACTAAAAACCGAACCAGTCGGCGAGGTGCGTTCTGAATTAGTGGAAATGCGCTCTGCTTTTTTTAAATGATTACAATTGAGTATCATTTCAACATACATTTAAGATTCGGCAAAATGAAAAAAGTCGTTTTAAAATTTAAATGCAGAACTCATCAGCGTAATTTCAGCTTTTGAAATTCCAATTTTTACAGCCTCGGTTTTCCAATTTTTCACAACGCTTTTGATTTCCGCTATAATAGCATCCATCTCCTTTTCTTTTAGCTGAAAGTATTCTCCAACGCTTATCGCCAAATCGAAATCTAAGGCATTATTGTTTGAGTCAATATTTAATGATAATCCATCTTTATCAATTGACGGATTGATATCATAAGCAGGAGATAATCGCCAGCCCGATTTATTTAGAATAAAACCATGGTTTCTTAAATGATCGTCGGTGTTGGAAATTGCGATATTAAAAACCATTCGTCTCCACAACTGGTGTAATTCCTTTTTGTTGTTTGATTCATTAAACTGTATGAACTCTGCAATATCTAAATAGCTCGGAGGATTCTCTTTAATCGTGTCTTCATTATTGCCGGTCATTGTCATGGCAGAAGCAAAGTGAATCCTCTTATCTTTTATACGGTCAAATCGTTTTGTAAAAAACGTAAAATACTTGCCCGAGATTTTTTCAATTTTACACTCAGCCATTTCAACACCCGCCGCAGTAGCCAGCCTATAGGCCAGAAACTCCCATGCAGCTTTATCAATAGTATCTTCTTTAGATGGAAATTTAGCTATCCACAAATTTCCTTTTTCATCGATAATATTTGCTTTCGGTCTTGCGCCACCTAAGGAAGAGCCTGGAGCCAATAAGATACTCAACCATTTTCGCACCTCCTTATTATCCTTATCCGATTCAATTATCGAGATGCCATGTTGTAATTCTCTTATGGAAGACCACGGTGGAGTTGGCCTAGCCTTATCATTATTTAAAAAGGGTTCTTTTTCGTGCAACTTAAACCGAAGACCTCCCATTCTACTTTCGTCATTTACACCCAATAAGAAATCAAGATCGTGAAGATTTCTTGCACCCCTTTTTTCGTCCTTGGCAGCTTGAGCCTCTCTTCTTTTCATTAAGGTGCGTCCCCAAGTATCGGGCATCGAATCATTAAAAACACCAAAATTGAATTTCCCTTTTGGAAATTGTTGTCCTTTATTCCAAGTGATATCCGGATCCAATAAAAATTGCTTTTCTGTCACCAACCATTTTTCATCGTGACTAAAACTAAATATCTTTCTACCCTTAGCTTGATGGGCTGCTAAAGTTCCTATTAACTTCGGCCCGCCTAAATGCAACCAGTCTCCGTAAACCAGAATATCTATTTTACTTGTTGCCATTTTATTTCCCTCCTAAAAGTTCTAAATCTTGGATATCTCTTCCCTGCTTGTCTTCTGCAGCCAATTTCAAAAAATCATCTTGCAAACCAAATACGCGCAGCACATTAAAATAAGCGCCCATTGAAACGCGAGGGTTCCCCTTTTCAATTTGATAAAGTGTGGTTCTATCTATTCCAGCGCGTTCAGAAACTTCGATAGTTGTGAGCTTCCTTCTTTTACGAGCCAATTTAATATTCTCCCCTAAAACACCCAGTATTTTAAGATGCTTTGGAAAAAGCGTTTGTTTTTTCGACTTCATAAAACGTTGATTAATATCCACAAAAATAAAACAAACGTGGATAATACGCAACAAAATTACACAACAGAAAAGCAACTTACTCCTTAACACATCGCAAAAACAATCCATCGTTGTAATAGCCCTCTTCTTCTGTATTGTCTTCAATGAGCATTCTTCCAATATAATCCACAGCTAACCCTATCTTTTTCCCGTCTTTCGTCCACCAATACGATTCCGGAAGCATCCAATTTCCGCGTCTATATCCGCGCATATCAGCGGTATTTAGCACATCCTTTTCAGTATCCTTTAACTTTTCAAAAGCGCCTTCCGATCCGCCATATTTGTTGAAGAGAATATTCCAATCATCGAAGGTTGCGATTCGGTACCCTGCTGGAGCCAAGCCTCTCGGATCTGTCATAGCGAAGTAATTGTACAATACATCCTTTGTGAGGTTATCTCTTAGATCTTCGCAGTAGCACCAGGCGGGAGTTCCGTCTTCTAAGGCCTTAATCCATGCGCTGCTGCTCTGTGCTTGTTCAATTAAATCTCCGTTGTTGAATTTTTTGACATTCAAATTTTCACTCATCCAAACTTGCTTACCCACTTTTACCGGAACAGGTGTTTGGTTCGCTGTGCGCTCGGCATAAGTTTCATAGTTAAATGCTCTCCTCGCCTCCTGAACTTCCACGCCGTTCAGCGATTTCATTCTACTTGTCCAGTTGCCCCATGAATCATAAACATACGTGAACTCTTGTGTCTGACTTTTTTCACTATTGAATAAACGAATAACATCGCCCTTTTCATTTAGATCTCCGATCCAAATATCTCCATTTAACATATCATGAATGTTCATTTTTCCGGCTGACCTTTCATACTTCTCCCAGAACACCACCTCATCATTCTTTTTTCTTTTTTCTTCAATGAGCTCATCGTGTTCATTGTAAAATTTGAAGGTCTTTGATTCTACCGCGCCGTTTGTGTCTTCCATTCGTGTGATTGTCACATTTCCTAATGAATCGTACTTGTAATATTCTGTCCCCAATAGTTTATTGGTGTAAGGACTTGATACTTGGGCTTTGTGAATAAATCCATTTTTATCCAATTCGAAATCAAACTTTTGATATTTGCTTTGATCGTATTCTCTTTGGCAGCTTGTCTGTTTTCCGTTGAAATCAAAATCAATGGTTTCTTCGAATATCTCAAATTTCGAAAAACCATTTTGATCGTTCGTCAATCGAAGTATTTCCTCTTTGAAAAAGGTTACCGGTCCTTTCAACCCTCGCTTTTCCACATCGGTTTTCTTCACAGGAAGAATTACGTGATCGGTGGTCCATTCCTCGAACATCACCATTGTTCCAAGGTTATAGACAACTGTTTCCTCTGACTTTGTTTGTCCGAAGGAAACGACATTAATAAAACAAGCGAAGGCGACTAGAAAAAATTTATTCATGGTGTTGGGGTTTGAATGGTAACGGAGGGAGAGGGGGAATAGTGTGAGGAGAAACCTTAAACTGAAAAGCCTAATTTCTTTGACTTATGGGCTTCAAATGAAGTTACTTTCTAATACTCCTTTGAACCCAATTCAGCTTTTCTATTTAAAAAACCCCAGGTTCCAGATTTCCAAAAACGTCCATTGTCGTCGTAACCAGAAGTTTCAATATTGAGTCTTTTCAGATCTTTATCGAAACCTTTAACGTAGAATGTATTAAATGTGTTAATTATGACATCAGTTTTTGTTTTTAAATCGATGATTTTCGTACCACAATCATTACCAAAACCCATTTGATAAGACGCTATAAGAAATCCGCCTGTTAATAGTATACGCGCACATCTATTTTCATCACATATTTCAATTAGTGAATCTTGAATTATTACTATATCCGCAGGAAAATTATCCATAAAAAAGAATTCTTCTTGAATCTGACGAAGCAAAATGGAAAGCCCAACTGTATCAATTACATGGTCAGCGATATTATTTGTAATTTCCTTGCGCTGTTGTTCTCTGTTATCAGATATTACTAGTTTGTTTAAAAACCCTTTTCCTCTTTGATTGAAATATTGAATGCCCTCTTGATAGGAAAAAGCAGCTTGCCAGTCAATATCAGCAAATCCATCTACTGACGCTAGGCAGCCGGCTTCCCTTTTTCCTAAATAGATACTGTCCTTTCCAATCAGCAAATCGTCAAATTCAAGTTCGGAACATTCCAACAAATGAATTAAAATCTCACTCCCATAAGAATCATAGTCATGATCATTCTTCCAAATTTCAAAAAAATAGCCATTAAAAATGTCCGATCGAAATGACTTACTTACTTGTTCGTTTAACTCGTCCTTTTTTTCTCCTTGAATTAATTCCCCCAATTTCAAGAAATCACCACTATGCGAATCAAAATTAAAACTATATCGCTCGTAGCCAAAAGAAGCCCCAAAACTCGTTATCCAAAAAGTAATCGTGAAAAGCGCTTCATCATTCCGATGAATAACATATTTAAGATCTACAACATATGAGCTATCACTAGGCCAAATATTTTCAAATATAGATACTTCCTCCATCCCCACTTTTAGATGGAGAATGGCCGTTTGCAAATATGTATTTATTTTAACTGAAGCAAGACCACGAGTCTCACTAGATATAACTGGAAAGGAAAAATCCATTCCATCACGTTCTTTATGATTCTCTTGAATTTCGCGGATATCAAAACCGCTAAAAGCAAATACACTCAAGTTTGATAGAGAAAGCACAGCTACTAATAAATTCCTGAAAACTCTTTGCTGTATTGTTCTAATAATTCTATTCATTTTTTGATTATCTCTTAGTCCAAACTAAATCAGGAAGTCATCAAACCTTACCAAAATACTTGACAACTCTCAATGATACAAAGACATTAGCAACATGAAACTGAAATTGAACAATGGTACTGCAAGGATAATCAATCTACAACTCTATTCTAATTATTCCTAAAATGTATGGGAAGATAAATAAATCGGTTGCTCCCAAATCCGCCTCTTCCAAAACTTCCACCCTCAGGACTTCCACTTTCATCATAAAAAGCGGATTTGCAACCGTTTATCGCTGCAATGTTTATATCAATAGGTTTATCATTTACTGGAGGTTTGGGAGTAATGTCCAATACGTTTACATCGTTTACAACAGATACATAGCGAGTCATCGAGCTTTGACTTGCGTTCTGAAAAACCTGCACCCAAATTCCCAAAGCAATTGCTGCTAAAAAAATTACTTTTAATTTACTTTCCATCTAAATACATTTTTAAGTTTCAATCTAACGGCACACTCAATTGGTTGAAATCTCTTCAACCCTTCTACTATTCTACTCTGAATTTTTGGTGGTATTGCCATTTTTATTCTTTTCTACAATTCAAATTTAGGGAAAGTTCTACTTTGGCATCCGAATGAAAATACTTTCGGCAAAAAGTATTCAACTTACACCACAGCAAACTGCTCGTTTCTCCATACTTTCGAGACATAATTCAATTCAACTATGAAACTTTTCAATTCATCACTTTTCGCTCTCTTACTATCGTTTTCTTTTACTGGATGCGTTTACTATTCGCATTCAGCCCATACGAATATTCGTCAAGATTCATTTAATCAGTCTTATCAATATCTGAAAACCGAGAGCTTAATAGTTGGTGTAAATTATGCTGAAACAACTGATGTTATAAAAAAGCCAGCACAAAACACAGTGCCTGACTCAAATAGACCATTGACTGACGAAGAAAAACAAGCAATCCTTGAAAACATCCAATCAGGAAATTCGGTTAATTCAACATCATTAAACAATTCATATCTTTCAATTTACGAACCTACGTTCTTCGCGTTATCCGATTTTGTAAAAAGGAAGTACGGAGAAGACGCGGTTGTTGGAAATGTTGTTTGGGATGTCAAGAACACACTTTTCCTTTGGAATAGTCAGAGTATCGAATCCGTGACTTTTGATGTTTATTTGAAGAGATAAAATCGGGAAACTTAATTTTCTCTCCGCACTGCTTAGACAATGTACTTTTGGCACCTTATTCGAAAACATTTAATACCAATGATTAATTGTCGTATTCATGAAACGACCAGCCTTCTGCAGAGCGCCATATTAGAAATCGAAAAAAAAACAAATAAAAAATGAAGGTTTTACTCCTCACCGCGTCTCTTTTGTTAGTCCAATTCACCTTTGGGCAATCGAAAAAAGAACAGATTAATATTCTCACTATTAAAGTTGATAGTCTTAATCGAGTTTTATCTCAATTGAATTCCAATATTACACAACTGCAGAATCAAAAGAATCAATTGTCTGATGAGAAAAATCTATTCGTGAAAGAAAATTCAAGTTTAATAAATAACCTCAATGAACGGAAATCAACGATTACGAATTTGAATGTAAGTCTTCTAAAAAAGGAGAATGAAATAACTCGCTTAAAAGATTCTTTGGATTTGGTTTATTCCAACAATCAACTTCTCCCTCTAATAAAATCATCTACCTATGCTGGGGAATACTCATTCGAATACAAAGATGGTCCTGCTGGTTTTTTACAATTGTACTTTGATGGTAAAGAAGACTATTATTTCTTATTGGAATACGTTAAAGGCCCACCAAGTTATAACATGGGAACGTTAGAAGGAATAATGAAAGTATATGGCAACATTGGCGTTTTTGACGCGCAGATGTATGGCCAAGATGCCTGTAAGATAGCGTTTGTATTCGATAGCAATGGTGTGTTTATTCGACAATATCCGGAAGGTGAGGAATGTGGTTTCGGTGGTAATGTCTATATCACACAGCACTACTATAAAAATAATTCTGATAACAAATCCATTCAACCGTCTGTAAATTCCTCGGGAACTTTTACGAAGTCTACTAATAGGTGGTAATGGAGTGTAATCTATTTCCTTGCGCTTCTGAATTATATTTTATATGCATTTGTTGAGTAAACTGAAAATTTTATGGTCTATTTCATATTGATTGGTAATGGCTTAAACTTCAAGTATTGAGAAAAAAAACTATTGACTTTTGTATGAGCATCAATATGCTTAATGAAACCTCATTTATTTCTATCTGAAATCATGGTAAATATTAAATAAAAAAGCCATATCAAAATCAAACCTCCAAAAACCCAGTAGTTATTTAATATCCCACCGATGAAACCTAGTATTTCTGAAATCATACGCCAAAATACAGAAACGAATATTAAAGCTAAAAGACCTAAAATTACAATTACTACTTTCCCTCCTATAATCAGCATCAATTGGCCTAGACCTCTTAAAAATTTACAGACATTCTTTTTTAGCATACGGCCTTATTTTTTCTGTGCGATGCGAATTACATATCAATTGAAAAAATTCCATTTCAAATAATTACTCGGAAGGAAACAAACTTCAGCAATTGCTAACTAAAAAGAAAAAACTAACGATAATTATAGTTGAAATTAACCTTTATTTGGCTTGATGAATTAACGTAACCCAAAATTACTAAAAACGGCGTTCACGGGTTCTCATTATCAATCCAACGGCACACTCGGTAACTCATTGGAGATTTGAACCTCCGCAGTTGAGGAAGACGCCGCTGAAGCATCCGCCTTCACTTTCTCTTTCTTCTTTGCCGTTTTAAGAATCTTCTTTTTCGCTTCATCTGATTCTTCACCTTCTGTAATTTCTCTTTTGATTACCCCTGTTTGAAGAACTTTAACGATTTCTTCATTGGTAACTTTTAAATCGGGATAGATTGCCTTCAACTCTTTCTTAATCGAATTCAAAACTGATTCGGTGTAAAGCAAGTTCCCAATCATGAATTTGTTGGTGGCTTGTTTCTGCACGTAGATATTTTCAAGAGAACTCTTCTGAATCCCCTCTTTGCATAATGTATACAGTAGTTCCAAATCGTCAGCAGACTTCGCTTTGATGTTTAAAAATTCAAATTGAAATACTGGAATGTGTTGAATAGGCTTTGTGAAAAGAATCTTATACACTCTCCAAGTAACTCCGTTTGTAAGAATCACCCAATCAATTCCTTTATTCGCTCCGTAGTCTACTGCTTGTTTAACGTGCGGATCTTTCAACTCGATGCCAATAGCTTTCGCTTCAACGATAATAACAATGTTTCCATTAATCTTCAATGCCAAATCGCAAAAAGTCCCACGAATAGAATGCTCTGTTGTAATATCCGTGTACTTATCGAACCCAAGAATCTCACTGAAAATTCCTGTTAGTAAAACAACAGTATCCGATTCATTCGCATCTCTGATTTTAGCCGCTTCCACAATTGGTTGAAATCTCTTCAATCCTTCTACTATTCTACTTTGAATTTTTGTTGGTATTGCCATTTTTATTATTTTATACAATTCAAATTTAAGGAAAGTTTCACTTCGGTAACCCAATGAAACACATTCCATAAAAAGTAATGCTACATATCATGAATAAGCCGCTTGTTTCTGTTTACATTCGAAACATAATTCAATTCAACTATGAAAAGTTTCAACTTCGCACTTTTTGCAATCTTAATTTCCTTATCCTTTACTGGATGTGTCTCATACTCGCACTCGGCTTTCACGAATATTCGCCAAGAGTCGTTTGATAAAAATTATGAATACTTAAAAACGGAAAGTTTATTGGTTGGCTTTGATTATTCAGACAAACAAACAGCTCTGACACAACCTTCAAATCCAAACGTTATCCCAACTGCACACCCTTTGACAGAAGATCAAAAGCAAGGCATTACACCGCTTACAGATGAGCAAAAACAAGAGATTCTGCAAAACATGCCTAGTTATAAAAACTCTTCGAATTCCATAAGTATATACGAACCTACATTTTTTGCATTAACAAACTTCGTAATTAAAAAATACGGCGAAAACGCTGTTGCTGGCAATGTTGTGTGGGATGTAAAAAACACGTTGTTCTTTTGGGATTTTCAGAAAATTGAGTCTGTGACATTTGATGTTTATATTAAAACACCAACCGATAAGTAAGCTAAACAATCACACCCACATTAAATAAAAAAAGAACAAAATGAGTACTAAAAAATTCGAATTCACTCAAGGGATTGATCGTGGACTTTCTGTTTACGAAGACAGAGTTGAAATCACTCAAAAAGGCGGGCTTTTCGGAGTGTTGAGCGGACAAGGAAACGAAACTCTGTTTTACAAAGACATGACTTCAATAGAAGTCCGTGAATGTAGTTTTGTAAATGGAGGCCATATAAAATTCTCAGTTCCTGGCACCAGAGAGGAAAACAACGAAATCACCTTTGGAGGGTTCTCGAATAGAGGTGGCATGAATGATTCTGCCAATGAAATTAAAATATACGTACTTCAAAGAATTCGTGAATCTAAATCCGCTAATGCAAGCAGCAACAATTCAACATCAATGGCCGACGAAATCATGAAGCTGAATCAAATGAAGAATGATGGATTGCTTACAGAAGAGGAATTTCAAATGGCAAAGAAAAAAGCACTTGGCTTTTAACATAATCATTAATCAGCGTTATTCACCCCCGCCGCCAACCTATTCTTCGCCCTTTCAATAGCCTGATGAAGCTTCGCTTCTAAGAGTTTCATGTCGGGCAAGTGAGTGCGGTATTCAGCGTAAGTACAATTCCATTTGTCCTATGTAAGTTAAATTGTGCACACAGCGTGTACATAATTCTCTTTTCCTCTCCCGGTAAATAAAAATCCAAAGCACAGCTTCACGAATTGCATGAATTTTTCTATTTTCCGCATGCAATTTTCAAAATTACATTAACTTTGCATCTGACCAATGGATTTACTCTGTCAACATATAAAGCAAGGTGAAGTTTATCGCCGTTCTGACCTGGAATATTATTCCTCGGCCATAGATAGGCATTTGGCGCAGCTTACCAAAGACGGAACTTTGATAAAACTAAATCAGGGCTTGTATTATTCGCCCAAGCAATCCAAATTTGGAAATGTTCCTCCGGGTGATCTTCAAGTTGTTGAGCGATTCTTAAAGGACGATGATTTTCTTTTGGTGTCCCCTAATAGTTTTAATTCACTGGGGCTCGGTCTAACTCAATTGTATAATACAACGTGGGTGTATAATCACAAGCGCAAAGGAGAATTTCAACTCAATGGAAAGACCTTTGAATTCAAATTGAAATCTTCGTTCCCTAAAAATATCTCCAAGGAATATTTGCTTGTAGATCTTTTAAATAATTTAGAGAGTCTTGCAGAAGACCAAAATCTGGTTCTTGAGAAATTGTCAAATAATGTGCTTAGTTTTACTACCGATGCTCTGATGAAGGCTACGCAACAATACGGATCTGGTAAAACAAAACGTCTTATTAAATCTATCGTTCGTAAATTACTTCAGCATGCTTGATTTTATTCACAACGACCCTGAGTTCAAAGAACTTCTATCAATCGTATCTAGTCAGAAAGGAATAGATATCACTTTAGTTGAAAAAGACTATTGGATCATGCATGCCTTGTATTCGTTGCAACAGCAGGGAATTGAGTTTGAATTGAAAGGAGGAACATCGTTATCAAAAGGATACGGATTAATTCATCGGTTTTCGGAAGACATAGACATACACCTTCGCACAAATTTCGGCTTTGGCATTGAAGGAAAAGAAGACAAACCTCAAGTAAGAGAGGCCCGCAAAGAATTCTATGATGTGCTTGCTAATTCACTTTTGATTGATGGGATTATAGAAATAGAGAGGGATCATGAGTTTGACGATATTGAAAAATATCGCAGTGGTGGAATCAGATTGCACTATCAAAGTCACACACCAACAATTGAAGGTCTTAAAGATGGAATATTACTCGAAGCAGGTTTTGACAATGTAACTCCAAATAAACCAATCGACATTTCCTCTTGGATATGGGATCATCTGGTTTCAATCAATGCAACTAGCAATTACATCAACAATACAGCAGTGGGTGTTGAATGCTATCACCCGGGCTATACGCTGATTGAAAAGCTGCAGACTATTGTTAGAAAATATCGCAATAAAGACAATCCTGGAGCTTCTGACGACAAGAATTTCATGCGCCAATACTACGATGTTTACTGTCTTTTAGGAAACTCAGATGTAGTCGAATTCATTGGCAGTCCTGAATATGAAAAACATAAATCAATACGAATTAAGGGAGCGGATAATCTAATACAACTTAAAGAACATCCAGCTTTACTTTTGAGCGTACAAGAAGTCAGAGAATCCTTCAAAAAGAGGTATCTATCTACATCAAAATTATACTACAAAGGTCAGCCTAGTTTTGAAGAAATACTTGAACGGATAAATTCGAATTTGCATAATCTCTGATGAGGTACAAATAAGGTACAAAAATCATCAGAAACATTCAATTGTTTGAATTGTCGCCACTCTGTTGCGACAATCACTCCGCACCGCGTAGACTATATTTTTGGTGCTGTATCAGCAGCATATCTAGAAAATCCCAAATGTCGCATCACTGAAACGACAATCCCATAACCTATCTCTACTTTCCAATACAAAACTTCCCAAATATCGAATGCAAAATGTCATCCGCCGAGATATTCCCTGTGATCTCAGAAAGATGATACAAAGTCTTGCGGATGTCTACGGTGAGGAGGTCGGAAGGGACGCCGAGGTTCATGCCGTTTAAGACTTCATCTAGCGATAAGGCTGCGAGGCGTAACGATTCGAAATGACGAGCGTTCGTTACCACCGTATCACTTTCATTCAACAATGGCGCGAAGCTTTCAACCAACCAACTGCGTAACTCTGATATGCCCGCACCTTCTTTCGCAGAGATGCGCAACGTGTTCGCGCCTTCCACCTTCAATTCAAAATTCGGATTCGAATCGATCTTGTTGAAGACCACCAACACCTTCGCTTCCGCTCGTGCATGCGAACGAATCGATTCCAACATCTCGTTTATCTGCACTTGAGAAGTATTCACCATATCTACCAACAACAAAACCAACTGCGCATGCGACACCTTCTCCATGCTGCGCGCTATGCCCATCTGCTCTATGGTATCCGACGTCTCGCGAATTCCAGCAGTATCTATAAATCGAAACTGAATGCCTTCCACATTCAACACCTCCTCCACCGTGTCACGCGTGGTTCCCGCTATGTCGCTCACTATCGCGCGCTCTTCATTCAACAAGGCATTCAACAACGTTGACTTCCCCGCATTCGGCGCACCAACAATGGCTACCGGAACCCCGTTCTTGATGGCATTGCCCAACTGAAAACTGTCGCGCAACTGAACAACCACCTTCAAGATTTCATTCAACAAATTCAACAACTGCGTACGATCGGCGAACTCGACATCTTCTTCCGAAAAATCCAATTCCAATTCCAACAAAGAAGCAAAATGAATCAAGCGTTCACGCAATCCATCGATCTCCTTCGAAAATCCTCCGCGCATCTGATGCACCGCTTGCTTATGCGCCGCAGCACTTTCAGACGCAATCACATCTCCAACGGCCTCTGCCCTACTCAAATCCATTCTTCCATTCAAGTAAGCACGCATGGTGTATTCACCAGCTGTGGCCATGCGACAGCCATTTTCCTGCAACAATTGCAAGATGCGCTGCTGCACATAACGCGAACCGTGACAGGCAATTTCAACCACATCTTCCCCCGTAAAACTATGCGGACCTTGAAACAAGGTCACCACCACTTCATCCAATATTTCCTTACCATCGAAAATGCATCCGAACAACGCCTTGCGTTTTTGTTCGGGTTGAAGGGGCTTCGAAAATAGTTTGCTCACTATTGCCCAGGCCGCCTTTCCGCTTACGCGAACCACCGCAATACCGCCTACTCCTTGCGGTGTAGAAAGGGCACAGATCGTCTCTTCTCTTGAAATTGCATTCATGTTCTGCAAAAATGAGAAACAATCGGCAATGGAACGACTATTCTTTCCAAATAATGACTAATTTCGCGACAGCAAAAAATATTACCACATGGGCGTTTTAGTAAGCAAAGATTCGAAAGTAATTGTTCAAGGATTCACTGGAAGTGAAGGAACATTTCACGCAACACAAATGATTGAATACGGAACCAACGTTGTTGGTGGTGTTACACCGAACAAAGGTGGACAAACACACCTCGACCGTCCAGTATTCAACACCGTAGCCGATGCAGTAACTGCAACAGGTGCAGATGTGACCATTATTTTCGTTCCACCAGCTTTTGCTGCTGACGCTATCATGGAAGCTGCAGCTGCAGGCATTAAAGTAATTGTTACAATTACCGAAGGCATTCCCGTTGCAGACATGGTGAAAGCAAAAATCTACGCCACCGATCGCGGTGCGACTTTAATAGGCCCTAACTGCCCGGGTATCATTACCGCTGGCGAAGCGAAAGTGGGTATCATGCCTGGTTTCGTTTTCAAAAAAGGAAATGTAGGTATCGTTTCTAAATCAGGAACGTTAACCTACGAAGCTGCTGACCAAGTTGCGAAAGCTGGCTTAGGTGTAACAACTGCTATTGGAATCGGTGGTGACCCAATCATTGGAACTACCACTTTAGAAGCTGTTCAATTGTTAATGAACGACCCTGAAACTCACGGTATCATTATGATTGGTGAAATCGGTGGTGAACTTGAGCCAAAGGCTGCCATGTGGATCAAAGAACACGGCACGAAGCCAGTTGTTGGATTCATTGCGGGTGAAACCGCTCCAAAAGGAAGAACCATGGGTCACGCCGGTGCAATTGTATCTGGAGAAAACGAAAGTGCTTCTGCTAAAAAGCGTATCATGCGCGAATGTGGCATTCACGTAGTGGATTCTCCAGCTGAGATTGGCGCTAAAATGGCCGAGGTTCTGAAGAAGTAACCTTTCCCCCTCTTTTCTCGTAAGGAATTTCAGTTTACCTTAAATTAGCTAATATGAAATTCTGCATCATGGGTGGTGGCGTGTCAGGCGCCTTGCTCAATCGCACGTTAACCGAACTCGGACATGACCTTACGGTGTTTGATAAATCTTCGTTTCAAATGCGAAGTGGTTTCGGATTTCTATTGTTGCCCAATGGAATAGCTGGATTAAAAGAACTCGGCGTTTGGAAAGATGTTGAGCCTTATTGCCTGCGTATTCGAAAGGTGAATTACATTAACACCAGCGGTGACCTAACCAATCAATTAGACTTCGACGAAGTATACAGCATCAGTCGCTTCAAGTTTCTTGAGGCGCTTTCTAAAAACAGCACACAAGTCGTTGAAGACTTGGTTAAGCTCTCTAAAACCGGAGACTTCATAGTTGGTGATCACACAAACATTCCTTCCAATTCTTTCGACGGAATTCTTGGTTCAGACGGTGTCCATTCGAACACACGCGCATACTTAAACAACAACGCAGAAAATCAAGAAACCGCAACCTATGAAGTAATGGGTGTGGTGAAAAGTGATTTCCTCTACAACATGCTTGGCAACGAATTGCACAAATACGCCATAGCAGACAACGGACTTTCTTTGGGAATACTTCCATTGAAAGACGGTGAAATCATCTGGTATCTTCAAGTGAATAGCATCGACCACGGTGTTCCAAATAGAGACCGAGAGTCGCTCATTAAATTCTTGAAAGAGAAAGTTGGAAATTGTGAAAACCCTATGATTCAAGCCTTGTTGAATTCAAACATTGAGACAACTTATGTTTGGCAAGGACGCACATTGAAAAATGTTTCTTGCCTAGCGAAGGAAAACATTTTCCTTTTCGGAGATGCCGCCCACCTCTTCCTTCCCTTTACCAGTCAAGGAACCAACAGCGCCATTGTAGACGTGGCTCTTTTCGTACAACATCTAAAATCTGGAAAATCACTTCCGGAATTTGCTAATCAATACAGCGTCGAACGCCTTGCAGAAACCAATGCAATGGTGAAATCAGGAATTGAAATGATGCACGACTTTTGCTTCACCGATTTCTCCGAAGTAGCCTCGAAGATTCCAATTACAATCATGAAATAAATGAAGGCTACGGATAAAAATTTCCTTTCCGAAAACGCATTCAACATGCGTTGGGCCAATGTGGAAGAAGGCCATATTCCCCTTACAGCAGCCGATTGGGACATTGAAGTTTCTAGTGCAGTGCGTGAAACGGTAAATGCTTACCTTCAATTCAATTCGTTTCCCTATGGAAATAATTCGGGAATGGATGCTTTCAAAAAAACAATCGCAAACCATTTCAACCAAAGAAAAAATGCAGTTGTAAATCCGGAAGAAGTTCTTGCAACCAACAGCGCTGCTAAAGCCATAGATGATGTTTATTCTTTCTTGTTGAAGGAAGGAGACGAGATACTTATTGCAGATCCAGTAGATTTTTTATTGGCTGAATGCGCGCGAAGAAAAAACGTAATCATCAAACGTTATCAGCAGCGGTCAAACGGAATTGACCTTGCTGAATTAGATAGACTTGTTACTTCAAATACAAAGGCACTTGTTATATGTAATCCGCATAATCCTTTGGGATATGTGCTTTCGAAAAAACAACTTGAAACCCTATCCAACTGGGCCAATGAAAAAGGTCTTGTAATTATTTCAGATGAAGTGTGGAGCGACATTGTTCACACGGAAGAATCTTTCACTTCTATTCGAGCGGTGAATTCGAACGCTTGGATTGTCTATGGATTGTCGAAAGGGTTTGGTCTTGCCGGACTTCGCATTGGCGCAATCATAGCTCCTAACGAAAAACAGGCTGCATTGCTAGCAGACAGTCAAGGCTATGCGCGTACCATTGAAGGTGCAAGCACACTCTCGCAAATAGCAGCAACAGCTGCCATTGAAAAGGGTTGGGGGCACACACAAGAAGCTGTTTCGCTCTTCAAGAAAAACCTTGAACAGGCCGTTAGCGCATTCAACAAAACCGATTTTTTAACTTGTGAAATGCCGCAAGGGACATTCGTCCTCACCGTTCGTCATCCTTCAACTTGGAACACTGAAATACTTTGTGAACGCATGGTGAATGAAGCAAAAATCCACGTTGTTCCGGGATTGGAAAAATGGTTTGGACCAGGTGCAATCGGATCTTTCAGAATAAGTTTGGCTACTACTCCAGATATTACTTCCGAGGGTGTCTCGCGAATTTGCTCGTGGGTAAACACTTACGGCTCCACCCTGTGAATGCCGGGAGCGTAACTATTCGCAATGGTTTCGTTCAAGAATAACAGATCTTCTTTTCGTTCTACAAAATCGAGCTTGTCGCTCGAAATCATGAGCACCGTTAATTCGGGATGCTGTTGTATGAACGACAAATACTGCTGCTGAATATTTTCTAAATAAGTCTCCGTGATGCTCTGCTCGTAGGCCCTTCCTCTTTTTTTAATATTTTGAAGCGCTTGCTCAGGTGAGATGTATAGATATACCAAGAGGTCAGGTTGCGGAAGAGCATTCTCCATGATTTCATACAAACGAAGAAACAATTTGTATTCGTCTTCCTCTAAATTATTCTTCGCGAAGACTTGACATTTCGGTAAAAAATAATCGGCAATGACTTTGGGTTGAAACAAATCGGGCGATTGAAAAACACTCTTCAATTGCGCGAAACGTTCCGAAAGAAAACTCAATTCTAAAGGGAAAGCGTAACGCTTCGGCTCTTCATAAAACTTCGGAAGGAAGGCATTGTCTGCGAATTCTTCCAACACCAATTGAGCATTGTGTTGTTCCGACAACAAATGCGCAAGCGTGGTCTTACCCGCGCCAATAATGCCTTCTATGACAGTGTAATTGTTCAATCTTCTTTCTTGTTCAATTCAGCAAGCAATTGTGCAGCATTCATTTTCATTTCCGGATGAATCCACTCTGGCCAATTTGCAGCCAATGGCTTCAAAATAAATTCACGCAAATGCATGCGCTCATGCGGCACTTGAATGTGTCCTTCACGCACAATTTCATCATTGAAAAAGATAACATCTACATCCATCTCGCGATCGAGGTAAACACCCTCTTTGCGCGTTCTTCCGTAATATTCTTCCAACTCAACAATTTCTGCATGCAACTTCTCAAGTGTGAGTGCCGTTTGAATTTCCACAAGCTGATTCAAGAAAGGTTCTGTGCCTTCGGGCATGCCCCAGGCTTCTGTTTCAATCACCTCAGAAACCGTTACAATATCGCCCATGTTGAACGAAATAAACATTCGCGCTTCTTCCAAATTTGCTTCTCTGTCGCCTTCATTTCCACCAATGCTTAGCAGTACGCGATTCATTTTTTCCATTGAGCGAAAATACAACTCCCCTGCGTAACTTTGAGCGAAGAAAAACTTCTTCATTCAAATTACTACTTATGACTTTTTGGAAAACCGTTTGGGCGTCTCTTGTTGGAAACATTATAGCTTCCATATTGGGCACATTGCTCACCATTCTTGTTGTCTTCGCTATTATTGGAGCTCTTTCTTCATCTGATAGTGTGGTCATGGAGAATGAATCCATTTTAAAAATTAAATTGGAAAATTCATTTACGGAAAGAGGACTCGACACCCCTTCATTTAGTTTAGGTGGCGCGGAAGACCGCATTGCCCTGCGCGATTTAGAGCGTGTGTTGCGTTTCGCAAAAACCGACGAACGCATTGAAGGCGTTTATTTGAATATCGGTGCCATTGAAGCGGCTCCTGCCATGTTGTTGGAAATGCACAACGCAATCCTCGACTTCAAAACCTCTGGCAAGTGGGTGATTGCCTACAGCGAAGGTTATTCGCAGGCGGGTTACTTCGTAGCTAGCGCCTCGAATGAAGTTTATATGTATCCGACAGGAACTTTCGATTGGCACGGACTGAATGCGGAAGTGATGTTCTATAAAAAGTTGTTAGACAATTTGGAAATAGAAGCGCAAGTGATTCGCGGTCCAAATAACAAATTCAAAAGTGCGGTGGAGCCTTTCATATATGACCACATGTCTGACGAAAACCGTTTGCAAATGGCCACTTTCATTGATGATATTTGGAAGGTCATGTGCGAGAAGATTTCCGCTCAACGCGGAGTCTCTGTTGAGGAGCTGAATGCTTCTGCCACTTCCCTTCGATTCATTAACAACAATACGCTGCTACAATCGAAATTAATTGACGGATTGCTTTATCCAGATGAGATTGCTGCGAAGATGTCGGCTCGCTTGAAAGACAAAGGCAAGCTCGAAAACGACAAGAAGTTAGAAGATGAAGTGATCTCATACGATCGTTATTTGGCCGTTGTGAAGATGGAAGACAAAGCTTCTGATGTAGCCGAAGTTGCCGTGGTGTATGCCATTGGTGGAATTGAAAGTGGAAAGGGCGACGATGAAACAATTGGAAGTGATCGTATAGCGAAAGCCTTGCGCGATGCGCGTTTGGACGAAGGAATTAAAGCGGTGGTGTTGCGCGTGAATTCTCCCGGAGGAAGTGCACTGGCGAGTGATGTAATCTGGAGAGAAGCGGAATTGATCAAGCAAAGCGGAAAGGTGTTTGTGGTGAGCATGGGCGATTACGCGGCCTCTGGCGGTTATTACATTGCTTGCGGAGCAGATCGCATCTTCGCGCAGCCGAATACCATTACAGGATCGATTGGTGTATTTGGAATTATTCCGAACCTGCAGAATTTCTTGGATCATAAGTTGGGCATCACCTTCGACGCGTACAAGACCCATGAGCACGCGAATATGATGACGTTGACCGCTCCATTGGACACCGTTCAGAAACGCGCCATGCAAGACATGGTGAGCAACATTTACAACGACTTTACGAGCAAGGTTGCGAGCGGAAGAAACATCTCTCAGGCCTATGTAGATAGCATTGGTCAAGGCCGTGTTTGGAGTGGTGAAGATGCGTTGAACATTGGACTTGTAGACGAGTTGGGAGGCTTGCGTGAAGCGGTTGCTTATGCTGCAGCGAAGGCTGGCGCGAATGCGAATGCTGTTCTTGAATTGCCTGAGATGCTTGATCCGTTGGAGGAATTCATTGATGACATTTCTGGTAAATCGGAAGACGCTGTTCTTTCTCGTTTGCTAGGAAGTAGATTTAAGAACTATCAAGATATTCGTCAATTGAGCAACGGCGGAAAGATTCAGACGCGTCTTCCATTTTACATCACGGTAGAATGAGTTTCGAGAAGAAATCAATGGATGAACTTCAGCGATTAAACGCTGAAGAATTTCAGCAAGCTGAAAAGTTTCCGATTGTCTTAATCCTAGATAATTTCCGCAGTGCGTTGAATGTCGGAAGTCTATTCCGCAGTGCTGATGCGTTTGGCATTGAAGCGATTTACTGTTGCGGAATTACTCCGATTCCTCCACACCGCGAGATTTTGAAGACCGCCTTGGGTTCAACGGAATCGGTTAGCTGGAAGCATTTCAGCAACACTGCCGCGGCGGTTTTAGAGATACAGGATTCACACGAAGTGTGGGCGTTGGAGCAAACGCATAACAGTGTTGCTCTTCACACCTTTCACTCGCAGAAGCCTATTGCTTTGGTGTTGGGCAATGAAGTGAATGGTGTAGATGAAGAAGTGCTCAAGCTCGTTACTGGCTCTCTTGAGATTGAGCAACACGGAACCAAGCACAGCTTGAATGTGTCGGTCAGTGGGGGCGTTGCGTTGTTTCATTTAACGCTACCACTTCGTGGATGACACAACACGTTGTGATGACACTCTGCGAGTGATGACCACTTCGTGGATGACGCTTCGCGAAGGAAGAGAGGCAACCAATTATTTCTTCTTCGTCTTTTTAATACCTTAACTAAAATTTAGACTAAATAACAAATTAAGCATCACGGAGTTTCTGTGATGTTTTTTTTTAGTCTTCTATTCCCCCTAAATAATCCTGAAAGGTCATCGCGAAGCGTCATCCACGAAGTGGTCATCACAACGTGTTGTGTCATCACTCGAAGAGTGTCATCCACGAAGTGGTCATCACAACGTGTTGTGTCATCACTCGAAGAGTGTCATCCACGAAGTGGTCATCACAACGTGTTGTGTCATCCACGAAGTGGTCATCTCAACACGACCTTCGTCCTTGACTTCCCCTTCGAAGAGGAAATGTAAATGGTCTGCGGGGGAATATTTAAATGCACACTCTCATTCATACCCAAGTTAGATTTCGTGAAAACCAATTGTCCGATATCATTAAATACTTCCAGACCGAACAAACGTTCGGTTCCCGTGTATTTCAACTGTCCTGTTTTCCAATCGACAATAAATTCATTGGAAGAACTAGGTTCTTCAACAAAATCGAATACGACCGTGAATAGCGTATCCACGGTGCATCCGAGAGAATCTGAAATGGAGACGTTGTAATTTCCTAGAGCCAGTCCTGTGTAATTCAATCCCACAAATCCCGACTGCCACGTGGCGGTATAAGGAGGATGGTTTCCAACCACATCAAGCATTATATTTCCCAAACCCAAAGTACTTTCAGAAACAACATTTGCCGTAATTGTTGGTGAAGGAATTACTTGAATTGTAACATCTATGCTCGTTACGCAAAGGAGAGAATCAACAACTGAGAAAGATTGAGTGCCCGCACCAAGAATTGTCCCTGGTCCTATGACATCCCAAAAATAATTCGTCCCTACACCAGAAACTGTTGCAGCAAAAACAACCCAGCCACCTGCACATACCCAATTGGGAGAAGTCACTTCAATGATTGCCTCTGGAATTTCAGCAATTTCAAAAGAGTATATGGCAGAACACCCGTTTGCATCTGTAATGGTATCTTGGTAATTACCAGGAAGCAAATTGCTCACATGTAATTTTCCAAAATCATTGAATCCAGGATAAGGCCCTACTCCACCAAAAGCTTGCAAAACAACCGATCCGTTGGCCTGCCCAAAGCAAGCATTCATAACCGAGTCTACCGTAACATAAAAAGGCAAGGGCTCTTCAATAAAAACATTTTGATCAACTACGCAGCCTTCAAACAGCGCAATCGGTGCATTGTAATTCCCTGAAGGAATATCGTTCAACGCAAATACCGTCGCACCCGTATTTATATTCGTTACTTCAATTAAGCCCGTACTATCTCCTGCGCACATCACCGGCATGCTCGACGTTACAAAATTGTCTAACGAGCCCATTTGAACTTCATAATTCAGTTGCAACGTATGTCCATATCCTGTTCCAACGGTAACCGAGTATACTCCAGGTGTTGTGACCCAAATACTTTCAGCTGTCGAACCATTGTCCCATGTATGATTGGGCCACCCAGAAATACTCAATTGCAAGCTGTCGTTTCCATTTGGACACAACATGGCCTTGGATGCAACAATAACAGGCCGTGTTTCTCCTTCAACAAAAACATGCGTAGTATTCGCGGGAATATTGTAATAGGTATCCACTACCCCGCTTATCCAAGAGAGCGTCAATGAATCTATTTGGGTATTCTCGCCAAGTCCGAAGATATAATTTTGAGAATTCTGACACAAGTAATTCTCACCCAATTGGGTGTAATGAAGACGATGCTCACCGTTCAAATAATAATCAATGTAAGTGCCGACACCGTTGTGATTACTCAATCTTCCCTTCAATCTGCATTTCAGATAATTATTTTCTGTATCTGTATTGTTCTGAAATACTCTCGATTGAAAACCTGTTTCAGCGCCCAAGTATAGATCATACAAACCGTCGTTATTAAAATCTCCTTTCGACGAAGTGAAGTATCCGTAGGGCAATCCTGAAATACCTGTTGTGTTATCGATTGAAAACACACCTTGATTGTTTCTCAAAACGTGATTTCCAAATTGATTTAAGTACATTAAGTTAATGTGTCTTTCATCCACAATCAAATCATTCCAACCATCGTTTTCAATATCGAACCACAGAGCACTCCACGACCACTTATTCAATGCCGTACCTGTTGCAGCAGCTGCGTTTGAAAAGCTATTCAACCCGTTATTCTCAAACAGAAAATTTCCGTAATTCGGAGTGTTTGCAATGTATATGTCAAGATCTGCATCGTTGTCATAATCACACCACGAGTTAGACATGGCGTCTAAATACAATGCGCCACTCAGGCCAAAAGAGCCCCCAGGCGTCTGATCGGTGAATAAACCGGGAACATCTTGCGTATACAATTCAGAGCCTGTTCTAAAATCATTGAGGATAAAAATATCTTGGTAGCGATCGCGTGACAGGTCTATGAAGGTGGGTTGAAAGTGATTTCTATAATAACCATGTGGACTGTTTGAAAACCCTCCATTTTGATTATTGGTCAAGAAAGTACTTTTAATTCCGCCTATGGTTGCAGTGCTGTAGTTTGCAATGTATAAATCTAAAAAGCTATCTCTATTGTAGTCACCGAGGGCTCCGCCAAATGAATTGTTTGCAGCACTAAAAGGAAAGTTTAAGAGATTCGATTGATTAACAAAAACAAGACTGTCTGTTTGAACAAACAATTGCGATGGTCCATCTCTCTTGATGATAAATAAATCATTGTCCCCATCTTCATCGTAATCTCCCCACAAACATGTCTTGGAATCATAAATGTTTTCGAATGACGTGTGCAGTTGAAAAGCACCTTGATTATTTATGTAAAGCCTTGTCGCTCCGCCTGAAATGCAGATGGTTAGATCATCCCAACCGTCTTCATTCACATCGAAGCAACTTGAACCGGTTCCGTACATGGTTGATGCATTCAATGCCGCTATTCCTTGAGCTTCTGTTACATCGACAAAAACCTGCGCAATCAAAGAGTTGAAAGCAAAAAGCAAGGCAATACAGGAAATTATCTTTTTGAACATACAGGAGAGCTGGTTAACGCGAATTTAAGACGAGAGATAAAGTTTTAGTTGCCTGAAATAAAAAGGCCCCCTTCTTTCGAAGGAGGCCTTTTCAGCTTTATGGTTTAAGCAATCTTAAAGACTTGGTCTTCAGATTATTTTTGAACCATCATGCGTTGTGTTTGAACTTCACCGTTGAAGATTGCTTCAACCATGTACAAACCGTTTGCAAGTGGACGCTCGAAGGTGATGTTCGTATTTAACACACCGCTAACTGAATAACGGTTGCTCCATACTTGACGACCCATAGCATCTACTACGCGAATTTGTACGTTGTCTGAATCAACTCCAGAAAGGTTAATGTTCACATCTGTACCGTGTGTTGGGTTCGGATACAAGCTCATGTTTACTTCATTCGCTGTTTCCGTTCTTACCACTTGTTGGTTAGCTTGACTTCCGTCTGCAACCATACCAGTAGTTCCAATAATGCTCATACAAACTGGAGCACCCCATTGGTAGTTCGTTCCAGTGTATGGTAAAATTGGAGCAGTACGCACTGAGTAAGTCTTACCGTATTGCAATGCCAACACTGCACCCAAGTTGATGTAGTTAGAAGCAGCGCCTCTGTTCAACGTAATTGGAAGACCTACTGGTTGACCTGAAGCGTTCAACTCAGTGAATTCCCAACGCCAGTTAGTAGCACCACATACCCATGGCAATGAAGCTACAATAGCACCACGGAAACGTGGACCTGCAGCACACTGGTCAGTTGTACGAAGAGCTGTTGTTGGCTCAGTTGAGATAGTCATTGAACAAGGAGCCAATGCAGGAACTGAAATAGTTTCAGCTACACCAGCAGCATTGTTAATGCTATAGGTATTCGTGATTAACACGTTGTAAGTAGATCCGTATGGCAATGTTGGCAATACGCTGCTCAATACACAGATATCTGATGTTTGAGTGCGCGTGTAAACGTTACCAGCAGCTGGACCTGTTAGACCTGTGTATGTGAATGTGTAGCTTGTTCCAGTTGCACCAGCCCAAGTTGCCTTGAAGTACTGACACAAGGTGTATGGACCTGGACCGTAGTCACAACCACCACGCTTCAACATTTTCACGCAGATCGTGTAAGTACCAGTACCTAAAGCACTGTTGTAGTTACGCACACCTACTCTGTAGACTTGGCCTGCAGTTAATCCGTAGTGGTTCAAAGTCTCACCACCTAGACCAGCTACTGCATTTTCTTGTGCTACAAGAACACCAGCAGCGGTTTGCAATTCAATTAAGATATCGGCAGAAGTTGAACTAACAACAATGCTAAGACCTTCTGAAGTTGCAACGAACTGATGCCATTTGTCTTCACCTGATAAACAGATTGTTTGAGCAGAACCACTGATTGAAGCACCTACCAATGTACCGTTTGTAGCAGTACATGATGGCCATACTGAAGGTGTGATAGAAGTGGCGTTACTTGGGTTTTCACCAGGAAGTAAACATCCTTCATCTATTTGACCGTTACAGTTATCATCTGAAGAGTTGCCGCAAATTTCAAAGTCACCAGGACTAATGTTCGCGTTAGCGTCGTTACAATCTGTTGTGTTTGCAGCATAACCCACTGGTTGGCTACAAGCAGTTACAGTTACACCAGCAACACCGTAGTTGTCACCGTCAGCATCTACATACCAGATGTTTGCTGGGTTAACGTTTACAGTTACCACTTGCGTAGCTGTTGCAACGTTTCCGTTTACGTCAGTTACAGTGTAAGTAACAGTGGTGTTACCGATTGGGAATGTAGCAGGAGCATTGTTAGTAGTAGTTGCAACACCACAGTTGTCAGCAGTTGTGGCTGAACCTAATGTGGCCGTTGCTGTACAAGAGTTCAATGCAGCCGTTACAGTAACAGCTGCAGGAGCAGTTACAGTTGGTAATTGTGTATCATTAACTGTAACAGTGAATGATGAAGTAGTTACCAATCCTTGAGCGTCAGTTGCTGTATATGTAACAGTCGTTACTCCAACAGGGAACGAAGCACCTGAGTTGAAGTTAGATGTCATAGTTACACAATCTTGATCATCTGAAGCAACTGGCTCGGCCCATGTAATGGTTGCAGCGCAAGTACCTGTTGCAGCAGGAGCAGTAATGTTTGCAGAAATACCTGTAATTGCAGGAGCCGTGTTTCCAAGGTCTGTAATTGTTAAGGTAGTTGCTCCAACACCGCTATATCCATCTAATTGGATGTAGTAAGTAGTGCCTGGTATCAAACACTTTACATCTGATAAGAATGCATCAAAACCTGCGCCTCCATCGTCATTTGCATTAATCAATGCGAATGTTGAATAATTAGCACAGTTTGTAGCACTGTAGATAGCCAATTGGTTATCCCATCCTGGAGCTTCAACACTGATATGTCCAGAAGCTGGAGCAACAAAGCTGAACCATACTGTACCTTGAAGAGTACTAGTACACCATCCATTTTGAACATCGCAACCTGTAGCAGGAGCGAACACCTCACCTGCGTCTACACCAGCAGCAGCAGTTGAGAATGAAAGTGCACCTTGGTCACCAACAGTTACCGGACGAGCAGTACACGGAGTGTCGATAGCGTTACCCAACACTACAGTAACTACGTTTGCTTGGATAGTACATCCATCAGTAGTTGTTGTTGTAGCAGTCAAGTATACAGTACCTGCACCACCCGTTGCATAAAGAGTTTGATCTTGTGAAGTTCCACCAGCAATCGTAATGAAAGGAGCTACTGGAGCTAAACCGTAGGCCCACTGAATAGTTGAACCTGGATTTTGACCTTGAATTAACCAAGTTCCAGCACCTGGTACAGGAGCAGTGAAGTCATTTACAAGGATTGCTGAAGGACCAGTAATGGTACCAGCAGTTACCGTGAACAATGATTGTGTATAAGGCGCTGAAGTTACAGCAACAGTATTACAAGCATCCGTAACCGAAACAGTGAACGCATCCGTTGCAGCAGTTGGTGTTGCCACATAAGTCGCAGCAGTAGCTCCTGAAATTGGAGAACCGTTCAAGTTCCATTGGTAAACTGGATTAGCACCACCACCTGTTGTAGTCGCGTTTAACGTTACTGGAGTACCCGGACAAACACTTCCTGTTACAGGAGCTGTGTAAGTTACCAATACTGCAATACTTCCGAAATCCATTGGACCACCAAAAGAATAGTTGTGCGTGATAGTTACGAATACATCACCACCTGGAGCAACAATGTTAGAACCAGTGTATGTGTAAGGACCACCGTTAGTCAAACCACCATTCACGTTAGCTACCACTTGGCTAGCAACGTTTGATGCACCTGACATAGCGATGTTCACATCGTTACCCCATGTACCTGCAGTTGATGTAACACCGTTCACTTGAAGAACAGTACCTGTAACTGTAGCACCAGCAGGGATAGCAATTGTTCCAGTTACTGTTTGCGTTGCACCTGCAGCCACAGAATATGCAGTTGCTAAAGTGAACGTTTGTGTAATTGGAGCTACTGCTGCTACTGCTACTGTCAAAGGCTGACCAACAGTAACTGTTGCAGGCACTGTTGAAGAGTAACAAGTAGAAGCGCCATTGGTCACAACATTTGCAGCGTAAGCTGTTGATGAACCAGAAACCGCTGTTGAAGGAAGAATAGATGTTCCAACAACGTTTAATGTAGATGCTGTTGCTACGAATGAACCGGCAGAAGCTACTGAGTTGTTAAACCACGATGGCTGCGCTGGCAGACTGTAAGTAATAACCAAGCTAATGTTAGCTGCAGTAGCGTCTGTTCCTGGGTCGTCATAGGATTCTCCTAAAAGAACATTGATAGCCGAAGTGCCAATAGAAGATGGAGTCAATGAAATTGTTGCAGAAGCACCAGAAGCAGGGAAGTTCGTGAATACTTGAGTTGTTCCCAAAGTATAACCGCCTGACAATGCCACTTGCAATTCACCCATGTAACCAGAAGTCACGTTGGTCAACACCAAATTAGCAGAGGTAACGATAGCACCTGCTGGTAAGCTTACTGTAACTGGGCTACCTTGAATAGAAGGAGCAACACCTACACCACCGAATGCAGTTCCAATACCTGAAGACAGGTTGTTACCGAAAGAGTAAGTTGCCGTTTGACCACCGTTAGGAAGACCAAAAGCACTCACGTTTAAGGTAGTACCGTTCAAACAAGTTGAACCTCCTGTTACTCCTGTTGGAGCAGCAACTTGGTATTCAACCGTTGCAGTTCCTAAGTTAACAGAACAAGAAGGAGTTGTCACATAACGAGCAACGCTTTGAACAGTAGAAGGAGCTGGTACAGCAACTGGAGAAGTTGTTGTCCAAGTAGCACCATTGTCTACAGAGTACTCATAGAAGTTGTTGTAGTGAATGTCCAAGTTGTCAATTGAGTGACCTTGGTTCAATCCACCTGTGCGAGCTGCGAAAGCATGCTTCCAAGTAGATTTGTCTGCTGTTAAGTAGTTCGCAGGTAATTGAGCATTGTTCAACACTTGTGTTCCAGCCAACCACATAGACATTTGTCCAAGTGCATTGATTGTGATAGTCACGTGTGTATTCGCACCACCGATCCATGAAGTATTTGCGTCGAAATAATACAAACCTTCTGCTGGAGTTAAGGTAGATGCCGGGTTCATGCGAAGACAGTTGTACATTAAGTAGATACCGTTTACGTTAACCCCGTTCGTGTATGCATCAAAAGAAAGACGGATACCAGAACCAGAGCCGTTCTCAGGATTTGCAGCACCTGCACCAACAAGGATGTTGTCAGCAGGAGTTCCAACTGGAGTTGGCATACACACTACATCTGGACCGTAGCTATAGCTAAATCCATCTGCAGGAGGAGTAGTACCAGCAGTTGTAATCATATCGAAATCGATTTGAAAATCGTTCGTAGCTACACCTGTTGTGTTTGTGATTAAGATACCACCTTTTTGGCTGTTCACAGGAGCAGTGAATTGTAATTTACCACCGGTGATAACCGCGTTGTTACACAATTCAGCTTGAGCTGGGTTTAATGTAGCACTAGTGAAATCGCTAGCGAATACAGTACCTGATCCGTTGATACCAAAGTTAACAGAACCGTTAGCACCACAAACCAATGGCTGTGTTACCGTAGCACTACCTGTAAGCGGTGAGTAGAAACCTACAGTAGTTGAAGCAGAAGTTGTACAACCTGATGCCGCGTCTACCGCAGAAGCAGTGTAGGTATAAACTCCGTTAATGGTTGGAGTAACAGCTGCTAAAGCAGCGCCTGTTGTTCCAGCAGTAATTCCTGAACCAGCAACAGGTGTTGCGTTCCAAGTATATGCATATCCTGAATTAGAACTTGTCGCAGCTAAATCTGTAGCAACTGAAGTAGTTCCACAAGATGCAGGATTGCTGTTTGTCAATGAGATTGACGGAGGAGCAACCCAGTTCAAGGTTACAGGGAAGCGATCTGTGATACAAGTACCTGTGTTCGTTGCAACATACCAAGATGTAGTAGCAGTAATAGCAGCAGGTGTGTAGAAGTTACTCGTTGAGTTTTGCAACAAAGTTCCTCCAACTGGTGCATCGTACCACATGTAAATTGGGTTAGCAACACCGTTGAAATCAAATGCTGTCAATTGTGAAGTTTGTGTTCCACAAACAGTTGCATCTGGATCATCAGCAGAAGCCAATGGAGGAGTGAATGTTGCCGGATCACATGGACCTAAAATTTGAACCAAATAATCTTCAGTTTCTCCGTATCCATAAGCACCACAAGGATTCATTGTACTACCAGCAATGTTTTCAGCATTCACAACACGCATGCGTGTCAAACCAGGAGTTGCAGTTCCAGGCACAGTGAATGAGAAAGTCAAGGTCGTTGCAGGAACACAGTTGATGTCCGACAGAGTACCGTTGTTCCATACCATTTCACCCGCATCTGTGAACAAACCGTTTTGGTTGTAATCGATGAAGATTGCAGCACCAGAGGTGTAGTTAAATGTTCCGCAAGATCCGATAGTTACAGCACCTGAAACAGATGCATCTTGAACCAATGCTGGAGCAGCAGGAGCGCCCGCACCAGAGGTGTAGTTGCTATATGTATTAAGAGCAGATCCAGGACCTGGAGCCACCGTTGCACATGTAGAAGAATTGTTCAAAGTCGCTACTGTAACATTCGTGATTTCTTCATCAGCAGTAGAGAAGAACGAAGTTGAGCAATAGCAATCAATGAAACTTGAAAGAGCAATTACAACTGGAGAAGTGTAAGTTACTGTTCCTCCACAAGAAGTAATTCCTTGGCGGAAAGAAGATGCCACCGTTTGCGTTGCAGTATAGGTTGCTGCCGTTGCGCCAGTGATATCAGCCCAGTTAGCTCCACCATCAGTTGAAACTTGCCATTGATAAGTCAAACCATCGGTAATACCGGTGTAGTTATTAGCCAATGGAATGTTTGCACCCGGACAAGCTGTTGTTACAGTAGAAGTAGCTGAAACCCCTTGTGGAGCAACAGTTCCCAATACAGCCATAGTAACTTGCGCAGGGCTCAAAGAGTTAGAACAACCCGTTGTTGCGTTTGCATAAGAAATCGAATATTGTGTTGTCAACGAAGGAGCAACTGTAGCGCTAAATCCGTTGATTGTATTAATAGTAGAACCGTCAACATTGGTTGTTAAGCTCGTTGTACCATTCACATCTGTTGCAGACCAAACTGTTAAATAGTTCGCAGGTGGAGAGAAACGCCAAGCTTGCGGAGCAGCTGCAGAAATAGTTGCAGTTTGTCCAGACCAGTAGCTAGCCGTGTTTGGTGTTGCAGCGCAGTTTGGAGCAGTAGCACCAATAGTTCCGGTTGGAGAGTTCACCCCAATAGACTTACTGTTCGTTGAAGCAACTTGTTTCGCAACAATATCTACCATGCCCAATGTCTCGTAAAGAATTGCTTGAACGTTTACGATGTTGGTAGTAGATCCGTACTGAAAAACACGGTATTCAATAACAAACTTTCTGTTTGGAGCATAACCTTCTGTCCAATAACGAACATAAGTATTAGGCGTTCCCGCAGTACCTGTGTTTAAGTCATTTGCACAAATGTAGATTGCGCCCAGGGGATCAACCGTATTTGGAAGCGCACCGATAGTGAAGTCTCCCAAAGCCGTAGCATTGTATGTTCCGAATTGAAGGACTCCGTTCGTACCTGCATTCAAAGTATTGTATGAAGTACCAAAGAAGTTGAAGTTAAATCCAATTGGAATGTTACCCCAACCACCATCATCAGCAGTACCTGAAGTCAACGCCACCGACATTGCTCCGTTGTTAGCTAAATAAGCAGCCGACGCAGGAATTGTCAATGGAGCAACTGGAATACAAACTGCAGAGAAGTTTCCAGCACTTAATCCTGAGTTGATGGTTGCAGGCGTACCTGGACAAACACCAGAAGCGGTTGTAGTAACCGTTGCTGTTGGTAACGGATAAAGACCAACGCTGTACGTAGCTTGAGCAGCACATCCAGTTGCAGCATCTGTTCCAGTAACGCGAATAGCGCTTGTCTGAGAAACAGTAGCATCTACAGAAGAAGCAGTAGCGTTAGACAAAACAGCTCCATCCAATGCAGAGAACACATACGTGTACGGTGCAGATGAAGAAGCCGAAATTGTAGCTGTACCACCAGTTCCACAGAAGTTAGGTACTGTAGAAGACATGGTAATAGCCGTTGGCGCTGTGTATGTCACAGCCTGTGCAGCTGTCCCTGTACAACCGTTCGCATCGGTACCTGTTACGTTTACAGTAACTCCTGAAGTTCCAGTAAAAGTAACTGATGAACCCGTTGTTGAACTTAATGATGAAGCCGGTGTCCAGGCATACGTAGACGCACCCGTTGCACTCATTTGCTGCGTACCGCAAAACGCACCACTGTTTGGAACCGTCAATACGATTGTAGGCAATGCATTAACAGTAACCGCAATCTCGTTGGAGGTTGAAGTAGCTGAAATAGAAGTACAAGTCGATGTACAAACATAGTAATAAGTTCCTGCGGCCAAAGTCGCAGTCGTATATGAGTTCGTGGTTGCACCAGTTCCCCCAGACACGTCGGTGTAAGGACCTCCTGGAGTGTTTGAAACCATCCACTGTGTTGTCAAACCTGATGCTCCGGTAAATCCTGAAGCTGTCATGCTTTTAGTAGCTCCAGCACAAACGTTATTAGAACCAGTCAACACCGCTACAGGAATGTTTGGAGTACCCGAACATGCTGGTGGTGCTAGTTGAGACAACACAACATCATCAAAATTGATGTAGTAATCACCTGCAGTCCAGAACGCTGACCACTTGATATACAAGTTCCCTGCTGGAGGAGTAAATGTATGCGTTTTGGTTATACAAGTCCCGTTTTGAGTTTCTTGCGAAACCGTTGCAAACGTCGTCCAAGGACCCGTTGCTGTAGCACCGTACTGAACATCGAACGAACCCCATGGGTTTGTTCCTACAGTGTTGGCGCTCCAGTTGGCCACCTTGTACTTATAACTTATGGTAACCTGACCACCCCAGTTTCCTGCAGTACTGCCAGGGATAAGAGGCGAAACCATATTTCCGGTCGTTACAGAGGAATACATATTCTTTCTCATCGAAGCAGAACCACAAGCAGTCGTTGCAGTTGTTCTTAAGATGTCACCTGTCCAACCTGTCGCGTTTGCATTGAAGTTATAAGTAGTTGGCGTAAACTGCGCTTTCGCCCCGAAAGACGAAAGAACTAACAAGAAAGCAATTCCCCATAAAGAGAAATTACTCCAACGCGTTCGTCCTTGAGACGAGCCCGTGGTAGTGTCGAACACCGCTAAATCCCTAGGATTTTGCGGCAACTGAGAACGTAAAATACGATTCATAAGTTTAGATTAGTTAATAAATTGATTAGGTTTTCGCTGAAAAACAGCGTTAGCAATAATAAGACGAAATTTTCTTATCAAGATGCCTGTGTTAATTATTTTTTTAAAATTTATTGGAAAAAGAATTTAAGTTGTTGTTTTTCAAGTTTTTAAAATTTCAAAAGTCAATTTGAATGTTAAATATCATAGAATATTCGCAGAGAATAAACAGCAAAGCCTTGCTCCGATTCTGAATTAGCAGATGAAAGTCTCTGAAGTTCAAATCCAGCTTCCTCGTATGCTTTAGCACGGGGATTGGACTCCTCTTTTCCCCATATAATCAAATAGTTGGGTGCAGGGGCTGGGAGACGTTTCGAGTCGTAAAGAGGTTGATGGGAGATCTGCTGTTTCAGCTGATCAAACGATTTCTTATTTGTCATGGAAAAGGGATGCACGAACTTCCCAACATAATGCATAGGAAGCCAAACCGACTCCTCCCCTTTCCAATTGTCAATGACCACATTTTGAAAATCACCTCTGTCATAAAGGGCATGAGAGGCTTCGAGGTATTTCGATTTTGGGATGTAGAAGGAATAACTGACGGTGTAGATAGCGGAGAGGTAAATTGACCAGCGCATGGCTGTGTGCGCTGCGCGCGATGGTCCGTTGGACGAGGGTCTTGCAGACGAGGGCACAAGATGCGAGGGTGCGGAGCACGAATAGCGCTTGGAAATTGTTCTTATCATTAACAACAACACGAACGGCACAGCCGGTAATAAAAATCGCTCTTGTCGATTCGGAAACACCAAGTGGAACACAATAAAGACAGTAACACCCATGAAGATTGTTCGAGTGTTCGAATGTTGCGGAGCAACGAATGTCGGAGACGAATGTCCGGAGGACGAATGTTGCGGAGCAACGAATGTCGGAGACGAATGTCCGAAGGACGAATGTTGCGGAGCAACTTTTTTCCTCAGAAGACAATAAATAAAAACCCCCGTTACAACAGGAAAAACATAATAAGTAATTAAAGCCAGATACGAAAAAACATTACTCGGGTAATCGGCGAAGTGTGTGGCGTTGTAGGCTTGGTAGTCGAGTAAATGCTGATAAATGGGTTTGTGCCAAAACAACAAGTTATCGATTTGGGTGAGGGCAAAACCGAGACTAAAGAAAATTCCAAAGAGTACTGCCCCACTCCACTTTCGCTTCCACAATAAATACAATCCTAATGTGAGTGGAAAGAATACCAATTGGTAGCGCATTCCAACCGAAAAAGAAAATGCGAGAGCAGCAATGATTAGTGCGCTCATGCGCTCCCGTTCGAAATACTTCAACACATACAAATAGGCCAACAAAACAAAAGGTATGCAGGCAGTTTCGACCAATTGGTGGACACTGAAAACAGTAACGACTCCTCCGAAAACCCAAAACCAAATGGCATACATGCGCCAGGTGACTGATGAGATAAGACGTTCAGCGAGTTTCACGAAGAGGTAAACGCCCCATAAACTTAATATAGCGTGTGCCAAGCGAAGAACAAAGGCCTGGATAAACGGATTCAGAATTCCAATTACAGCACAGAACTTCAGGATTACGAAATTCAAAAAATAATACGCGTAACTGAAGGGTTGAGCATGCTCGACTTGATTGTATTCATTCGGATACCAATTGTGATAGTTCTCTCCGCTTACCCAAGAAGACACGGGTTCAACGGCCAAGAAATGGTCATCTGACATGATGTACCCTTCCGAAAAAATTGCGGAAATTAAACGCACAACAGCTGCTGCAAGCAAGACGCGGCGAAGCCACTTCCCTTCACCCGAAAAAAAATAAGCTAACTTTTTTTTCATGTTTGAAGAACTCCAACCGAATAAGCACGCTCGGCCGGCGCATTCGACGCGGCTTCCAGGCCAAGGCTAATCCACTTGCGCGTATCAATCGGATCAATAACAGAGTCTAACCACAAGCGAGAGGCGGCATAATAAGGAGATGTCTGCTCGTCGTATTTCGATTTAATGCGATTGAACATTTCAGCTTCACGCTCAGGAGTGATGGTTTCGCCTTTTGCTTTCAAAGAAGCCACTTCAATCTGAAGCAACACTTTCGCAGCTTGCGCACCACCCATTACTGCAACTTGCGCCGTTGGCCAACCTACAATCAATCTCGGATCGTAAGCCTTTCCGCACATGGCATAATTTCCTGCACCGTAGCTGTTTCCCATGATAATGGTAAACTTCGGCACAACACTGTTGGCCTGAGCATTCACCAGCTTCGCGCCGTCTTTTATGATTCCTCCGTGCTCACTTTTACTTCCAACCATAAAACCTGTTACATCTTGCAAGAAGACCAGCGGAATGTTTTTCTGATTGCAGTTCATGATGAAACGCGCGGCCTTGTCCGCACTGTCGCTATAGATAACTCCACCGAACTGAATACCGTCTTTTTTGCTTTTGATCACCTCGCGCTGATTGGCCACAATTCCAACCGACCATCCGTTAATGCGGGCATATAGGCATACAATACTTTTTCCGTATTCTGCCTTGTATTCCGTGTATTCACTGTTGTCTACCAAGCATTCAATCATTTCACGCACTTCGTATGAAGTGGTTCTATCGGTTGGAAGAATTCCCAAAACGTCTTCCATCTTGCGTTTCGGTAATGACGCCGCAATGCGATCGAAGCCGGCATCTTTGGAAATTTTACCCTGTGAACTTAAGAGTTTCTTCAAGGTATCTAACGCGTCTTTGTCGTTCAACGCCTTGTAATCAGTCACCCCGCTAATCTCGCAATGCGTGGATGCACCGCCCAGTGTTTCATTATCGACTTCCTCGCCAATAGCGGCTTTCACCAAGTATGATCCTGCAAGGAAGATGCTTCCAGTCTTGTCTACAATTAAGGCTTCATCGCTCATAATAGGCAAGTAAGCACCACCTGCAACGCAGCTTCCCATAACGGCAGCGTATTGCGGAATGCCCATGCTGCTCATTCGAGCGTTGTTTCTGAATATTCGTCCGAAGTGCTCTTTGTCGGGGAAGATCTCGTCTTGCATAGGCAAGTACACTCCTGCACTATCTACCAAATAAATAATGGGAATGTGATTCTCCATGGCAATCTCTTGCGCACGAAGGTTCTTCTTTCCTGTAATCGGGAACCAAGCACCCGCCTTCACAGTAGCATCGTTCGCGACAACTAGACACAGTTTCTTTGAAACGTATCCCATCACCACCACTACTCCACCTGCCGGACAACCGCCGTGTTCTGCGTACATGCCGTCACCTGCGAAGGCTCCGACTTCAATGCGTTCGGTATCTTTATCCAAAAGGTAATCAACTCGCTCACGGGCGGTCATCTTTCCCTTTTCATGCTCTTTATCCATGCGCTTCTTCCCTCCTCCTTCGTAGATCTTTTTCAATCTACGTTGCAGTTCTGCTATGCGCTGAAGCATTTTATCTTCGTTCTTGTTGAATTCCAATTCTTTCGAGTCCATGCGACAAAGTTAAGTATTGCGTGTTCTATTGTGTGTGTTGAAAATAGTATCCTGAAAAGGTTGAATCGCTCAACACCTTTTTTAATTCTTGAAGTAATATGTGAGGCTCTAGCAAGGCTTTGTCGAAAAAACCATTGTTAGCGGCGTTGCAGAGAAATAATTTTTTATGTAGAAAAGGACCGCTCTGCGTGAATTCCGGATGTAGCTGTGAAAGTGAAACGTTGGATGTATTCGGAAAATACACCAACTCGCCGTAAGCATCGGCTTCATTCAATGCGAACAACATACGCTCTTTATCGAAGTTCAAATTCCCTTTTCCCTCTGTGGCACCAACATATTCCGCACCGGCATCTTTCAACAAAATTGCCCAATACGATTGGTTATTCGCTACGGTCCAGTCGCTGCCGTTGTTGGTGGCGAAAAATACTTTCGCAGAACCTTGCGAAGCATCTTTCGAAGAATCTTGCATCGCATCAAGGTATTCGCTTTCAATTTCCAAAAACAACTCTTTCGCCAAAACATCTTTACGAAGTATATATCCAAAAACATAAAGCCACTCAGCCTTTCCGAGCGGATGCTCTTCCAGGTATTCTGAAGTTGGAATAATAGAGCAGTCGCGTAATTTCGAACGGTAGTCGGTGGGTTCGAAGGGAACGCTGAAGAGCACGGTTGGATTCAACATGAGTAAATCTTCCTGATTGACATCTCCGTTTTTTGTCAAATTCTGTGCTCTTCCATTTTGAATTTGTTCTTGCAAATTCGCGAGCTGAATGCGGTCTGCGTAGGTAACTCCGCATACGTTATTCATTCCATTCAACGCATTTATGAAATACGAATGTGTGGTGCTAAGAAGGGCAATTCTTTCGGGATTGATTTTGGAAAGAGAAACGGTATAAGAAACAGTAGGAGAATCAGAATGAGAAGGATTCAGGAATTGAATTAAAGTATCGTTTCCACTTTTCACCACTCGAAAACCTTTGGCGTATTTGGGTTGAAAAAGAACAGTCACATCGCCCGAAGGGTTTCCATTTGAACAAGCGTTCAGAAAAGCAGCGCTAATAAAGAGAATGAATAAGAGGCGTTGCACTTTCATGAGGCAAAAGTAAACAAGAAAAAAGCCACTCCTAAGAGTGGCTTTTCATTAGTTCCAAATATAATTTTTGGTAACCGGTTGCAGCTGTTCGTATGCTGAAAGAATAATTTCTTCCGACTCCATGAAAGCCACTAAATCTTGAAGGGTAAAGTCTTGCATAGGCGCGTTTAATTTTAGGGTTAACGCAACCTTATCTTTCGATATTGCCCTCGAGACAATCTTTTTTAGATTACCAGCTTTATGTTGTGCTTTTCAATGTGCTTGCGAAGGTTGATTAACGCGTAGCGCATTCTTCCCAAAGCCGTATTGATGCTGATTTCCAAGTGATCTGCAATCTCCTTGAAACTCATGTCGTAAACAATACGCATCATTACAATTTCGCGTTGCTCGGAAGGAAGCATGCCAATTAACTGACGTACTTCTTTGGTCACTTCTTTTTGAATCACCTGCTTCTCCACGTTCTTAGAAGTTTCTTGAACGAAATCAAGCGGATCATACTTATCGGTAGCGCGTTGAATAGGCATTTTCTTGTTGTTGCGGAAATGGTCTATGCACAAGTTGTGTGCAATGCGCATGATCCAAGCAGAGAATTTACCTTCTTCGTTGTACTGTCCGTCTTTTAATGCTTGCACAGCCTTTAAGAAGGTGTCTTGGAATAAATCGTTTGCTAATTCGCGATCGCGAACGAACATGTAGATTTTTCCGAATACCTTAGACTTGTAGCGAGTCATTAACTCACGAAATGCGGGTTCGTTTCCTTGCATATACAAGGTTACCAATTGGCGATCTGATTCGAGTGATAAGCGCATAACGGCCTCCTTTTTTTTAAATGGTTCAACTTAATTTAGAACTGAAAAAAAGTAGTGTTATATTCTATAGGCGCTTGATGTGATTTTTTGTGTTGATGTCTATCCTTCGACATCTTGAAAACGAATATAGAAATTGTTTTTCCGAAATGCAAACTTTTTTTTATTTTTTTTTATTTTTTTCTTTGATGCCAATGAACAATTACATGAGTGAAGAGGTAATACCTTTGAAACTTGAACATGCAAGAAGTGAAGAACGAGAGTTATAAGACCCATATCATTATTAAAGGTGCACGTGTGCACAACCTGAAAAATGTTTCTGTTTCTATTCCTAGAAACAGGCTCGTTGTGCTAACAGGATTGAGTGGTTCTGGAAAAAGTAGTTTGGCCTTCAATACGCTTTTTGCAGAAGGACAACGACGTTATGTTGAAAGTCTATCTTCTTACGCGCGTCAGTTCCTGGGACGTTTCGACAAACCCGATGTAGACTCTATTGTGGGTATTAGTCCGGCCGTTGCCATTGAACAGAAAGTAACGGGAAGAAGTTCGCGATCTACTGTAGGAACTTCTACAGAGATATACGATTACATTAAGCTGCTCTATGCGCGTATTGGTGTTACCTACTCACCAACTACTGGAAAAGCAATAACGAAGAACAATACATCAGATGTAGTGAATGCGATTTTCAAATTGAAAAATGAAACACGCTTTGCTATTGTCTGTCCGCTTAAAATAAAATCTGAAACTTCTTTTCAAATTGGAAAAGAGACCTTGCTCGCACAGGGATTCAGCAGACTCGTTGTTGGAAATGAATTTATTGAAATTCAAGATGCGGAATTCTCTTCGAAACAAACTTACTTCTTACTTATAGATCGCATGTCGAAAGACGATGAGCTGGAAGCATCGCGTTTAGGAGATAGCGTTGACCTTGCCTTCTCATTGGGACACGGGCATTGCGCTCTTTTCTTTCCAGATAAAAAGAAATATGAATTCTTCGCTAATCAATTGGAAGAAGACGGGGTTGTTTTCGAAGAACCTTCATTGAATTTATTTTCCTTTAACAATCCGGTTGGCGCATGCAAAACATGCGAAGGATTCGGAAGTATTATCGGGATTGATTCGAAGTTGGTCATTCCGAATGAAAACCTCTCAATCTATCAAGATTGTATAGCTTGTTGGAAAGGAGAAAAACTAAGTGGTTGGAAAGACGATTTAATTCGCAATGCGAAGAAAGCCGACATTCCTATTCACACGCCTTACCGCGAACTGAGTGCAGTGCAGAAGAAAACCATCTGGGAAGGATGTACACATTTTCATGGAATAAATACCTTCTTCAAATATTTAGAAGCTGAGACTTATAAGATTCAGAATCGTGTTTTACTCTCTCGCTATCGTGGAAGAACGGCTTGTCCTGAATGTCACGGAACACGCCTAAAAAAAGAGGCGAATTACGTGAAGATTGCAAACACTTCCGTATCTGAATTAATGCTTCTTCCGTTGCATAAATCGTTGAATTTTTTCGAGACACTTTCATTGAGCAAACACGACGAATCTGTTGCGAAAAGAATTCTACTAGAAATAAAAAACAGACTTCGTTTTTTGTGCGAAGTTGGACTGGAATATCTCACCTTGAATCGCCTTTCAAACACACTTAGTGGCGGTGAAGCGCAACGCATACATCTCGCAACCAGCCTAGGAAGCGCGCTGGTTGGTTCTATGTATATTTTAGATGAACCGAGTATTGGATTGCATCCGCGCGACAGCAAACGCTTGCTTGAAGTATTGAAGAATTTGCGTGATCAAGGCAACACCGTAATTGTGGTTGAGCACGAAGAAGAAATTATTCGCAATGCCGATTATATCATTGATATTGGACCGGAAGCGGGTGCGAAAGGAGGTGAAATTGTGTTCGAAGGATTGGCGAAAGATTTGGAGAAAAAAGGCAAGACTTTAACTGGAGATTACTTGCGCGGAGATAAGAAAATTCACATTGAAAAAACAAAGAAGAAACTCAACGATTTCGTATCGTTGAAAGAAGTGAATCTTCATAATTTATCGAATGCGAGTATTGACATTCCTCTTCATGCGTTCAGCGTGATTACTGGGGTTAGCGGATCTGGAAAAAGCACACTGATTAAGAGTGTACTCTACCCTGCCCTTCAAAATGCATTGAATGGGATTTCAGAAAATAGTTCAAATTACAGCGAACTTTCAGGAAGTATTTCTTCCATAAAAGCATTGGAATTTGTAGATCAAAATCCGATTGGAAAAAGTAGTCGTTCTAACCCCGCTACATACTTAAAAATCTACGACGACATTCGAGCGTTGTTCACTTCACAACCGTTGGCAAAACAACGCAACATGAAGCCCGCGTTTTTCTCGTTCAACGTTACTGGAGGAAGATGTGACACCTGCGAAGGTGAAGGGATTCAGACGATTGAGATGCAGTTCATGGCCGATGTAGAATTGGTTTGTGAAACGTGTAAAGGAAAGCGATTTAAAGAAGAAGTTCTAGACGTTCAATACCGCGGAAAAAACATTGCTGATGTGCTGGATTTAACTGTTGATGAAGCCATTGAATTTTTCGGAGAGGACACTTCAACTTCTGCCAAACATATCGTTCAAAAACTAACGCCGCTTAAGGCTGTAGGCCTTGATTACGTGAAGCTAGGACAAAGCAACAGCACCTTGTCTGGCGGTGAAGCGCAACGAATTAAACTGGCATCTTTCCTTATCAAGGGACCCAATCAACCGCATACTTTATTCATCTTCGATGAACCAACTACAGGCTTGCATTTTCACGATGTACAGAAGTTAATGATTACGTTTCAAGCATTGCTTGCCCAAGGACATTCGGTAATTGCGATTGAACATCATACTGATGTCATGCGCTGTGCCGATTGGATTGTAGACATTGGCCCGGAAGGCGGAGAGAAAGGTGGAAACATTCTGTATTGCGGGCAATTCGATGCTTTTCTTAAGACTAAATCGTACACCGCAGACGCGCTAAATTTGCAAAAGACTTCAAAATAAATTACAGGAAAATTTGTTGTTCAATCATGAGAAAATTAGTTTCGTTTAGCATTGCAGCAGTTATAAGTTTAACAAGCTGTTCACAAAAAAATCAAAGCACTACTAGCACTATGGCACCAACTGTTGATAAAACTGAAGAAGAATGGAAGAAAGAACTCTCACCAGAGCAATTCCGTATTCTGCGCGAGAAGGGAACTGAACGCGCATTTACAGGCGAGTTTTGGGATCATCATGACATTGGCACATACAGTTGCGCTGCATGCGGACAAGAGTTGTTTCAATCGGATTCGAAATTCGATAGTGGATGCGGATGGCCTAGTTATTTCAAGCCGATCAATGAGTTGGTCATTTCAGAAGATAAAGACACCACTTATGGCATGGTGAGAACAGAGGTTATGTGCAGTAAATGTGGTGGACATTTAGGACACGTTTTTCCTGATGGGCCACCCCCAACAGGATTGCGTTATTGCATTAATTCAGGAGCTCTAATCTTTAAGCCGAATAACCCTTAACGGCACTGTCTACGCTACGAAGTAGCGTTTGCGTGTCTCTCGGGTTAAGTTGTTTCCCAAAGCGAATTTTCGAGCGGTTGTGCACGAATCCCAGGCGTTCTCCACCCATGATCCAAAAGCTATCGTCCATAAAATAAAAGAACGAATTTTCGTCTTGTTTTACTGTTCCAAGTTGTTTGATTTTATCGAGTTCAAACTTCTCTTTTTTGCCGCGATTTCCAAAGGCATTTTGCAAGGTCATTTCACCTTTTGTGAATACCAATATTTCCCTTCCAGACTTTCTCCACATGAGCACTTTCAATGTGCGATAAAAGAAGAATGACCACAGGGCTGTTGAGATTAAAAAGAAGATTTGATCTCCTCCATTTGTTGAAGTAAATAACGAGTAAATAAACACTCCACCACAAAACGTCCACGCCATCAACCATGCGTATAGCAACGCTTCCTGCCAACGTTCTACGCTTTGTGAAATGGTAATGGTTAACTGCTCTTTTTCACGCATCACCTGTATGCGTTTTCCAATAAATTGCGGGGCTGTCTTGTTCATGAATTCAACACTTTGTCATATAACTTTTCATACAAAGGAAGAACTGCTTCGAGTGAAAATGCGTTCGCTCTTTCTCTTGCCTGATCTTTAAATTTCAATAAACGTTCTTCTTTTTCAATGAGGTAAAAAACTTGCTTCGCCATTTCATCTACATCGCCGACATTGCTCATGAGACCCGATACACCGTGTCTGTTCAACTCAGGCAAACCACCTGCATTGCTCGACACAACAGGCACACCGCTTGCCATAGCTTCAAGTGCAGCTAAACCAAAACTCTCCGATTCGGAAGGAAGTAGCATGACATCTGCCGCTGAAAGAAGTTCCATCGGGTTCTTCACATTTCCAACAAAAATCACATCGTTCAGCTGATTATCACGTGCGAATTGTTCTGCTTTTGAACGATCTGGGCCATCACCAACCATGATTAAAATGGAAGGTTTCAATTCATTCACGCGCTTGTAAATTTCCATAACGTCCATCACACGTTTTACTGGGCGGAAATTAGAAATGTGAATAAGCATAGGCGTTCCATCTGGTGCATATTCTTCACGAATTTCCTTCACAACATCTTCGTTAATGGGAGTTGGATTCAAAAAGTTTGGAATGACTTCAATATCGATATTTATTCCAAAAAGTTTGTAGGTATCTGTTCTCAAACTTTGCGAAACGGCAGTAACAGCATCGCTTTCATTTATAGCGAAAGAAATTACTGGTTCGAAGGAAGCATCTCTTCCCAACAAGGTAATATCCGTGCCATGAAGGGTAGTTATTACGGGAAGATTTATCCCTTCTCTTTTCAATATTTGCTTCGCCATATAGGCAGCACTTGCATGCGGAATGGCGTAATGCACATGCAGAAGATCAAGTCCTTCGTGCTTCGCAACATCTACCATTTTACTTGCTAAAACAAGCTCGTAAGGCGGATATAAAAACAACGGATAGTCGCTTACGTTTACTTCGTGGTAGCGCACATTCTTTCTAAGAGAACCCAATCGAACCGGTTGCGAATAAGTAATGAAATGAATTTCATGTCCTTTATCGGCAAGTGCCTTCCCCAACTCTGTTGCAACCACACCACTACCCCCGAAGGTCGGGTAGCACACAATACCTATTTTCAGCTTTTTTTCCATAATACTTCGGAGCGAAACTCCATTGCAAAAGTACTACGGTTTAACAGGAAACAACTTGTAAATTTCTTCATGTATTCGCGAGCGAATACGCATGTCGTTGATCTTCCAATTTTCTGAACTAGGGCAGTTTCTATTACTTAAGAAAATGAAGACCGTTCCATTAGCAGGATCTGCCCAACAAAGCGTTCCGGTGAATCCTGAATGTCCAAAACTCTCGTCGCTAGCAGATGGTCCTGTTGCACCGCTCCATTTTGTAAATCCTGGTTTATCGAAACCGAGGCCTCTGCGGTTGTCTTTAAAATGACGTGCGGTAAACAAATCCATTGTTTCGTGGTGAAAGAATTCGTTCGTGCCGTAGCGTCCGTCATTCAAACACAATTGCATCAATGCAGCGCAATCGTTGGCATTACCGAACAGACCTGCGTGTCCTCCTACACCTCCCATTAGTGCTGCCCCTTGATCGTGCACGTATCCGCGAACGGCTTGTCGTCTCCACTTCGAATCCGTTTCCGTTTCTGCAATCATTTTCACGGGCCAATTCTTTGTCGGATTGTACCCCATGGAACGCAGCCCCATGGGCTTGTAGAAAGTCTCTGACACATAAAAATCAAGGGGCATCCCTGTAATTTTCTCAATCATTTTTTTGTAATAATAGTAGCCCAAGTCACTGTACAAATAACCTTGATCGGGATTCAACTTCACTTCTAAAATTTCCTTGTAAATCGAATCCATCATTTCCTTGGTGGTCCACATATCTGCGCAAACCGGATTGCAGCATCTATCTGTATGTTCCTTCGACAAACAATTGCCATCCCATTCAGCTCCGTTCACCGTTAAGTTGGTGAAGTCTTTCCAAGCTGGAAGTCCGGCTGTGTGGGACAACATGCGCTTCAACTGCATTTTCGCATGTGGATGACCTTGGGGAAATTCAATGTAATCACCGATTGTTTTTTCGACATCTATTTTCCCTTCGTCAACTAATCTCATCAATGCCAACGTGGTTGAAAGCATCTTAGTCACAGAAGCGAGGTCGTACATTGAGCTCTCAGACACTTTCTGCGTCTTCGCCTTGTCTAGGTAGCCAAAACTCTTGTTGTAAAGAATAACGCCGTCTTTAGCGATTAAAACGCGACATCCTGGGTAGGCACCTTGATCCAATCCTTCTTTCACGATGTCGTCCACTTTCGTAAATAAATTTAATTCCGTGCCACGGACGTCCGTTGGTGCATTGGCCATCATGTCTTCCACATACACGCTGGAATCCTTTGTGGCCTGCGTATTGGTGGCTCCGAAATTAAACCAACCTGTTTGTGAAGGAAGCAAATAGCGCATTCTTCCAGAAGATTGGAAAACCTTTCCTTGCCCCTCTTTGAATCTCTTTCCAACAGAAACAGGTAATTTACCTTGAAAAGGAATGATGCCGCAAATAGCATCTGCTGTTACCTGCTGTGTTAGATCATCGGGCTGATAAGCAACCACGAATGAATTGATGCCTTTCCATTCTGATTTATCCAAGGCATATGGACAAGCGAACATGACTACGGTTGTAGAGAAGTGCTCTGCAATTTTTTCGGCGGCATTTGTACCGTGGCTAGTGATTCCGAAGTTGGTGTTTGCCTTATTTGTTGTGCCTAAAAAGGCAACAATTACATCGGAACAATTGATTTTCAATTTTGAAATTACGTGCTGCACCTCAGCGTCAGTACATTCTTTGGAAAGCGCGTGAATTTCAACGGCCTTGTATTGATCCATACTCTTTGCAAACGAACAATTCGCACCGTCGCCTATCACCACAATTCCTAGGGGCTTTTGCCACTTGTCTGAATCTTCATAAGGAATTTTATCTTCTGATATAACAGTGATTGAACTCTCAATGCAACGTCTGCGCAATGCTGTGACGTATGACAAATTCAAATCCTTCGAAATTCCTTTGATGGGAATTGGCTTAAACTTGTGCGCACCAACGCGCTCCTTTGCCTTCAAAACTTTAAGTGCTTTAGCCGTTATCTCGGCTTCAGTAATTCTTCCTTGCTGAATGGCTTCCTTTACTTTTTGAATGGCCAACGGCACATTCAACGGGAACAACACCACATCGTTGCCGGCGATAAGCGCGCGCACATCGGCTTCACCCGCAGGAAAATATTTCGCAACGCCTTCCATATTCATGGCATCGGTGAGCACCAATCCTTCAAACTTCAAACTGTCGCGAAGCAAACCGGTTATGATGTTTTTTGAAAGCGTACTTGGCACATGCGCTTCTTTTTCAAATTCAGGAAGTGAAAGATGCGCCACCATTACGCTTGCCAATCCATTTTCAAACATGGTCCTGTACGGCTTGAATTCATTGGAAGAAAGCTGCGCGTAATTTTTATTTACAACTGGAAGTTCCTTGTGCGAATCGGCATCGGTATCTCCATGTCCGGGAAAATGTTTTGCATTGGCTAACACGCCATTGTCCTGCATCCCTTTCATATAAGCCATTCCGCAAGTGGTAACGCGATCTGCATTTTCACCGAATGAGCGATTCGAAATAACAGGGTTCTTTGGATTTGAATTCACATCGACTACCGGCGCGAAGTTCATGTGAACGCCAATGCGCTTGCATTGACGCGCCACTTCCTTTCCAAATTCATAAATCAATTTTTCATCCATGGATGCTCCCAACGTCATGGCCCGTGGGAATGAAATGGTGCTATCTAAACGCATGCCCAGTCCCCACTCTGCATCGATTCCAATGAGCAAAGGAATTTTCGATTTAGCTTGAAATCGATTCGTCAATTTTGCTTGACGAACAGGTCCTCCTTGAAAGAAAATAATTCCGCCAATACCGTTGTTTTTTATGAGCGTCTCAACCTGTGTTGGATTATAGGACTCTTTCTTTTCATCGCTCCATGCGGCAACCATGAAGAGTTGTCCAATTTTCTGATCGAGGGTGAGGGTTTTGATGAGGCTGTCGGACCAGGATTCTTTGAAAGACGCTACGCGAGATTCGGAGAAAGACGCTTCGCAAGGTGTAATACTAGTTTCTACGAAAGGTCCGATGGAAGGTGCAAGCAAGGTCGGCGTTGCCGAAGGTTCTTCGAAAGATGCTTCGCAAGATTTTAGGATTGGACGAAATGCGAGGAGTAAAATCACTACTGCGAGAGCGGGCCATTTCAAAAATTTCTTCATGTGTTAAAGTTATTCGCACATGAGAGACTGCTAAAAACTGTTCCACGTATTTTACAACATTGAAATGTGAATGAACTAGACCAACGTTTTCATGTCAATGGCCTTTTTTGCTTGCACCATGAGAAAAGAAAACTGTTCTTCTTCAGTAAGATTTGAATTGTCGAGAATAAC
>CANIBZ010000018.1 GCA_947466425.1 Flavobacteriales bacterium
CAATGGAACGCCATTAAGTCGGAAGGGAAATTAATTATGCAGGTCGTTTCAAACACACCGTCATTTCCACAATTGGTGAATCTTTACAACTCCTATTTCATAGACGTTCGCGTGAAAGCTGGCGTTGTTCTTAATGCTGAAGTTCAATGAGAAAATTAATTTTAGCAATAGCATTCATTGTATTCGGAATAGCATCGTTCGCTCAAACTTCATACTTGTGGTTAACGAAGTCAGATACCACAGGAAAAGCTTTTCGCGGAATTTTAGATATTCAAGGAAGTGGCGCAGCGGGTAGTACTTTTTTAACCAAGGAACTTGTAATGCCCTTTGTTGTTGGCGGAACGGTTACTGCAGAATCGAGGGTTTCAGCCCTAGAAGGAATGTCAGATTTAGGGGTGTTCGGTGGAAACGTAAATGCACGCGCAAGGTATTACGGCGGAAGAGACAGTTTGTTCGGAAGTGAAATGCTCGACTTGTATATTCAAGTTGGAAAAGGATATTTTGGAAGCGGAAGAATTTCGAAAGAGGCCTTCGACTTGATCAGTAATGGGAATGTTAATTATCAAGGCAAGCGCGTTTCGTTGAGTTCTATTCAAGGAGAGATGCAAGGATTTCAATCCATTGGTTTTGGAATTTACGATAAGCGCACCTTCAGTTCCATTGGAATTTCAATGGTAAATGGATTAACCTACCAACAATTCAGTTTGTTTCCCCCTTCATCTTTTTACACTTCGCAAAATGCCGATACGCTGCAGCTCGACTACTCAGGAGAGTACATTCATTCCGCAGCGGCAAGACCGAATGGAAATGGAATTGGTTTTAGCATAGACGGAGAATACAATTTTGTTCGGGACAGAGGCGAAGACAAAAAAGAAGTGTGGAATACACTTGGTGTTCGAAATTTGGGTTGGGTGAATTGGAATGGACAAAGTGAAGTGGTTTCTTTTGACTCAACGTTTACCTGGACTGGAGTTGACCTGAATGGGATATTGAATGGCGACTCTTTACTGAATGGAACTTCAGGATTTGCAGACACGTTGATTACCACTTCTCAGAACGTTTCGTTTTGGAGACCACTACGCGGGTCTTTTTATGTGCGATCTGTTTATCGTTGGAATGAGAAAATTCGATTCACAGCAGGATTGGAAATGTATGCCGCACCTATGAAGCCCTTGGCAACTATTGGTTTCATGTATATGCCGAAAAACAATTGCATAGCTTCCATGAATGTTTCAAACGGGGGATATGGCAATTGGAAATTGGGAATGGGCGTGCAATGGCTAATTGCGAATCAGTTTTATGTTGGAATTCAAACAACGAATGCACCAGGATATTTTTTCAAAGAAGCAAGAGAAATGAGTGCTTCGCTTCAATTAAGTTATTTATTCAAAACGAAAAAGAAAGAAAATGAATAGTGCAGATGTAATGAAGATGGCGCAGACCAAATCGCTTGTGCTTTTGGCTGGTCCTTGTGTGGTTGAGGGTGAGGATTTGGTCATGGAAGTTGCTGGACGTGTTAAAGAGATTGCTGATAAATTGGGTATGCCTTATGTATTTAAGGCATCATACAGAAAGGCGAATCGCTCTCGTGTAGACTCATTCACGGGGTTAGGCGATCAGATTGGATTAGAGCTTATTCAAAAAGTTGGAAAAACATTCGGGATCCCAACGGTAACTGATATTCACGCAGCAGATGAAGCTGCTATGGCTGCGGCTTATGTTGATGTTTTGCAGATACCTGCTTTCTTGTGTAGACAAACAGATTTGCTTCAAGCGGCAGCTGCAACGGGGAAAGTGGTGAACATTAAAAAAGGACAATTCCTTTCTGCTGAATCCATGAAGCACGCGGTGAATAAAGTAAAGGAAGCGGGGAACAACAACGTTTGGTTAACCGAGCGCGGAACCATGTTCGGATACCAAGATCTTGTTGTCGACTACCGTGGTATTCCTGTTATGCAAGAGTATGCGCCTGCCATTATGGACTGCACGCACTCGTTGCAGCAACCCAATCAGAGCAGTGGTGTTACCGGCGGAAGACCAGAACTTATCGGAACCATTGCGAAAGCTGCTGTTGCAGTGGGAGTCGATGGTTTGTTTATTGAAACACATCCGAATCCAGCTGTTGCTTTAAGTGACGGCGCGAACATGCTTCAATTAAGTAAATTAGAAGAACTGCTTGAACAAGTCATGGAAATTCGCGCAGTGATAAAAAAATAATTCATGAAGAAATTCGAATTCATCTGTTTGTTCGTTTCGCTTGTGCTGGCTCAAATCAGCATGGCCCAACCTGTTGTGCACAATTACGGCAGTGCGGGTTCTGACGAATATGCATCTATTGTTGCTCATCCGAATGGAGGGTTCGTGGCAGTAGGAACTACAGGCGGAGAAGTGGGTTCGCAAACCGATGTGTACTTGTCGAAACTCAATGCAGCGCTCGATTGCGAATGGACCTTTAATATTGGTGGAATTGGAATTGAGCGTGGAAATGATGTAGCCGTATACTCCGATGGAAGTATTTATTTCTGCGGAATGGTATTGAGCAATTCGGTTACAGGTTACAAGAATTTAGTTGGAAAGGTAGATGCGAATGGAAATTTAGTGTGGTCAAAGGAATTCGGTGAAGGTGTTTGGGACGAAGCGCGCAACATTGTGATGGATGACTTTGGAAATGCATGGGTCGCTACCAATTCGTTTTATCCATCGGGTGAAGAGCGTGTGGTTGTGTATTCCCTCAATGACACAGGAGATCTTTCTTCACCAATAAATATAAATCCGACAGGAGTCAACAGCAATGCGGCTTTGGAATACTACAACAACGATTTTTATATTTTGAATAATCACGACGATGGAACTTCAGCGCATTACGATGTGAAGAAATTCGATTATGTTGGATATGTTTCACAAACCTATGAAGTCTCGGGACAAGGTGTACTTGCTCACGATTTGCAAGTTTGGAGTTACGGTGTTTTTGTAGCCGGAGAATTTTTGAATGGTCCCCTTCGTAATCCATACACTTGCGCTTTCAACCTAGATGGTACAGTCAATACCGAGACCTACAACATCTTCAATTTTAATATGTGGTACAACTCGGCACATTCAAATTCCGAAGGGTATACCCTTGCGGGTGAAACAACCGACTTTGGATTTGGAGAGCAGGAGTGGGTGTTACACCGAGCCAATGTCTTGGGACAATACGCTGGCGGAGGAACAGTCGGGACAAATAAGTTTGAGGTGTGCAAAGATTTGCTTGTCGTAAACGATACGGTTTATTTGGTTGGAAGTTCAAACGGATTCCAATTGAACAAGCAACAACAGGCAACGGTATACAGAAACGAGTCAATTGTTCTTTCTGCATTGGATCCGACGAGTGTAAACAACGATTGCTTTTATGTAGGTACAGAAGATCTAACAGCTGAGGAAAATCTTTCGTTTTATTCAGTTGGAAACAATGTCTTTCAATCTTCAAAACAGGTGAATAATCTGAATGTTCAGGTCTACAGCATAGACGGTAAATTGACATACAGTCATTCAGGATCAAACGAATTCCAAGTGAATGCTTCACCAGGGATTTATTTTCTCGTTTTTCAATCTGAAAAACATTCAGGCGTTCAGAAAATTAGTATTCGTTAACGGGAAGAAAGCGAAATGGAGTAAACACCGGGAATCGCCTCGAGTTCGTTTTGAATTTCTTTAGTCACTAGAATTTTATTTCTTTCCGAAGAAGGAAGAACCACGCGGTCTTCACCGTTTTTTAATTCTATGCGAAGCTGAGCGTGTCCAGTATTTTTCACCAACAGTTCATCTAGTTTTTCAATGGTTTTCTCAGTTAGAAATTCCGAATCAATTCCAATAGTCAAATAACGCCCAAGCTTTTCTTTTACTTCGGCTAAGAGTGATATTTCTGCAATTTGAAATTCAGTTTTTTCTTCTGTGTTTTGTCCATAGCGACGTTTTTGAAAACGTCCGCGCACATACAAAAAGAAGTTATCTTGCATATAGGCTTTAAAGCTCATGTAGTCTTTTCGGAACAAGCGGAAGTCGTGCGAACCTTCTCCGTTTTCCAGGGTGAAGCTTCCGTAAGGATTGCCTTGTTGCGACATGCGGTGCTGCACGTTTTTCACAATGCCTGCAAAGGAAATTTCACGGCCGTTGTTGGGTTCAGGATTTTCTAAAGCTTCCATTGAATTTGGATAACAGAAGGCTTCGATTTCCAATGCGAAATCGTCGAGTGGATGTCCGGAGATGAACATTCCAACAAGCTCTTTTTCTTTTGATAATTCGGTAAGCGCATCCCAAGGTTCAACCTTAGGGATGGTGGGCGGTTGAATTTGCACGCCGGAATCTTCTCCGAATAATGATGCCTGTGATGAGTTTTTCCCGTCGCGCGCTGCACGTGCATATTTCACTAGGGTATCAATGAATCCTTCGCCTTTGTTGTCCGTCCCGAAATACGCAGAGCGTGTAATTCCGAATCGGTCGAAAGCTCCGCACATGGCCAAGCTTTCAAGAACACGTTTGTTGGTTGCTTTATCGTCTACGCGTTCTAGAAAATCGAATACCGTTTCAAACGGTTTTGTTTCGCGTTCGCGAATCATGCTTTCTACGGCATTCTCTCCAACTGCTTTCACAGCGGCCAATCCAAAGCGAATGGCTCCAGCTTTGTTTACTGAAAAAAGCGAAAGTGATTCGTTCACATCTGGAGAAAGAACGGGAATGCGCATGCGCTTGCATTCTTCCATAAAGAAAGTAACTCCCTTAATATCGCTCATGGAGTTGCTTAAAGTTGCAGCCATAAACTCTGCGGGGTAGTGTGCTTTCAAATAGGCCGTTTGATAAGCGATCCATGCGTAACATGTCGAGTGAGATTTGTTGAAGGCGTAACTCGCAAACTTCTCCCAGTCGGTCCAAATCTTCTCAAGCTTATCTGCCGGATGTCCATTTGCAATGGCTCCTTCCATGAACAAACTTTTCATCTTGTTCAGTTCTTCAATGAGTTTTTTACCCATTGCTTTACGCAAGACGTCGGCCTGACCTTTGGTAAAGTTTGCAAGTCGCTGAGACAGCAACATCACTTGCTCTTGGTATACGGTAATACCGTAGGTCTCTTTCAAGTTGTCTTCCATTTCAGGAAGATCATATTCAATTTTTTCTAGACCGTGTTTACGACGAATGAATTGCGGAATGTACTCCATAGGACCTGGTCGATACAAGGCGTTCATGGCAATTAAGTCGGCGAAAACGGTAGGTTTGAGGTCGCGCATGTGTTTGCGCATACCTTCACTTTCATATTGGAAAATGGCAACTGTTTCACCTCGCTGGAAAAGCTCGTAGGTCTTTTCGTCGTCGATGGGAATGTTGTCAATGTCTATATCAATGTTGTGGGAAAGCTTAATGAGTTTGATTGCATTTTTGATAATGCTCAGCGTCTTCAAACCCAAGAAGTCCATTTTCAAAAGCCCCGCTTTTTCTACAACGGAGTTGTCGAACTGTGTGCACCACATGTCGCTGTCTTTCACGGTTGCTACCGGAACGAAGTTCGTGATGTCCGTAGGGGTGATAATCACGCCGCAGGCGTGAGTTCCCGTGTTGCGAATGGACCCTTCTAATATTTTCGCCATTCGCAACACTTTACCTTCCGGTGTTGTGCTTGCAGCAATGGCGCGCATGCGCTGCATGCGCTCGAATTCTTCGCTAGAAAAATCTTCTTTCAGCTGCTTTTCTTCTTTGTTGAAGATATCTGAAAGCGATGCGCGATCGGGAATTAATTTCGTCAATTGTTCCGACTCTCCGATAGACAAGTCGAACACGCGCGCAGCGTCTTTTACGGCCGACTTCGCGGCCATGGTACCGTAGGTAATGATTTGCGCAACTGCGTTGCGCGAATATTTATTTCGTACGTACTCAATAACTTTTTCTCGTCCTTCGTCCTCGAAGTCGATATCCATATCGGGCATCGACACACGATCCGGATTCAAGAAACGCTCAAAGAGGAGATCATATTTAATCGGATCCACATCTGTAATCCGAAGGCAATATGCAACGGCCGATCCTGCCGCGGAACCACGTCCAGGACCAACAGAAACGTCCATCTTCCGCGCCTCGTTGCAGAAGTCTTCCACAATAAGTAAGTATCCTGGATATCCAGCTTTCTCAATAACGGAAAGCTCGAATTTCAAACGCTCGCGAATGGATTCGTCGAATTCTCCGTAACGGTATGTCGCCCCTTTGAAGGCCAAGTGCTCGAGATAAGCCGACTGTTCTGCAATGGTTTTTAACTTGTCTTTTTCTTGCGCAATGCGCTCTTCATCGTATCCGTCTGACGTCCATTTTTCAATACGTTGGCCAATCAATCGTTCGTGAGAGGCAATGATTTCAGTTTGAAAATTTGAAATGAAGGTTTCTTCAATATCGAATTTCGGAAGTAAGATTTCTCTATCGAGTTTATAGCCATCGCATTTGTCTGCTATTTCAATCGTAGTCTCAAGAGCTCCGGGATAAGCAGAGAAAGCTTGCGCCATTTCTTGAGCATCTTTCAAATAAAACTCGTTGTTCGGAAAACCAAATCGGAACTCTCTTCCTTTCTTTCCAATGTATTTGGAAGGGGTACTTACTTTTTCGCCTTCTTTCACACAGATCAAAGCGTCTTGCGCTTCCGCATCGCTTTTTTCCGTGTAATAAGTGTTGTTGGCTGCTAAATATTTCACGTTGTGCTTCTCGCAAAACCGAACAAGCGTTCGGTTAACGACTTGTTCTTCTTCCAAACCGTGGTTATTCAATTCAGCATAAAAATCTTCACCAAATTGTTCCTTCCAAAAAACAAAAAGTTCTTCCGCTTTTTCTTCGCCAATATTCAAAATGGTTGAAGGTATTTCACCCCAAAGTGAGCCTGTGCAAAGGATGAGGCCTTCTTTGTATTGAACAAGAAGGTCTCTGCTAATACGCGGCACGTAATAGAATCCTTCAGTATAAGCAATCGAAGAAAGCTTCGATAAATTTTGATATCCTTTAAAATTTTTCGCAAGTAACACAACCGGATAACCATCGTCTTTCGCTGAGCGGTCGGCGTGATTTCGGCACATGTTCAATTCAGCTCCTACAATGGGCTTAATTCCTTTTTTGTGAGCAGCACTCACGAAGTGAAATGCCCCCATCATGTTTCCAGCGTCCGTTACCGCAACAGCTGGGGAGCCCATAGCCAGTGATTTTTTAATCAGCGCGTCAATGGTTGTTGTACTCTGAAGAATGCTGTATTGAGAATGCACGTGAAGATGAACGAATTTTAAATTCTCATCTATTTCAATTTCGGGCTCTTTGGAAACAGACTCTTGTGTGTCTATTTTTTCAGCTTTGAAATTACTGTCTTGAAGAACAGGCGCTTCATAAATAACTTCGTCTTTCGCTATTCCAGCAGATGCAGGAATAACGCCTATGCGAATCAGTTCGAAGAAACATTTGCCGTTAGCTGCCACGTCGTATGCGGCGTCGTGAGCCTCTTCGAATTTTACATGAAACAGCTTTTCGTGAAGTTCAGTAAGTGTTGGCCACTTGAATTTGCCTCCACGTCCACCAGGAATGGCGCAAAACTCTGTCCCGAATTCTTTGGTGTCCATACTCGACATTTGCTCGAGCACATTGGTTCTTCCTTCACGCAAAAATTCACATCCAACAATGTTTATATCGAATTCAATGTTATGTCCAGCTAAAAATTGCGTTTGATCAAGGGCCTCCTCGAATCTGTCTAAAGATTCGTTAAGTGGAATACCTTCTTTCGTAGCGCGTTCTGTAGAAATGCCGTGAATCTTTTCAGAAGTATAGGGAATGGAAAATCCATTGGGCTGAACAATGATGCTTCCTTGCGAAATTAAATTTCCTCTTTCGCCATGCAGTTGCCAAGCCAATTGCACGAGTCTAGGCCAATTGTTAAAATCGGTCAGTGGCGCATTGTAGTTTTGAGGAAGGCCAGTGGTTTCTGTGTCGAAAATTAAATACATGGAAATTATTCAGATAGGAGCATAAAATTACTGCGACCCTTTCGAATAATTAGCCATTGTGGAAATCTTTCCTCGGTGTTTTTTTGAACCACGAGGTATTTCGAAACACCAACATAGAAAAAAGCCCAAGACCCATGAAATAGATATAGTCCGAAGTCCATATTATAGCCACATCGGCATTGGTATGAAAGGATATATAATAGGCGTAGGAGAGGTAAATAACTGTCGTGGCAAGTTCAATAAAGAATCCCTGAATGGTTTTGCCAGCGCCCTCTACTGCAGCCAATAAAATACTGGTCACGGCGAAGATTGAAATAGCCGGAAACACAATATACATGCTTTTCACGGTGAGTCTGGTTGTTTCTTCATTGGCATTGAAGAGGTGGGCAATGCTTTCCGGATAAAGCCACAGACCGTGTGTGAGGATGAGTATGAAGGAAAAGTTCAATAGGGCCAATCTTTTGATGACATGAAAAATTTCAGAACTTCTTTTTTCTGCAAGTAACCCAGATACATAGGTCTTCGTGGTGCTTGAAAATCCCATAACGCTCACCCATGCCAACATGTACATGTTACGGACAATGAATGCGCTTTGAAACGAGTCATCTCCTTTCTTTTCAATGAAAGCGAAGAAGATGATCCAGATGCTCAGGGCTACCACCATTTGTAGCATAATTGGAACACCTAATTTCAAAAGGTCTTTCGTGTAATTGAAGGGAACGCGATATAAGTTTCGGAAGAGTCTAACTTCCTTGTATTTCGTATGGCTGATGGTATATACAAACAGAACGATAGCAGCGGCAGCTTCTCCAATGTTCGTTGCGATAGCAGCTCCGCGGACTTCCATTCTTGGGAAATTGAAATTTCCGAAAATAAATAGATAATCGAAAACGATGGTGAAAAGTGCCACGGTGATCGTTGAATAGATCATACTACGTGTAAGGGCAATGCCAGACCAAAAAGATTGTAACACTTGAATGAAAGTGAAAAATATAAATCCGTATGCCCGTGTTTCTGCGAAGGTTTTCATGTAATTCCGCGTCTCCTCATCTTCAATACTTCGATCTAAAAAAGTTGGGATGAAAAAAGCTAAAACTAGAAATTGAATCAGAACGATAAATACACCAATGAATAATGCATTGGCAAAAACGGTAGGTATTTCTTCACTTCGTCCTTCACCGCGTTTTCTTGCGATAAGTATTTGCGAGGCATTTGATAATCCAGCTGAAAGCATGGCAAGCGCAATGTAAATAAGTCCAACGAAACTCACAGCGCTCATGGCTTTTCCATTCAATTGCGCAACGAAATAATTATCTACAAGTACAACAATGAATTGCACGAAAGCTCCCATGCACAAGGGAAGCGCCATTTGCAATAGCGCTTTGCTTGAGGTGTCTAATGCAATTTTTTCAGACATGATTTTTGTTTTGCCATTCGGCTTCAATGTGCTTCCACCAATGAATGCTGTGTCGAGCCCATTCAAGTTTTAGCGCTAGTTTTTCTTGCTCACTCAATTGCCAGTCAATAGAACTGCGGCGCAAGTTAGTGGTCAAGTGCTGCAACGCAATGCTTGTTGCGGCAGAGACATTGAGACTTTCTGTAAATCCTTGCATGGGTATGTGCACGAGTACATCTGCCTGTTCAACCATATATTCGCTAGCGCCGGAAAGTTCTGTTCCCATGACCAGCGCAGTCTTCTGAGAAAGATTTAATTCAGAAAGAGGAATGGAATTGCCGTGCAAATGTGTTACAGCCAAGCGATAGCCTTGGTTTTTTAAATCACGAACACATTCAACAGTGTTGTTTCGAGTTGAATTGTAACGGTGAAGTGTGAGCCATTTGCCAGCGCCTTTTGAAATGCGTTGTAAATGTTGAAATGGATTTGTGTTTTCAATTAAGTACCCGTCCTGAACTCCAAAGGATTCCATGCTTCGAAGAATAGCGCTTGTGTTGTGCGATTGATAGAGATCTTCAAGCACAATAGTTAAATATCTCGTGCGCAGATTAACGACTTCGTCGAAACGTTGTTGCTTGAAAGGCGTGAGCGCTTCGCAGAAGAGGTCGTATAATTCGTGACTCATGTCGTGCAAAAATAAAAAGGGCTGCCGAAGCAGCCCTCATATTTTTCGAAACTGAAAATTACTTCACTTTAGAAGATAACTCAGTACCAGCTTTGAACTTAACTACTTTCTTAGCTTTGATAGTGATCTCTTTTCCAGTTTGTGGGTTACGTCCTTTACGAGCCGCACGCTTTGAAGTAGAGAAAGAACCGAAACCAACTAGGGCAACACGGTCGTCTTTTTTCAATGCTTTTGTAGTCACTTCGATGAATGCATCTAATGCACGCTTCGAATCAGCTTTTGTAAGCTTAGAAGATGCTGCGATAGCATCAATCAATTCTGCTTTGTTCATTTTGTTTTGGTTTTTATAAATTAAACATTTGTTTGTTATTCCAAATGTAAAAGAAGCTCTTTCTAATTCGCAAGTAAACATTGAGGATTTTTATCATTTTGTTGAAAAAAGCCCGTTGTTGTTCATAACCACGAGGTTTTTATTCTGAAATGCCTTGATTTGCTAGCTTCTAGCGCGTGAAAAAGCCCACCAAAGTGGGCTTTAAGTATTGAAATCGTTAGAATTATTTTGATTTACTCTTTCCGTAAACGTAATAAACAACGGCGCCAACAGGAATAACCATAAGTCCGAAGTATGCAGCAGGATCATCGCTCAACGCATTTTTCACAATGAACCAGGCTACTACTGCAATGAACAATACAGGTAAAACAGGATAAAGTGGCGATTTAAAAATACCATCTGTTTGTCCCATCTTTTTCATTCTGAAAACAAATATTCCAGAACAAGCCATGGCCAAGAAAAACCATTCAGTAATGGTAACGTATGTATAGAGCGCCTCGAATTTTCCCCAAACGAAGATGAGCACAATGGCCCAAGCCGATTGCAATAGAATGGCGTTTACAGGCACTCCGAATTTCGGATGTGATTTTCCGAACGCTTCAAAGAAAAGCCCTTCATTCGACATCTGTTGAACAATGCGTGGTGTCGCAAGCACATATAGCCCAGCACAACCAAATACAGAAAGCGCAATAAGAATAGACACAGCGAATGATCCACCTGGAATAATTTTTTCCATAGCATCTGCTGCGAGTGTTTTACTGTTTTGAATTTCCTCAATACTCAATACATTCATATAGCCGATGCTCACCAATACGTATGAAAGGGTAACGACTAACGTTCCAAGGATAAGAGCAAGCGGTACATTGCGCTTTGGGTTCTCCGCCTCATTGGTTACGAAACTCGCGTAGTGCCATCCGGTGTATGACCAAAGCACACCAACAAATGCTTTCGCCCAACCGAATCCTTGAGCTTTTTCACTTGTGAAAACTTCGGAGACAGAAATGCTGTTTTCGAAAATGCTGTTTGTTCCTAAGAAGAGTAGTAGAATAAGTAGACCGTAAATACCAATGATTTTCATAACAGTTGAAACATTGGCAAACCATTTCGAGCTGTCTAAGCTAAACATGTTGAATAAGGTGAGTATAACAATAGACGAGGCGGCTACTACAGGAATAAGCTGATCTGAAAATCCGACAATCTTTTGAGAGTAATCGGCAAAGACAACAATGAGAGCTGCGATTGTGCCCGATGAAACCACCGTAAGTAAACACCAACCGTATAAAAATGCTGGGAGTGGTCCAAAGGCTTCCTTTAAATAAGTATAGATTCCGCCACCTTTTGGAAAGCGTCCGCCCATTTCAGCATATACCAATGCGCCAATCATGCATACCACACCGCCTGCAATCCAAAGCACGGTCATCCACATAGGATCAGGCACTGCCTGGGCAATGCTAGTAGGGGTTTTAAATATTCCTGAGCCAATGGTGCTTCCAATGGCAATCATGGTTAGGGCGAAGAGGGAAAGTCCTTTTTTAGTCATAATTTGAGTTGAATGGTTTCAAATATATTCCGCTTTTAAGCTGTGACGTTCGAAATATAGAAAAGTGTTCGTAAATTTGTAAGAATGAAGTTCGTAGAAAAAATAAAATTATCTGCTGGTAGACGTGCTTTGGGAAAATTGCCGGACGCATCGCGTATGCGTTCGGGTTCTAATTTTCATGATGCGCAATCAATTGGAATAATGTACGTAGATGCCGACGAACGCTACTTCAATAAAATAAAAGCATTTGCGAAATATCTTAAAGATAAGTTTGGTGTTCGTCACGTGCGATGTGTTGGTTTTGTAAATGATTCAAGTAAGAATTTACCAATTTGGCAATCACAGAAACTAGAGTTTGAATATTTTACCAAAGACGATTTAAACTGGTATCTGCGTCCTGTGCAGAATGTTTCCAAGTTCACGAAGGAAGATTTTGATATTCTGATAGACTTATCTAACGGTGATCATGTTCCGTTGAATTTCATATTCAAAGAGAGCAAAGCACGAATGAAAGTAGGGTTGCGTGATTCGCGCGCCGCTTTGCAATGCGATTTCATGATTGATCTTGGGGACAACCCAACCATTGACAAGTATCTGCAAAACTTGGATGTGTATTTAAGCAATCCACAAATAAAATAAAAATGAGAGAGAAGTTGAGAGGATTAGGTGTGGCAATGGTTACGCCTTTTCGCAAAGATGGTTCAGTAGATATTACTGGACTTAAAAAATTAACGTCCCATTTAATTGAAGGTGGAGTTGATTATTTGGTTGTTCAAGGAACAACCGGCGAGTCGGTTACCCTCACTAAAGAAGAAAAGAAAGAAGTTCTAGATACTGTATTAGAGGCTAACAATGGGTCTAAGCCTATTGTTTTAGGTTTAGGTGGAAACAACACGTATGAGCTTGTTCAGCAATTAAGCAGAATGGATACAGAAGGTATAGATGCTATTCTTTCCGTGAATCCTTATTACAATAAGCCAACTCAGAATGGCTTGGTTGAGCATTACAAAGCCCTCAGTGAAGCAAGCAAAATTCCAATTGTGTTGTACAATGTGCCAGGAAGAACTGCGGTGAATATGATGCCTGATACCGTTGCGCGCATTGCCTTTGAATGCAAGAACATCATTGGTATTAAAGAAGCAAGTGGAAGCGTAGAGCAAATCATGAATGTCATTAACGTTACCCCGAAAGAGTTCATGGTTATCAGTGGTGATGACGCCTTGACCTTACCTCTTTTAGCTGCTGGATGTGATGGTGTAATTTCTGTAGTTGGAAATGCCTTTCCGAAGGAATTCTCTCAAATGATTCAAGCAGCTTTGAATAACAATTTCGAAGAGGCGAGAGCCATTCATTATAAGCTTTTAGATTTAATTCATTTGTTATTTGCCGAAGGAAATCCAGCGGGAATCAAAGAAGTGCTTGCTCACCTAGATATCTGCGAAAACTATCTTCGTCTGCCGCTTGTTCCGGTTTCTGAAAAATTGAGTGATAAGATTCGCAAGTATTTAGTGGAAGAAGAATTTTTAGGTTAACGCAATTTCGCTCTGTCGGCTTCGCGTTTGAGGTCTTTGTCTTTAACGTCGGCGCGTTTGTCACCAACGTTTTTACCTTTTGCTAAAGCGATATCTAATTTGGCCCAACCTTTTTCTGAAATGAATAAGCGCATGGGAACAATGGTTACACCTGTGTCTTTGAGCTTACGCTTGAGACGATCGATTTCTGTTTGTTGAATAAGCAATGTTTTTACTCGTCGTTCTTCGTGTTGCGCATATCCAGCATTGCCGTAGTGAGCAATGTTCATGTTGAGAATAATCAGTGCATTTCCATTTAACTTGCAATAGGCCTCTGCTATGTTTGCTTTGCCCGCACGAATGCTCTTGATTTCACTTCCAGTTAAAACAATACCAGCAGTGAACTCTTCCAATATGAAATATTGAAAGAGCGCTTTTTTATTTTTTATCTCCACTGCCATTTCGCAAAAATACTTCCTTTTAACCAGCCAAGCCTAAAAACTATTCTTACCTTCCACTCAAAATAAGCTTAATTCCATGTTTAAAGCCACTCTTTTCCGCTGGGTTAAAAACATTCGATATAGTTTTCCATTTCAGCTATTGCTGCTTCACATTAAGAAAAACGCACTCTTACTATCCATTTGGTTAGTTCTTTTTGCAATTCTAACGGGTGCTCTTGCGCCGGGGTTTGGTGTGCAAAAGCAATTCCTTCTTCCTGAATATTTAGGAACTTTCGGAGCGTTGGCTTATTTCATTTCAGGAGTGGCTACAGGAGGATTTTTTTCGGCCTTTCATCTGTATAGCTACATTTTACACGGATATCGTTTTTCATTCATTCACACGCTGAAAAATCCATTTCGAATTTTTGTGATCAACAATTCGATTATCCCACTTTGCTTTATTCTTATATACATTGTTAAGTCTATTGATTTAGCTATGCGCGAAGAAATGGTTTCGTTTTCCACCGCTCTCGGATATTCGTTTGTGTGGGTCATTGGAATCGTGGTCTTTCAAGTGGTGGTTCTTGCCTATTTCTTATTGCGCGGAAGGAAGTTGAAAACGCACCTGAGTGATCTAGAAAATTCTGCGACAGAAGATATTCAACGCGCAAAAGAGGCACGTTTAGAGAAATGGCGTGTCGGCAGCTATTTAACAGACAGATTGAAATGGCAATTGGCTAGACCCTCTGAACATTACTCGAAAGAAATGTTAGATCGAATTTTGCATAAACACCAGTTGAGTGCTTGGCGATTCGAAGTATTTCTCATTATTTCATTTTTATTGTTGGGCGCAATTAGTCACTTGCCCTCCTTAGCCTTGCCCACAGCAGCTTCTTTGCTTCTTCTGTTTACTTTGTTGCTTGTGTTTCTTTCGGTTCTCCATCACAGGCTCAAGGGCTGGTATTTCGTTATACTCATATTGGGAATTTTGTTTTTAGAAATAGCCTATGAGAAATTAGATTGGTTTCAATTTGAAAGTAGGGCTTTTGGCTTAGACTATAACTCACGTCCAACGTACGACGAAAATACCTTTCGAATCGCTTCTCGTGATGAAGTCGAAAACTCGAGAATAGTTTGGCAAGCAACACTCGAAAATTGGAAGGCGAAAAACGTGACCTCAGGAGACAGCCTTCCTAAATTGGTAATTTTAAATGTCAGTGGTGGTGGAAGTCGATCTGCCTATTGGGTTATGAAGAGTTTCATGCAGGCAGATAGTCTGTGTTATGGGAAATTATTTGATCACACCATACTCATGACTGGCGCATCAGGAGGAATGTTGGGAGCTGCATTTTTGCATGAGCTAAAAGCAGATGAGCTCGATGGTAAGATAGATTGCTATCGGAAAGAAAAATATTGCGAACAAATAGCCACAGATTTTTTGAATCCAATTCTTGCGTCCTTTACGTTGAACGATTGGTTCATTCGATACAAACATGCTTATGAAAATAATAACAGTTACTTTCAAGATAGAGGATTTACGTTTGAACGAGCCCTTGCAAATGCAACGGAAGGAAGACTAGATAAACGAATGAAATCACTAGAACCGAATGAACGTTCGGCTAAAGTGCCAACTCTTATTTTCTCTCCAACTATTGTCAATGATGGAAGACGCATGCTCATATCTTCCATGCCTTTGGCCTTTTTAAGAAGACCCAACAGTCTGGCTAATTTCACTCCGAATACCACCGAAAATATTGAGTTTTCCGAAATCTTCAAGAATAATAATTGGCAGAACACCAGCCTTCTTTCGGTTCTTCGCATGAATGCTACCTTTCCTTATATTCTTCCTTCGGTCTCTCTTCCGACTGTTCCAAGTATTCAGTGTATGGACGCTGGATTGCGAGATAATTTCGGGACAAAGACAACCATTGAATTTATTCGATTCTTTGAAGAATGGATTTCAAAAAACACCAGTGGTGTGGTTATTCTTTCTATTCACGACCTGCCAAAAGGCGCTGATTTAGGAGATGGAAGTCCATCTCTGCTTCGTGAATGGACTTTGCCGGTTGGGAGTGTCTATGGTAATTTGACGCGGACGCAAGATTTCAACTTCGACGAACAGTTAGCGTTGCTTGCAGAGAAATATGCTGTTCCCATTGATTTGGTAACATTCGAACTTCAACAAGGAAAGCAATGGGAGGTTAGTTTAAGTTGGCACCTAACCACCAAAGAAAAATTCTACATAAAAGAAGCCTTGGATCTGCCTAAAATGAAGAGTCAGAGCCAACGGCTTCAGCAATTAATTAATCGATAGACTTCGATCGAAGGAATTCAGCAATAGTCTTTACCTCGGTGCCATTTGCTCTAAGATATTCTTTTGGCATTACACCTAATTCGCCAAGATGAACAATCTCAGAAGCGCTAGTGTGATAGCTTGAAAAACATTCGTCATACACTTGCGCAATGTTCGAACTGCGAAGTCCTGAACCCGGCATAATCTCCATGGTGTTTGCCAGTGAAGCGTAGCGTTTTAAATTGTCAATTCCTTCAACACACGTCATTTTTTTTCCTGAAGAAAGCAATCGCTTACATCCAGCACTTTCCAATTGCGCAATGACTTCATCGCCATTGGTGCAAACATCGAACGCGCGTTGAAATGCTACGTCTATGCCATTTGCAGCTTTTACAAATCGCTCCAATGCTCTAAAATCTATTGTTCCGTCGGCATTCAATGCACCAACTACAACGGCTTTAATTCCTTTGTCCTTTGATCGACGAATGTCGTTGCACATTATTTTAATTTCTTCTTCCGAATAAACAAATGATCCTTCACGCAATCGAATGAGTGCCGCTATATCACAAGAAGTTCGCTCAACGGCAAATTCAATTAAAGACAGTGCTGGAGTTAATCCACCAACTTGCAAAGCCGAACATACTTCAAGACGCTTTGCTCCGTTTTCGTTTGCGATTAAACAAGATTCTGGATTTGTGGCAATTATTTCTAAAAGAATTTTTGACATTCTGTGTAATTTTGAATTATGCATAAAAGTAAACATGTCTTTATTCTCTTCGTACTTTTTTTTAGTTCGAAGTTTTTAATTGCCCAAGCCGAATCACCAGAAGTCATGGCGAAGATGGAACGTCAAGAAAGACTCGCTCATTCACATTTCGAAAACCTGGTGTTTGAAGGCGGTGGGATTCGCGGTGTAGCTTATTGCGGTGCACTTATGGAAATGGATTCGCGCGGTTACTTGAAAGACATTCGTCGCGTTGCCGGAGCATCTTCAGGAGCGATCACGTCATGTCTGCTAGCGGTGGGTTATACTCCAACAGAAATTTCAGTGATTATTGGTGGAATGAATTTCGCTAAGTTGAACGACGGAGGCGGATTATTTATTGGTGGGCTTCATCGTCTTCGGAAGCGTATGGGATACTACCGTGGCGAGCGTTTTTTGAGATGGATGGAAGAATTGGTTGCTGCTAAAACAGGGAACAAGGACATCACATTTATGGAGTTGAAGAAACTCGCCGACAAAGATTCAACCTATCGTGAATTGGTGGTTACGGCTACGTGCATGAATCATCAGAAGGCAGAGTATTTCGATTATTATCGTTATCCGAATATGCGCATTGTAGACGGCGTTCGCGCAAGCATGGCGGTGCCGTTGTACTACGAACCTTTCGTTATGAACGACGAGGGAAAGCGCGTAGATGTTCGTCATTATGAAGACAAAGACCACATTTGCTTAGACGGTGGATTTCTTTCCAACTATCCGATCTGGGTATTTGATCAAGCACCTTATGTGCAAGATCCCATGATTACCCTCGGCTTCCGCATAGACAGTGAATACCAGATTACGAGGGATCGAACCAAGACTAAATCCGATCCGTATTATCCCATTCACAGCACGAAGGATTTAGTGGGAAGTGTGTATTACATCATGAAGGAAAACCTCAATCGATTCATGTTAACTGAACTCGACTGGGAGCGAACCATCAGCATCAGCGACGCCGGTATTGGTCCGAAGGTGAAGAAACTTTCTCAAGAGCAGAAGGAGTTGTTTCTGAATGAAGGAAAGAGAGGAGTGAGGCGTTACTTCGAAACTGGATACTGATGTGGCGGAGCCACTAATGCCCGTTGGGCGAATGTGCAAAAGCACGAATGCAGCGGAGCTGCGAATGCCCGTTGGGCGAATCTGAGAGCAGGGGTGTCGATCAGACTATACGTCTTTTGACGAATAAATTATAGCAGACTCGTTGGCTTCGTTTTGTATATCTATATTTAACAAGTTGTTGTAATTTTTAATATCCAGAATATGTTTAAACTGAATGAATTGAAAAGCGAAGCAAAGCGCGTGATCGTTGGATTTCCTTTGGTTATTGTTTCAGCGGTTTTAGGAATAGCAGTTTGGAACTTTGCAATAGAAACGGGTATTTACGATTATCCAATTGTTGTTTTAATTTACGGGTTGTTTTTGGGTATTCCCATTCACTACGCTGCTGTTATTGCCATTGAAAGCAATTCGAGCATTCGATTTAGGCCGTGGCTCTTTCTTGCTCTAGGAGTTGTAATTCATGTATTGATTATCACTCATCTTTTGTTATCAAAGGACTTTCCCGAAAATATGCGAGTGACTATTTGCATTTTTTATTTTATAACAAGCCACTTGCTCGCTTCCTTCTTGCCCTTCTTGGTGGGTATGCGAAAAGATTTATTTTGGAATTTCAATCAATGGATGTTTTCGCGATTTGCGTTGAGTTCCATTTTCACGGGAATTATTGCAATTGGATTGGGAATGGCCATAGGAGCCATTCAATTGCTTTTCGGAGTGTTTGAAGATGGTCAATTCATTGGTGAAGTTTTAATTACTGTTTGCGGTATTTTCCACATTCTCTTCTTCTTTGCGGGAACACCAACGGAATTGAATAAGGGGAATTGGGTTGTGGATCCTCCAAAAGCTTTTCGCATTTTAGTTCAGTACATTCTTGTTCCTCTTGTAGTCTTATACCTGTCTATACTTTATATCTACCTCGCAAAAATTTTATTCATGTTCGATTTGCCCAAAGGAAATGTGAGTATTTGGATATTGGTATTTTGTACGTTAGGAATACTTACGATTCTTCTTGCTGAACCCTTCCGAAATATGGAATCGAATTGGTTAGGAAAGTTTGCTAAAATATTTTATTGGCTCATGTTGCCTCTGCTTGTGATGTTGTGGATTGCCATCTGCACGCGCGTTCTCGCTTATGGTTTAACGGAGTCACGTGCATTGGTTTTGTATCTGGCCATTTGGCTTACGTTTATTTCATTGTACAACGGGTTCTACAAAAGAAGATCATTACTGGCATTTCCGATTTCACTTTTCATCATAACCTTTTTATACCAATGGGGCGGACCGTTGAGCGCCCATTCTATCAGTTTCAAAAGTCAGTCAAGACGCACTGAAGAAATCATGAGCCTCGATAAAATTGATCAAGAAGAATTGAGAAGTCAGTTGTATTATCTGTATTACAATCAATCTGAACACACCGATTGGTTCGAATCGAATCAGTTGCCGGTAAAGGTTCGTGGCGGTATCGGTAGCTACGATTTAGTATCGGACATAATTGATTCTGATCGATTTAGAAACAGGTTAATTCAGTCGTCATCTGAGGATGAACGGGCCGTCGAGAGCGGTGTCAAGTATGTAAATGTTGATTTGAATGAAATCTTTGTTCAAGGGTTCAATGAATTGCACTTTTTGACTTTCGGCTCCAAGGCGAAAATATCAGACTTCACCATTACCTACAAAGACAATGGGAAGGAGATTATTCGAGAATTCAAAAATGAGTTTTACTCTTTTTGCAAAGCCCTTGATCGTCAAGCAGCAAATCAACCTGCATTTACCTACGACTGGTTTGAAGATGGGAAGCAATTTCGCTTGGTCATTTATGAATACAATTACCCAATTGACCCTTCCAATTCTGAAGGCAGTTCTGTAAATGAAGGGGTGTTGTTGATTAAATAGCGTTGCGAGGGCAACTGATGTGGCGAAGCCACGAATGCCCAGAGGGCGAATGTGCTGAAGCACGAATGCAGCAGAGCTGCGAATGCCCGTTGGGCGAATGTGCAAGCACGATTGTGGCAGAGCCACGAATGCCTGAGGCTAATGTGCAAGCACGAATGCAGCAGAGCTGCGAATGCCCGTAGGGCGAATTTTCTTCGAACTAATGCCTGCGGCTAATGTGTAAACACGTTAGTTATGCTATTGAGATATGCTTGAAAATCATTGATTTCACTAAGTTTCAACGTTTCGTGAAAATTGTTATGAGAATATGGGTTTCTTTTTTTTCGCAAAGTGACACAACATCTTTGTCGAAAAATTAAAACTATGATTCCAATTCATCAAACAGCAAAAGACTTTGCGGTAACAGCAGTTAAATTAGGTAAGCGACTGCAAACACAAGAAAGAGAGTTCAACATTTCCAACCAACTTATTCGAAGTGCCACTTCAATAAGTGCGAATCTTCATGAGGCTAGAAGTGCAGAATCACTTAAAGATTATACCCACAAGGTTTTTATTGCATTCAAAGAAGCCAGCGAAACAAAATACTGGATCAACCTCTTGCATGAAACAGAGTACATTCCTACGGAAGAGTTCAATGAATTAAACAAGCAAATCCGCGCCATTGGTGCAACTCTCTACGCACTATCAACTGCCATGCGGAAAAAACTACAAAACGAAAAGAATTCAAAGTAAGATGTTGCAAGTCGAAGACAATCGCCAACGGCATTCGCAGCTCTGCTGCATTCGTGCTTTAGCACATTCGCCTTCGGCATTCGTTGCTTCGCAACATTAGTGGCTCTGCCACATTCGCCTCCGGCATTCGTTGCTTCGCAACATTAGTGGCTACGCCACATTCTTTCTCTCCGTCCAATACTTTTGAAGTTCCCTCTTCACCTCATCCTTCAACACCCACAAGCCAATGAGGTTTGGGAAGGCCATGCCTAAGATCATCATGTCGGAGAAGTCTACGACTGCACCGAAACTGCTAACGGTTCCTAGGACGGTGCAGAATAAGAACAAGAGGTTGAAAGATTGCTTAATCCACCATTTGTCGCCGAAGAGATATGCCCAACTTTTCATGCCATAGTAAGACCAGGAGATCATGGTTGCGTATGCGAATAGGACAATGCAAATCAAAAGGATCCAATCGGTCCATGGAAAGACAGAGCGAAATGCTGCTGCTGTTAAAGCGCTTCCGTTTAATCCGTGAGCGTCTGTTGCGAATCCGGTGAACACGAGAACCAATGCGGTCATGGTGCAAACGACTACGGTGTCAATAAACGGTTCCAACAACGAAACCATTCCTTCCGTTACAGGCTTGTTTGTTTTCGATGTTGAATGCGCAATACTTGCAGATCCAATTCCAGCTTCATTGCTGAACGCCGCTCTGCGAAAGCCCATCATCATAACCCCAATGAATCCACCTTTCATTCCATCTGGAGAAAAGGCGCCGTTAAATATCAATGAAGCAGCTTCGCCAATGTGCGAAATGTTCATTCCAATAATCACCAATGCAAATCCGCAATACACCACTACCAAGGCAGGAATCATTTTGTCTGTTACACGAGCAATGCTTTTTATTCCACCTACAATCACAAATCCTACTGAAATAGCGAACGCTACACCAATCCAGAGTGCGTATTCTTCAGAACCAGGAATAGTGGTTTTTACCATATCAAACGCCTGATTCGCTTGTACCATGTTTCCTCCGCCAAGCGTTCCGCCAACACACATGATTGCAAAAATGACTGCGAGAACTTTTCCACTGCGCTGCCATCCTTTTTTCGCGAGACCTGCACTGAGGTAATACATAGGTCCACCGCTCACTTCACCTGATGGAGAAATTTTACGGTACTTCACACCGAGTGTACATTCTACGAATTTGGTGGTCATGCCGAACAATCCAGCAACGATAATCCAAAACGTCGCACCCGGTCCACCCACCGCAATAGCCACCGCTACCAGCGAAATATTTCCCAATCCCAAAGTTCCACTTAGGGCAGCCGATAAGGCCTGAAAGGGTGTAACCTCTCCTTCGTCCGTCTTCTTGGTGAATTGACCAAAAGTGATTTTCCAAGCATGTCCAAATGCACGGACGTTTATAAATCGGAAGTAGAAGGTGAAGTAAACCGCGCTTCCAATCAACAATACAACGACCAACCAAATTTCTGTTTTTACCGGATCTCCATTCGGATGTTTAATTTGATTTCCATTGTTGTCGTACAAATGCTGATCGTATAAATTGAAGGCTGCAAAAGGGTCGTAGAAGAGCACAACTCCAAAAGCATCTACAATAGGAACAAAAAACGAATTCATTTTTTCTTCACTGGAAACCGCTGGTATTATAAAGGTTTGCTCTTGCTTGTTGCCATTTGCAAAGGTCACTTGAACGGAATAGTTGATTCCTTCTTTCAGTCCTGAAGCTGCGATAGAATCGACACTTTGAAGATTCGTCCAATGGGCAGAGGCAATGCTGTCGTTGCTCACCACAGTGGCCGTTCCGTCGCCAATGTTATGCGTATTCGGATTCAGTTGCAACTGGAAATTCTGCGCTTGAAGCGTATTAATAGAAAGGGCAAATATGAAAACAGTTAGCGATTTCAGGAGTGGGGTAATCAATCTCATGGGCTAAAAATAGGCTATTTCAGTAAGTTAGTTCAAGATGTGAATAGGTTGTGAATATTTGAATTCGATGAACCGCGATTTTTTATTCATCTTTGTAACAGAATGGCAGAGAATTTCATCGTTTCAGCAAGGAAGTATCGCCCAGACAACTGGGATTCAGTGGTTGGACAAAAGTCCATCACCACTACTTTGCGCAACGCCATTGAAACCAATCAAATTGCACAAGCTTATCTTTTTACCGGATCTCGCGGAGTAGGTAAGACTTCTTGTGCAAGAATCTTCGCGAAGGCCATTAACAACATGCTAGATGCCACTCCGGAAGAGTTAGCGTTCACCATTTTTGAATTGGATGCGGCCTCGAACAACAGTGTAGAAGATATTCGTAGCATAGTAGATACCGTGCGCATTCCGCCGCAAGTAGGGAAGTATAAAGTGTATGTGATAGATGAGGTTCACATGCTTTCTTCAAACGCGTTCAATGCGTTTTTGAAAACATTGGAAGAGCCACCTGCTCACGCGATTTTCATCTTAGCAACAACAGAGAAGCACAAGATTATTCCTACCATTTTAAGTCGTTGTCAAATCTTTGATTTCAATCGAATCAAAGTGAAAGACATGACCGAACACTTGCAACACATTTGCAAGCAAGAGGGAATAGTGGCGGAAGAAGATGCGTTGCACATCATTGCAACCAAGGCAGACGGAGCCATGCGCGATGCATTGTCCATCTTCGATCAGGTGGTAGCATTCTGTGGAAGGAAATTAACCTACGATTTAGTCATTCAAAATTTGAATGTGCTCGACTACGAGTATTACTTCAAATTAACCGATTTGTTTTTCAAAGAAGATATTCCAAGTGCCTTAATGGTCTTGAATGAAGTGGTTGAAAAGGGATTTGATATCCATCATTTCGTGACCGGTTTGGGAGCGCACTTCAGAAACCTTTTGGTATGTCGCGATGCTCAAACTCTTTCGCTGATGGAAGTGAGTGAAGGTGTTGCTGCGAAATACAAAGACCAAGCTGCTGCTAGCGATTTGCGTTTTTTAATTCAAGGAATTGATTTAGTGAACGACACCGATTATCACTACAAGTCTTCACGTCACCCGCGTTTGTTGGTTGAACTTTTGCTCATGAAATTGTGCAGCGTTCCGCAGAATTTGCGCGAGGGTGAAAAAAAAAAGTGAAGATCCTAGCGTTTCGCGGAGCTGAAAAGTTCATCGGCGCACCTCAATCAAGATCTTCCAATCCATCTCCTTCTCAGGCTCCTGAAAAAAAGGCAGACAACGAGCTCGTTGTAGAAAATGACGATTCTAATGTTATTGCTTTCAACAATGAAAAGCAACTTCCGAATAAAACCACATTAGACCCTGAGAAAAGAAAATTAGCTGGATTATCTCCCGACAATATTTCCATTCGATACAATCCGCAAATTCTAATTGAAACAGAGCCCGACGAACCGGAGGAAGAGCTGAAGGCGGAGCGGATTTATACGGAAGAAGAAATTCAATTGGCTTGGATGGGTTATGCGGAAGAGCTTATGGATTTTAATTCACAAGCGGCTTCTGCGTTGAAGGTGACTAAGTTGATTGTTCTTCCTGAAAACGAACTGCATGTTGTTTTCCCAGGAACCACGCAGTCGGAATATTTCAATGAAGAGCGTTCATCATTGATGGCCTTCTTTCGTAAGAAGGGTATTGTTGGATTGAAGTTGAAATTGGAAATTGCACAAAACAATTCAGTTGCTCGAGAAATTGTAACCGATCGTGCGCGATTCGAAAAGATGATGGAAAAAAATCCGGCTGTGAAAACATTGTGGGAACGGTTCAAATTGGTAATCGACTAATTCATGCGCGTAGATAAATACCTCTGGTGTATCCGTGTTTTTAAAACACGCTCCATTTCCACTGCAGCATGCAAAGCAGAAAAGGTTTGGGTGAACGGCGAATTTGTAAAAGCTTCGCGCGAGTTGAAGTTGAAAGATGTTGTTCGCGTGAGAAAAGGTCCCATTCATTTTCAGTTTGAAGTCATTGATTTTCCAAAGAGTCGCTTGGGTGCTAAGTTGGTTGCTACCGTAACGAAAGATGTTACCGAAGCCGATGAATTGGTGAAGTTGGAACGCATACAGCTTCAAATGAAAGCCACTCCATACTTCGGTGTGGGAAGACCTACAAAGAAAGACCGTCGCCAGCTCGACGACTTTATGTATTACGAAGACCTGGAACAAGATGCTAGCGAATAACGGACAACCACAAATACTTCAGCCCGAAGAAATTCAGCAATTGCGGAATGAAGTGTTGTGGCCGCACAAGACGTTTGAGAATTGTATTTTGGAAACCGATATGCTTTCAACAACGTTTCATTTCGGAATTCAAATAGATGGACTCAACGTTGCAACAGTCACATTTCAAAAAGAGAAAACGAATAAGCTGAAGCAAGATTCTTCGAAAGATGTTTCACAAGATGCGTTGCAAGAAAAACAGTATCGGTTGCGCGCGATGGCGGTGCGTGAAGGATACAGAGGGCAAGGGTTTGGCGATGCTATTGTTGAAGCAGGATTAAATCATTTAAGAAAATTAGGTGTTGAAGTAGTTTGGTGCGATGCACGTGTGGCAGCCTTGAATTTTTATCGAAGACTTCAATTTGAAGAGTTGGAGGATGAGTATGAAATTCCAATTATTGGCTTGCACCGGTTTATGTGGAAAGTCTTAAGTTCGCAGGTATGAACGGAGTTTTAAATTCGATGCGATTGCATAGTTCAGCTTGGATAACGGCGTTGCTTGCCTTCGCTTTGTTCGCGGTGGTGTCGTTCACCAATCATGTTTTTTTCAGAACTTACGCGCTAGATCTTGGCTTGTATACAAACGCGCTGTACGACTACGCACACTTTCGTTTTGCAGACACTTCTCTTTTTCTTCCGGAAAATAAAAACCTGTTAGCCGATCACTTCGATTTATATCTCATGTTGTTCTCTCCACTTTCGTGGATTTTCAAATCGTATACGTTACTCGTTGTCCAATGTATGGCTGTCATCATTGGTGGATTCGGAATTTATTTTTTGTTGAATGAAAATGAAGGAACCCGCCCATATAGAATTTGGGGAATGGCCATGTTCTATTTGTTTTTTGGAACACTCGCAGCGTTGGCCTACGACTATCACAGCAATGTGATTTCTGCCATGGCGATTCCTTTTTTCTTTCTCATGGTCAGCCGAAAGGCATGGTTGAAAGCCTTTGCCTTACTCGTGTTCATGTGTTTAGGAAAAGAAAACGTTTCGCTGTTTTTATTCTTTGTCTCTTTAGGATTATTCTGGAAATATTTCAAATCGAAAGAAAGTCGAAAGTACATTCTGCTTTTTGCGGGAATCAGTGTTGTGTATTTCTTACTTATGGTGAAGTGGGTCATGCCTACCATTGCGGGTGAGAAAGATTTTGTTCATTTTGGAAAGTACCCTGTGTTAGGCGGAGACATGACTGCGGCAATCAAATTCATGATCATGCATCCGCTTGAATTCATTCGCTTGCTTTTCGTGAATCACATGCCCGAAGATCCCACTTTCAATAACGAAAAAGTCTTTTTCTATTTGGTGTTGTTCGTCGCTGGCGGTTGGGCGTTGTTCCTTCGTCCTTGGTATTTCGTAATGATACTTCCAATTATTATTCAAAAGGAATTGACGAATCAGCCGAGTACATGGGGATGCGTTTATCAGTATTCAGTCGAGTTTGCTCCGGTTGTAATCGTGGCCTTGATTGAAGTTGTTTCAAGATGGAAATTCAATGCGAATAGAATAGGAGCCGTTCTCATTTTTTTCACGCTTTCAAGCACGGTATACGGTTTGGTTGAACGCTCGAAAGCTTGGGAAAAAGAACGCTTTATCTTCTGGCAAAAGCCTCACTTCAAACCGCATTATGATTTAACAGATGTTAAGATTTTGATGAATCGAATTCCTGAAGACGCCTCGGTGATGGCCAATTCAGCGTATGTGGGACAGTTGGCTTATCGCGACAAATGTTACACGCTGCCGTTCGTGAAAGATGCAGAATATATTCTAATAAGTTCAACGGAATCTACTTATCCATTGAGTGTTGATCAGACGAATGAATTTATTCAAGCGTTACAAGTTGATAGTACTTGGAATTTAGTAGAACAACGCGGACACATTTATTTGTTTCAACGCAAACCGTAATTCCAATACAGGGGAGTGGTAGGAGTTTCAGGAAACTGAATGGTTTTTTCCATCCACAATACATCGTGCCATTGATTCAATTTGAATCCAACGTTTTCATAAGTCGCGAATTTTTCAAATCCCATCTTGTGGTGAAATCCTACGCTGGCTTCGTTCGGAAGCGCAATCACGGCAAATGCTTTGCAGATGTGAATGCGTTTTAATTCCGCAAACAGTTCGGCGTACAGCTTCGTAGCTACTCCAGATTTTTTGTTATCCTCTTCAACATAAATTGAAACTTCTACATTCCATTGATAAGCCAAACGATCGCGATAGGCCGAGGCGTATGCGTATCCTGCACGATTTCCGTTTTCTTCAGCAACCAAGTATGGGAATCGTTTGGAAATTGTATCTATTCGATTTGAAAATTCTTCTAGCGAAGGTACTTCCAATTCAAAAGAAACAGCAGAACCAATCACATGATTTGAATAGAGACTTAAGCAAAAGTCAGCATCTGAAATTTTAACTGGACGAATGGTCAGGCTCATCTGCGAATTACACGTTCAAGTGTTCTTCCTCTTGAAGAATTGATTTCAATGAAGTAAGTTCCTCGCGTTTCTGGCAATTGAATGCGCGCAACAACGCTTCCGATTTTTCTTCGCTCAATAAATCTACCGTCCAAAGTGTAAATTGCAATTTCGTTTACTACTGCTCCGTTCGAAGTTAAATTCACCCAGCCGTCAGTTGTTGGGTTAGGGAACAATAGGAATGTAGGAATACGAATTTCTTCAACTCCAATAATGGTGCTCATTAAAGATTGCGCGCCAACTTGAACAGCATCTGCACCTTCGGCGTCATACATGCTATGGAAATCATTGATCGCAGGATTATCGAAAGCAAACATTTCGTCTAAGTATCTCGGTGGAACGGTTTGGTACATCAGTCGAGCAGTCACATGAAGGTTTCCTGAAAAACCGTTCAATGGAATGTGCACGCGCATTTCATCTGTTCCGCTTCCCTCTGTTCCGTCTGCATAATGATTGAAGTTTGGATCATATAGCGCCTCTCCAACAATTTTGGTCGTGTCGTAGGCCGAGTTAGTCAAAGAGAATCCAAGCGGAGTAAGGCGATTGTCTTTAATCATTGTTGCTGCGCGCTCGAGCACTTGTGTTCTGTTTCCATTTACATCGCCCATAACCATTTCATAAATCTGAACTTGGTCTTGAGAAGTAATCACATCGTAATGAGGTTCCCAGGTATTGTCTTCACCAACGATGCGGTATTGGTTATCCATTTTTCCCGAATGGAAAACTTCATTACCGGCATCATCTACCGCAATAATTTCAACATAGGCTCTTCTTGAAGGATATCCGCTTGGGAACTTATGTCCAGCAAGGTTGGTCAACTTAAGCGAGTACTTCGCGGTGTCGTTTTCAATTGCTGTTTCAGTAAACGCAACGGTTGCAGTTTCGTGTTCCAACTGATAGGTTGTTCGTTCAATTACGGTATTGAAATGTGCATCTGTAGCTGTTACTCCCAATGACGCTGCATTGTTTTTTAATAGACCCAACATGAAGGTATTTCCACCAACCAACCAATGTTGGCCGTAGGGTTGTCTTTGCGGAAGGAAGAGGTAACCAGAGGCAATAACAATTCCTTCACCGGCATCGGGCATGTGACAGCCTTGACATTCTTTTTGAATTCCTGGAGTATCATTATAAGAAGAGTTCAACCACTCGTGGTAGGTAGCTTGTTCAATGAAATCTCCCCCTGTTGAATTTCCTTGCAGGTCCGCAGTGTGGGTAGAAAGCGAATGACATCCTGCGCACATTTCTGATTGGCGCACTTTCGCGTGTCCAAGTGGACGATATCCAACAAAACTTTGCATCATTGCTTCGAAAATTGGAACTGCTTGTTCTTCGGTCACGAATGGTCCGTAGATGGTGTCTTTGTGGTAAAACAATTCGCCGCTGAAGTGTTTGCCGACACCCAGTGGGCCGTCCATTTTTTGCTGGTGACAAGCGCCACAATTCACTCCATCTCGAGCAAGAGAATCTAAAGCGAGTTCTTCCAGCGTAAAATTAGGATTGTTATTTTGCAAGAGGTTTGTATAGCGTCCAACAGGGGCGTGACAAGAAGTACATTTGTTAATGAGTTCCTGGGCATGGGCAGGATTAACTAAAATTTCGTGATTCACTTTTGCCTTCCAAAATGGATCTTTTGCAGAGTTCGCCATCATGGTGCCTCTCCAGTTGGTAGCAGGACTAACATCTGAACCTTCTGCATTTATACTTGCGAAATCAACAGGGTCGTCTCCATGGCAGCCCCCACAGCGGCCTGAGCCGGTGAAGAAACCGTTGTCACCAACCGGTAAGTTTGTTTGAGTAAGCAGTTTTATCATCTCCATGCTGCTGTGATGCGATTTCTTAGGTTTTTCATCGGACCAAGAAATGTTAAATAGCGAAACAACCGTTAACAGGACTAACAGTGCTGAAATGGATTTGTTTTTCGCGAAGAGTGTTGGGATTCTCGACATACTTTTTTTTCTGTAGGCGAAAGATACATTTCAATATCGTTAAGCAAAAAAAAATAATTGAAAGAATATTGGAATTACTGCGAATTGTCAGGAAAAGACAATCTCCAAAATAGGCGGCTGACTAAATTGGTCGTTAATGGCCTTGAGTAAATCGGTTCGAGATTGGAAAAGCTCGGCCCGCAAAGGAGCCGATTCGAAGTGCAAATGCAGTTGATTTCCTTTTATGGTAATCTGCTTGGTTTTCTTATACAAAATTGGTCCCACGGCCTTTTCATAAGCTTCAATAATTTGAAGCTCGTTTAATTTACGTTGAAGTGGCGACCGCTTTACCCACTCGCCAATGGCGTCTTTCAAAGAAAATTCGTTGCGAGTGCTCATGGTTGTTGTGTTTCTGCGGGTATTATAAAGTTGTTTTGAAGGGAAATGGGTTGAAAGTCCATTCCAACTTCGGCTAACATACGCGGAGTTTTTTCAATATCGGTGTCCGAAAGAAAGATTTGAGAGTTTGTGTTTTCATGCAGCCATTGCAACAATGAGCGAAGTCTATTGTCATCGAGCTTTTCAGAGATGTCATCTAGAATCAGTAAAGGAGATTTGTTCAATATTCCTTTGGTGTATTCCAATTGCGCAAGTTTTAAAGCCAAAAGAAATGTCTTTTGCTGTCCCTGAGAGGCGAATTTCTTCAATATTTTACCTTGAAGTTCAAAAATAATGTCGTCTTTCTGTATTCCTTTAGTGGTGCGTTCAGCGTATTTGTCCTTTTCTAGGCTAGCTTCCAGCAAGGATAAATAATTTCCTTCGTTCACTTCCGATTCATACCGCAGGACCGGGCGCTCTTCTGCCTGCGAGATTTCGTTGTAAATCGATTCGAATACGGGAGAAAAACTCTCAAAAAAGCTTTTTCGGGCCAGGAAAATCTGTGTCCCGCTAAAATTAAGCTGTTCGTTGTAGATTGAAATAATTTCCGCGAGTTCCGATTTTCCGTATCTGCTGTTTTTCAATACGGCATTTCTTTGATCTAGCGTGTGGTTGAATTGAATAAGAAGCCGCAAATATTCCGAGGAAGTTTGTGACAGGGTTTGGTCGAGCCATCTGCGTCGAACATCGTTTGCCTCTCTAATTAGGTCAATGTCGTTCGGTGTTACCATAACCAAAGGAAGAACTCCAATGTGTTCAGACAAGCGGTCGTAGGCTTTCCCGTTTTTACTCACCTGCTTCTTTTTATCGCGGAAAAGAGCATAGGAAATTTTTATGGGTTCACCTTCCATTTCATATTCGCCATTCGCAGCTCCTTGTTCTTTTTCATCTTGAATGGAAAAGCTGTCGGTGTGTGAAAAGTAGCTTTTGCAAAAGCTTAAGCTATAGATGGCGTCGAGAATATTGGTCTTTCCGATTCCGTTTTTCCCCAACAAACAATTCACTCGCGGACCGAAATGGGCCTCGAATGCGTCGTAGTTTTTAAACTGAAACAGCTGGAGTTTATGTAGGGTAATTCTTGACATGTAATTAGAAGTGTCAAAATTATTCGGAATTTAGTATATTCGCACCTCAATTTACGCACATGTCAAATAAAAATAACGTAGATAAAGAAGTTGGTCAGAATCAAGCTTACGCTTCGAACGCAACTTCGAATTTTTTCGAAAATTACAGAAAGCCATTGATGGCAGTAGGAATTGCTTTGGTTGTAGGCGTTGGCGGATACTTCGCTTACGATTACATGTTGGCAAAACCTCGCGAGCAAGAAGCAGCCAATGCGTTGTGGAAAGCACAGTATTATTTGTCAATCGACAGTGTTGATTGGGCATTGAATGGCCATGAAGATGCTGCAGGTTTTCAGAGCGTTATTGATAACTACGAAGGAACCGATGCTGCTGAATTGGCACATTACGGTGCGGCAATTTGCTTCCGTGCGAAGGGTGATTTCGGAAATGCTTTGGCTCACTTCCAAGAGGTAAACGTAGATGATCAAGCGGTTTCAGTATATGTTCTTGGAAACATTGGTGACATGAATGTTGAATTAGGCCAGTTAGATGAAGCTGTGAAATATTTCGAAAAAGCAGCGGCTCTATCGAAGTCAAACGCCACGCGTGACGCATTAGCAGGAGAATTTTTATTGAAAGCGGCTCGTGTTTATATCGAGCAAAACAACAAGGATAAAGCGAAGGAGACCTTAGAGAAAGCGATGGAAGGAATCGATAATCGTTCTGCTACCTATATAGAAGCAGACAAGATGTTGAGCTTCTTGAAAGCGCAAGGATAATGGCAACCGTTAATCTTTCCGAAGAAAGAGCGATTCTTCTTCCTGAAATTGAAAATCACCGTGTGGTAATTTTAGTTTCGCGTTGGAACGAAGAAGTAACAGAGAATTTATACAACGGAGCAGTGGAAACATTGCTCCGTCTTGGTTTTCAATCGTCTCAGATTGAAAAGGAATATGTTCCTGGAAGTTTTGAGTTACCGCTTGGAGCCAAATGGGCAACGGAGAAAGCAGGTGTGACTGGCGTTATAGCATTAGGTTGCATTGTTCGTGGTGAAACCCCACATTTTGAATATGTCTCCATGGCCACGGCTCAAGGAATTCAAGACATTGGATTGCATACAGGAAAGCCGGTTGTGTTCGGTGTTCTAACCGACGATCACATTGAACAAAGCCGTGCGCGCAGCGGAGGAGTGCTTGGAAATAAGGGTGTCGATTGCGCCCAAGCGTTGGTTGAAATGTTGGCCCTTCAGGCCAAACTAAGATCATGATTTTTTTAGTTTTCAATTAAACCTTTTTCTTTTTATTGTCTCAAAGACTAAATTCACGTTCATGAAAAATCGTATACTTCTTTTATCATTCCTATTTGTTTCACTTCAGTCCATTGCTCAATTCAATGAGATTTGGATACCGACATTAGAGGATGCTTCAACATATAATTTGAATGTATACGACACGTTGAAACAATTGCGTCCTACCGGAAACCAAACAGTAACCATTGGAGTAAATGGAGATATGTGGGGACCAACATTGGTTCTTCATAAAGGTCAGGATGTTCAAATGAACGTGACCAATCACTTGAATGACAGCACGACTGTGCATTGGCACGGATTACACCTTCCTGCAGTAATGGATGGAGGACCACACCAGGTAATTCCTCCAGGAGCAACATGGCAGCCCTATTGGAATGTAACGAACAGAGCGGGGACCTATTGGTATCATCCGCATTTACACACCATGACCACCGAGCAGTTGATGAAAGGAATGGGCGGGTTTATAATTATTCAAGACGACGAAGAAGCCGCAATGAATTTACCTCGCACCTATGGAGAAGATGATTTTCCAATCGCTCTTTCAAGCAGAAGGTACACCGCGGCCAATCAGATTGTAACAGCCAATTCAGCCTACGGCGATTATATGTTGGTGAATGGTACTTCCAGCCCACAGTTGACATTGCCCAAACAATTGGTTCGACTTCGAATATTGAATGTTGAAAATGAAAGAGGCTATAACCTCGGATTCAGCGACAATAGGAATTTCTACATCATAGCCAATGATGGTGGTATGTTGAATGCACCTGTTCAAGTGAATCGTGTGAAATTAATGGTTGGGGAGCGTGTTGAAATTTTAGTGGATTTGTCTGGAGATGTTGCAGGATCAACGCTTGACTTGAAAGCATACAACACAGGTTTCCCATTGGGATTTCCAGGAGGAGAACCGGGTACATCAGGGACCTTCGGAAGTTTGTTGAACAACATCGATTTTGTTGCTTTACATCTGGTCGTTACAAATCCAACGGCAAATCCTATTGTTGGAATTCCAAGTGCATTATCCAATGAAGTGTATTGGACCGCGAATGACGCAACGGTGAACAGAACACTTACTGTTACAGGAGGACAAGGCCCTGTGCCATTTGTATTCGATAACTTGGGTTTTAACATGACCACCATTAACAAGACGGTTAATTTGGATGCGATTGAAAAATGGACTGTGACGAACAACCAAATTTTTGGACATTCCTTTCACATTCACGATGTAGAGTTTAAAATTGTAGCGCGCAATGGAAGTGCTGCCAACGTTGGAGCGCATGAGCAAGGATGGAAAGACGTGTTTTACTTACCACTGGGTGAGAGCGTGACCTTTGTTGCGAAGTTCAGTGATTATGCAGATGCTGAGCACCCTTTTATGTATCACTGTCATTTTGGTTTGCATGAAGATGCAGGAATGATGGGGCAGTTCGTTGTGGTGAATAACGTAAGCACGGAGGAAATTAATGATGCAGATATTACTCTATTTCCAAATCCAACCCAAGAAGTTTTGCGCATTGCAAATTCAAACGTAAACGGACGCATCTATTACGTGACGATCATGAATGAATTGGGAAGAACAGTGATGATGCTTCCAAGCCCGGATTTATCAAGGGGAATAGACGTGAGTCATTTGGCATCTGGAATTTATCTTGTTCAACTTACAGACAAAGCTTCTAAGAAAATTATTGTGAAGAAATTCATTAAGGAATAGTTCATTCCATGAATCGAATTCTTCTTGTCTTTCTACTAGCGCCTTTTTTGTTGCAAGCTCAGAGTGAATTCTCCGTGCTTGGGAAAGAAATTGTTCCGTTCGAAATGCATTCGGTAAACAAAGGAAAATTAACTTTTGATTCTTTTCCGAATGCAAAAGGATTTGCCATTGTGTTCTTCTGCAACCATTGCCCCATGGCGAAATTGTATGATGAACGTATTCAAGAATTAGAACGGAATTTCTCAGCTCAAGGAGTTCACGTCATTGCTGTGAACCCCATGGATTCTTTGGTGTATGAGGAAGAAAGTTGGAAGGAGATGATGAAACGGGCAAGTCGAATGAATTACATTGTTCCCTATGTTCAAGACGGCTCTCAGAACATTGCTCGACAATTCAACGCGCAACACACACCGCAGGCTTTTGTTATTTGGAAGGAAGAAAATCATTGGGTTGTTAGGTATGAAGGCTCGTTTGACGATAACGGTGAACATCCCCAATCAGCCACCCCATTTGTTGCAAATGCAATAACTGATTTGTTGCAAGGAAAGTCAGTCAGTATGCCTCAATCAGAATCCTTCGGTTGTCGCATTTTCTATCGGAAGAAATAGAAGGTTATTCACGTCATTAATTTTATTTTTATGTTGAGATTTCTTGTGCTATTTTTTTTGTGGCCTAGTATTTTATTTGCCCAATCCAATCATCAAACCATCCACGGAACGGTTGTAGATAAGTTCTCTCGCTTTCCACTTAGCGGCGTTGTCCTGCAACTCGATTCGTCTAATTTATATAATGTGTCAGACTCTCTGGGGAGTTTTTCCATAACAAACGTTGCTCCTGGTCGTTATAATTTGAAGTGTTCATTTATAGGGTTTGGAGATCTTCAGATTTCTAACGTAATCGTGAATTCTGGAAAGGAAGTTATTTTAGAAATAGAAATGACTGAAGTTTACAATCCAATTGGAGAAGTTGTAATTCAGTCAAACAACAAAAGTGGCACGCTTAATAATTTGTCATCTGTTAGCGCTCGAACATTTTCAATGGAGGAGGTAAATAGATTCGCGGGAGGGAGAAGCGATGTAGCTCGGTTGGTAGCAAACTTGGCCGGTGTAAGTACACCAGACGATAGTCGCAATGATATCGTGATTCGAGGAAATTCTCCTGTGGGAGTGCTTTGGCGAATAGACGGAATGAACGTAACCAACCCAAATCATTTCGCTTCTGTTGGAACAACAGGAGGTGCAGTGAGCGCGCTGAATGCGAACCTCTTGAAGAACTCAGATTTTTTCACTTCTGCTTTTCCAGCAGAATACGGAAACGCTACTTCTGGAGTATTTGATATCGGGTTTCGAAACGGAAACAACAAGACGAGAGAAACGACTTTTCAAGTAGGTGTGGTAACTGGAATTGAGGCGACAACAGAGGGCCCATTCAGTAAGAAAAGCAGTGCGTCTTATCTTATCGGTTATCGTTATTCGTTGGCCGGCATGGCGCAAAATCTAGGAGTTAATATTGGCACTTCCGCAACTCCGACGTATCAAGATTTGTCGTTTAAAATTAACGGGGGAACAACCAAGATGGGTAAGTTTTCGTTATTCGGAATTCTAGCCAAGAGCACCATTAATATTGGCGGAGGAAGTCAAAATACATTTTACGGAAACGGCAATAAAGTCGATTTTGGAAGTGAGATTGGTATAGTTGGAATGAATCACTTCAAACAACTAAATAAGAAGTCTTTTGTGTCATCAGTTATTGGATTGAACTACTCAAGTACCGATCAAACAGGATATGATTTCGACTTCCCGACGAGTCAGAGTTTTATTAAGGAAGTCAATAATGTAGTGAAGCGATCTCTGAATTTCAGTTCTGCATATCATTTGAAAGTGAACTCAAAAGTTTTTTTGAAGGTTGGAATTCAAGAAGAACAAATCGGACTAAATCTTTTTTACAAAGCGAAAAACCGAATTGATGAGAGCTACACTCAAATTTGGGATTATGAAAGCAGTACCCAATTGGCCCAGGCTTTCGCGCACGTGAAATTGAATCCATTAGAAAAGATCACGATAAATGCCGGAGTTCACACTCAGATGTTTTTTCTTAACAATTCAAAATCTGTTGAACCAAGGCTGGGCATGGTGTTTAATATTTCGAAGAACAGCACCTTGAATTTTGGATACGGATTGCATGCTCAGATGCAGCCGATAAACGTTTATTTTCTTCAGTCGACGGATGCCGCAGGGAATGTCACCTATTCGAATAAAGATTTAGATTTCACGAAGAGTCATCACTTTGTAGTTGGTTACAATATTCAGCCCTTTACGAATTGGCGTGTGAAGGCAGAAGCCTATTACCAGTCAATTTTCAATGTCCCAGTGAATACATACAGTAGCAGTTATTCTATGTTGAATACAGGGTCTACGTTTAAGGCTGATTTACAAGATAGTCTTGAAAATGAGGGTACAGGGGAAAATTACGGTGTGGAATTGACTGTAGAGAAATTTTTTAGTAAAGGGTTTTATGCTATGTGTACTTCTTCGATTTATAAATCTCTCTATGTTGGAAGCGACGGAGTTCAAAGAAATACAGCTTTTAATGGACGTTATGTTTTTAATTTTTTAGCAGGAAAGGAATGGACGGTTGGAAAGAATAGACACAACAAGTTTGCGGTGGATTGTAAATTCACAAACGCGGGGGGACGAGCTTTTACCTCAATAGATTTGGATGCTTCGAATTTGTTGAATAGAGAGGTTTTGTCTAGTGAAGCCTATGATAGTTATTATTCGAATTACTATAGACTCGATTTTAAGTTGGGCTATACGGTCAATAGCAATTCAAAAAAAGTGTCACAATCTATTTCTTTGGATTTGCAGAATGTTACGAATCACAAAAACGTCTTTTCTCAGAGTTACGACAATCGAATGCGAGCGGTTAGTTCAACCTATCAACTTGGATTTTTCCCAAACGTGGTTTACAAAATTCAATTCTAATTGAGGGAGACTCAAGGATTGTTATGTGTTGTGTTTTTTTTTAGTAGGAATTTGCGAGCAGAATCTCTGCGAATTCCTTAAATTCGTTCAATGCGCAAAATTTTACTCATTGGATGTTTAAGTCTGCTTGTTCAACTCGGACTGGCGCAGGTGGTCCATTTCATTGAGAACAAAGGTCAGTGGCCTTCGCAAGTGAAGTTCAGCGCTGCAACAGAAAACGGCCGAACGTTTTTCGAGAACAACGCCTTCACCCATCACTTCTTCGATTTATCTGAAATAGCGAAAGCACATGCTGGAAAGGAGTTTGAGCCTGTCATGCACGGACATGTATTTCGTCAAGTTTTTAGCAACGCGCATCCGGAAAAGGTTGTGGCAGATGCCTTTCAACAAACACGTTACAACTACTTTTTAGGAAACGACCCATTGAAGTGGGGAAGAGATTGTCGTGAAGCGAAAGGATTTCGTTATCAAAATTTTTATGCAGGAATAGACTTGCACGTTTATCAAAACGAGTTCTTCATGAAGTACGACTGGGAAGTTCAACGTGGTGCTTCACCAGCGCAAATTCAATGGTCTTATGAAGGAACCGATGATGTTCGCATTGAAGACGGGAGGCTCATTGTGCGCACTGCACTTGGTGAAATTGTAGAGCAAATCCCCATTGCCTATCAAATGATTCCCATGGAAGGAGAGGCTGCGGGAAACAATCCGCCGATGAAAATGCGCGTCGATTGTTCCTTCGTGAAAAATGGTGATGTAATTTCATTCCGATTGGGAAAATATGATACAAGGCATCCGCTAATCATTGACCCCGAACTCATCTTCTCTTCCTACAGCGGAAGCTTCGACGATAACTTCGGATACACAGCAACTTATGACAGTCAAGGAAATTTAATTTCCGGAAGCAGTGCTTTCGGGCAAGGGTATCCGACAACACTTGGCGCTTATCAAACGACTTGGGGTGGAGGCGATGGACAAGGAACTTTGGCTGGAACAGACATGGCCATTTCGAAATACGATGTTTCCGGAACCTTCATGCAATGGAGCACATTTCTAGGCGGCGCGCACGACGATCTTCCGCACAGTCTTATCTGCAACAGCAACGACGAGCTGATTGTCTTGGGAACGACTTCAAGCGGAAACTTTCCCGTTACTTCGAATGCTTTTGATAATTCATTCAATGGCGGAGCGAGCTTCGCTCCATTTGGTGTGGGAGTTCAATACAACAATGGAAGTGATATCGTTGTAGCGAAGTTAAATGTAAATGGTAACACACTCGTGGCTTCAACCTTCGTTGGAGGAACCGGCAATGATGGTGTTAACACCGCTGCAGGATTGAAGTTCAACTACGCAGACGAGTTTCGTGGCGAAGTGGATTTAGATGCGAACGACAACGTCTATGTGGTCAGTTCAACTTACTCGATGAACTTTCCAACAGTAAATGCTTTTCAATCAAGTATCGGCGGATTGCAAGATGCTTGTGTTTTCCAATTGTCAAATGATTTGTCTCAATTGAATTGGAGTACCTATTTGGGTGGAAGCGATGATGATAGCGGATTCAGTTTGGCGGAGGATCATGCAGGAAATGTTTTCGTTTGCGGCGGAACACAATCGGTGAATTTTCCAATTGCAGGAAATGGATACGGACAAGTTTTTAATGGTGGAAATAGCGACGGATGGATCGCGAAATTGAGTCCCGACGGGACGAATTTACTTGCTTCAACATACTTCGGAAGTAACGTTTATGATCAACTTTATTTTATTGAAACAGACAACCTCGATGAGGTGTTTGTATACGGACAAACACGCGCTGCGAATTCAACCTTTGTTGTAAATGCCGCATTCAGTCAGCCGAACAGCGGTATGCTGGTAACGAAATTTCCCAATGATTTATCGTCTATTGTTTGGAGCACCGTGTTTGGTGTAGGCGATGGAAGGCCGAGTCTTTCTCCCACAGCATTCTTGGTAGATGTCTGCGGAAAGATTTACCTCAGTGGTTGGGGCGGAGCAGTGAACTTGTATTCAACGAATGAAGCAGGCAATACCAATGGATTGCTCACCACTCCTGATGCCTATCAAACAACTACCGATGGTAGTGATTTTTATTTGCTCGTTTTGGAAGCCGATGCGAGCGCTGTAACCTATGCTTCTTTTTTCGGAGGAAACATTAGTGCGGAACACGTAGATGGAGGAACCAGTCGTTTTGATCGAAAAGGAATTATTTATCAAAGTGTATGCGCTGGATGTGGCGGAAATAGCGACTTTCCAATTTTTCCAGCAAATGCAGTTTCAGCCATCAACAACAACAGCTGTAACAACGGTGTTTTTAAATACGACTTTCAATTGCCGCTAACCGTTGCTAGTTTCAATGCGCCGCCTTTGTTGTGCGAAGGCTCAACCATTCAATTGGTGAGTAGCTCTTATCTCGCGGCTTCTGTGCAATGGCATTTCAGTGATGATAACTCTACCGTATTTGGAAACAGTGTCGTTCATACGTTCAATACCCCAGGAACCTACACCATTATGTTAACCGCGCAGAACCCAGTTACCTGCAATGCGGTAGATACTATTTCAAGAACAATTACTGTCGTTGCGCCAATTGTTGAAACGCTTGGCGATGTGACTGTTTGCAATGGAGTGCCCGTTCAATTGGGACAAGTGAGTGCCGATCCGAATGCAGTTTATACTTGGACTCCGAACGATGGTAATCTAAGTGATGTGAATGGTCCACTTCCCATTTTTACAGGAAGTTCTAGTGCGTCTTATCAATTATTAATTCAACACGATGTTTGCACAGATACGCTTACGCAAAACGTTTTGGTTCCTCAATTAAGTTTAACCCTTCCGAGCGATACTTCGCTTTGTGTTCCAGCAAATGTTGACCTTAGTGCAGCAATTAATCCTGCAAATGGAAGTTTGATTTGGAGTGCTTCACCTGATTTTTCTTCATCACTAAACAGTAATACACAAGATTTATCGATTAATGTTTTTGTGAACGGAATGCAAACGTATTTCGCGCAGCTAACCAATCAAGGTTGCACGGTTGAAGACAGTGTCTCCGTTTTCATGGTTGGCGATCAAGCGACTATACAAGGCGACTTCTCGGCATGTTACGGAGATACGGTTTCGTTGTCGGTGTTGAATCCAAATCTGACGTTTAACTATCAGTGGCAATCGAATGCGCAGTTATTAAGCGGACAAGGAACTTCATCGGTTGAGTTCATTATTACTGCTGGAGCGACAGTTTCTGTATCTGCAGCAACACCCAGCGGTTGCTTTGCGCAAGATACCGTTCAAGTTGCGGTGAGTGCGTTGAATGGTTCAACCATAAATGCAACGGCTTCGCCAACCATTGTTTTAGAGGGCACAAGTGTTCAGTTGAATGCGAGTCCGGTGAATGCTGGGTATAATTATAACTGGACACCCATTTTAGGATTAAACAATGCAAACATTCACAATCCAACAGCATTTATTGAAACTACTACAACCTACAATGTAACGGTCTCCGATGGCGACTGCGTTCAGCAAGACAGCGTTACGGTGCGTGTGGTTGATTTTATATGTGGAAGGCCAACCGTGTACGTTCCGAACGCGTTCACGCCGAATTTCGATCAAGCGAACGAATGGCTTTACGTGAGAGGAAATTTCATTACGGAATTGGATTTTAAGTTGTACGACCGTTGGGGTGAGTTGGTTTTCGAAACGCAAGATCAGAGCGTTGGTTGGAATGGATTCTTCAAAGGGAAGAAAGTAGATCCTGCTGTTTTTGTGTACTACCTGCGCACCGTTTGTGAAGGCGGAGAAATTTATTTTGAAGAAGGAAATATTACGGTTTTAGAGTAATTTCAGAATGAGAAAACAGAATAGAATGAGAAACGGAATGAGAATGAGAATGCTAGCATTCTTTTTTGCATTGTCGTGTTTTTCTTATGCTCAGGACATTCATTTTAGTCAGTTCGACCAAGCCATGCTTTGGCAGAACAGCGCCCAGGTTGGCGCCTTCAATGGACAGTTTCGATTTGCGGCCAATCAGCGTAATCAATGGCGCAGTGTAACTACTCCTTATCAAACGTTCGGATTCTCCGCTGAAGCGAAAGAAATAGGAACAAAGCTTTGGTCAATCGGATTGAATGCAGGAAGCGATGTTGCCGGAGATTCCCGTTTCAGAACTTCGCAAGTTCAGCTGCACGCCGCACATTCATTGTATAAACCAAATGATAGTTTGGAAATTAGAGGTGGAGGTTCATTCGGAATTACCTCTCGCGGATTCGATGCGAGTGCCTTGGTTTATGATTCGCAATGGAACGGAATGAGCTTCGATCCAACGCTTTCGAACAACGAAACTTATGCTACCACTGCACGGATTTATCCATCTGTTGGATTGGCTGTTTTCATCCAGAAACAGCAAAAAAAACTTCGTTGGAATTTTGGATATTCAGTGAATAATCTCACCCGACCTAAACAGAGTTTCAAGGACAACAATGCGGTTGTGCTCGATGTCCGTCATGCATTACAAGCTAGTGCGAGAATACCTTTGAATGATCAGTTTACGCTGGAGGCATTGTCGCTTTTTCAAAGTCAAGGCAAATTGAAAGAATTGGTTTTGGGTTCAAGAGCTTATTACAAAATTCCATCAGAGTTGTGGGAGAATCACAGATTTTTCGCAGGTGTTCACGGAAGATTTCGAGATGCAGCTTGGTTTGAATTGGGGGCGGAATACAACGAGTGGCGCATAGGTATGTCTTATGATTTAAACACGTCAACCTTACGTCCGGCTAGCACCGGAAGAGGAGGTTTGGAATTTTCTATTGTCTATATAGTTCCACCCAAACTGAAGCACGGGACCTTGAAAAAGGTATGTGTTCCATATTACTAAAAACAATTGTATTTTTGTAGGTATAGATTTTACCTATGAACTTTCAACAGCTCGAATACATTGTCGCTTTAGAGAAACACAAGAATTTTGTTGCAGCCGCTAACGCATGTTTTGTTAGTCAACCTACTTTGAGCATGATGGTAAAAAAGCTCGAAGAAGAACTTGAAATTGTAATTGTTCGTCGTGGCATGCACCCCTTGGAATTTACCGAAGAAGGGTTGTCTTTGCTTAATCAAGCCAAGCGTATTCTTGCGGAGCAGCATTTGATGCGGGAGATTTCAAAAGAGTTGACGAAAGGAATTGATGGACACATTCGCATCTCTGTTATTCCATCATTGGCCGCCACAGTTGTTCCTTCCTTCATTCGAAATGTGGAAGAAGGAAATCATTCGTTAAAGGTTTCGCTGGTTGAACTTCCAACAGAAAAAGCACTTGTGGCTTTGCAGCAAGGTGAAATAGACATGGCGATTTTAGCAACAGAAACGGATGTTTCATCGTTCGCTTCTTATCCGTTGTTCGAAGAAGAATTTGTAGCCTATGTTTCTCCATTTGAAAAATTACCGGCGAGAAAATTCATTCAGCCCAAACACATTACATCGGATAATTTGTGGTTCCTGTCGGAAGAGCATTGTTTTCGCGAGCAAGCTTTGGAAGTGTGCAGCTTCAAAAAGAAAAAGAAATCAAAGATTACTTACGATGCGGGAAGTATTCAAACATTGATTCGTTTAGTGGATGAAAATGGGGGAATGACCCTGCTTCCAGCTGCGTATATTCAATTCCTATCAACGAAGCAACGCGCGAATGTGCGTGAGTTCGCGCCACCTGTTCCGATTCGATTGGTTCAGCTAACTACGCTGCAAGATTACCCGAGAAAGAAGGTTGTTGAATTTTTGCTTGAAGCCTTAAAACCTTCTGTATCATGAAACTGAACTATTCACAGCTGCCTTCCGATTTTTATTCGGAGGCTTCGCCTTTGAAATTTGAAAAGGCTCAGTTTGTTTTTTGGAACGAAGGCTTTGCTTCTGCATTTCAAAATAGATTTTCATCGGAAGAATTTCTATCCATGGTTCGTGGAGAGAATTCTTGGTTGAAGGAAACTTTGGCTATGGCATACGCTGGACATCAGTTCGGTCACTTTAATATTTTAGGTGATGGAAGGGCAGCCTTGGTAGATGAATGGAAGAATGCAGAAGGAAATCTTTTCGACGTTCATTTGAAAGGAAGTGGCGATACCATCTATTCGCGCAGAGGTGATGGGCGTGCAACATTGAAGGCGATGTTGCGTGAAGCTATCATGAGCGAAGCCATTCACGCATTAGGCATTCGAACAACAAGAACATTGGCTGTTGTGGATACGGGAGATTTCATTCATCGAAATGGAATGGAGAAAGGCGGAGTTTTAGTGCGCATGGCAAGTAGTCATTTGCGTGTGGGGACGTTTGAATATGCGCTTCTTCAAGACGATGTAAAGAAGTTAAAGGCTCTGGCTGATTATACCATTACCCGACATTACCCACATTGTGCAAGTACGGAAAATCCTTATTTAAACTTATTGAAGGAAGTTGTTCATGTGCAAATTGAATTGATTGTGGAATGGATGCGCGTTGGATTTATTCACGGTGTGATGAATACCGACAATATGAGTATTGCTGGAGAGACCATTGATTACGGTCCGTGTGCATTTATGAATGTGTATGATCCAAAGACATGCTTTAGTTCTATCGATACTGCGAAGCGATATGCATTCGCTAGTCAGCCCGGCATTGCGCAATGGAATCTGTGGGTTTTTGCGAATAGTTTAATGCCGTTGATTCATGAAAACGGGAAGGTGGCAAAGGATATGTCCATTGAAGTGATTGATGCTTTTCCAACACAGTTTGGAAATTCTTATTATTCCATGATGGGAAGAAAATTAGGTGTCGAAATTTCCATCCAAGAAGGAAGAGAGTGGGTGGAGGAGTTCTTGGAAATCATGGAAGAAACGAATTCCGATTATACAAATTCTTTTTTGTTTTTGGAAGGAAAAGAAGTGAGTGAGGTTTATTTGTCCACAAGTCCACGATTTGAGAATTGGCTTTCAAGAAAAGATACTTTTCCTGAAGTTGAAATTGGAAATTCAAATCCAATTGTTATTCCTCGAAACGAGTGGGTAGATCGAGTTCTGAACGAAGCGATTGAAAACGACAATTGGAAATTGTTCAACGAATACCAAGAAAGACTTCAGCGTCCGTATGAATCTCAATCGGTAGAAGATGTTTTTTCAACCTTCAATCCGAAAAATGATTTGAGTTTTAAAACTTTTTGTGGGACTTAGAATCACACGTATGATTATTGAAAATAAATACGTATATTTGTTTTATGAAAAAGCAAAGCAAAACAGAATCAATTCGTCCGAAACTTACGCTTTCTATTGATTCAATCATAGTAGAAAAGGCGAAGGAATATGCGGAGTATAAAGGAAAAAGTTTGTCTTATTTAGTTGAAGAATTTTTTCAGGAATTAGTCAAAGAGCGTGAAGCAGGTTATAATCAGCCTATTTCAGAATTAGACGAAATCAGATCTTTAGTTAATGGAAAAATACCAAAAGGCCTTGATTATAAGGAAGAAATAAAGAAGATTAAATTGCAGAAACTTGAGAGTGCGAAATAAATTATGAGTAATATGATTTATTTGTTTCTAGATTCAGATGTGCTCATTGACTTTTACGCAGATCGAGATGATTTCTCAGCTTATGCAAGAAAAATATTCGAGCACGCTGAATTACATAAAAGGGATATGCGCTTGATTACCACTCCAGTTGCAATAAGTAATGTTCATTATTTGCTAAAGAAATATTTGGAAAAGGAATTATTGTCGCGATGTTTTGATCATTTGATTTCTAACGTCGTGGTCATACCAATGTCGGGTGAAATAGTTCAGCAGGCATTCGAATTAGGTTGGAGCGATTTTGAAGACGCAATGCAACATCAAGCTTGCGTTGAATATAGAAAGGATACGATAATTATCACGAGAAACGTTAAAGACTATAAGAAGTCATTATTAAAGGTGATGTCACCGAAAACATTCGTTCGTGATTATTTGAATTAATTACCCTCCAAAAACCTTCTTCAATAATTCCGAAGTTCTTGCTATCGGATCTTTGCGAATCAGTAATTCTTCTTCAGCAACTTTAACGAACAAACCGTCAATGGCGCGTTCGGTGGCGAATTGAACCAAGTCTGGATTTACCTTTTCAATCAAAGGGATTTTGTTGTAACGAGTAATCACAAACTCCCAATTCTTTGTAGCACCAACTTTGTCGAGTGATGTTTTAATGATTGGTTTGAAGGCTTCAACCAACGCAGCGCGTGTTTTCGATTTCAAAAATTCTGTCCCGGCATTTTCTCCGCCCTTAACAATGTTGATAGCATCGGTAATGGTCATGTCTGAAATAGCACGAACGAATATGTCTTTCGCTGCGTTACCTGCGTCTTCTGCAGCACGATTTAGAGAGAGAATGACATCGTCACATTCTTTGTTCAAACCAAGGTTGCGCAATTTGTCTTCAACTTTTTTCGCATCTGGAGGAAAGGGGATTTTGATTTTTGGATTCCCGAAATAACCATCTGTTTTTGAAACCAATTCGGTTCCTTTAGTAGCCCCTTTGGAAAGAGCTTCTTTCAATGCTTTACCAGCTTCATCTTCTGTAAATCCAGAGGTTGTTGCTGTCTGCTGAAGCTTTTGTTCAGCTTGCTTTTTTAAATCTTTTAAACTCTGAGCACAAGATGAAAGAACAAGTGAGCTAAATAGCGTTAAAGCAATAAAAAATTTGTTGGATTTCATCTTGAATAAATTTAATTGAGAGTTCCCTCAAATATAGCCAACATTCTTTAATTCGGGGCTATTTGAATGTAACGACTGTTTTCATAGCAAGTAAAGAAGTTCGCGTTTTTTGGTGTCCACCACCTTACGAATTTTGAAGGGTAATCGTGAAGTCTTACGCATCCAAGGCTAATAGGAGTTCCCATAAATAAACCCGGTCTTTTTCCTCCAACGGCAAATTCATGAATTCCGTTCACATATCCCTTCGCTCCTGGAAATTCATCGTCCGGAGTAATGTGCATAAAGTTGGGCAATGGCACGTGACCTTTATAAGTAATTACATGCTGGCTGCCAAAGCCAAGGAGTTTATCTCTTTTTTGGTCGAGACTGTCGTAGGCGAATTGATGATCCCAATAGCGAGAGGTGATTTTGCATTTCGGTCCGTAGTACCTTGGTTGACCATCAAAGTCGTGCTGATTTCCTTGTGATTTAGCTGCATTTTTAGACGAAGTCACAAACTGAGCAACCATAACCAGCGTGTCGTTTTGAATCTCGCAAAGGCACATGCGCTGGCCAATGCAATACTTTTTGCCTTCAATTTCAATGACAGGATCTCTGTAAAGAGGTTCCGTTCTGAACTGGTCTACGTGTTGGAAGTAATTGAGGTAGGTGTAGAATTGACTTCCCCATTTCTGTTTTTCGGTTAGTGGTAATGAATTGTACCAACTCGTTATAATTTGTTCATTGGTTGCAGTAATTTTCTGTTCTTCCCAATAAATAAGAAGTTCTTTAAATTCTTCTAATGAATTGTTTTTGGCTTGTTCATCGTTACAACCTTTGCAATTTCCATTTTCGTCTGTAGTGTTGAAGTCTGCAACAATATATCTCCACGACAGGTAATTGTTTTTGTCGAAGCTAATGTTGAATAGGTCGGAATAGGAATAATGCTTGTTGTGAATACGGTCAATGTTTTCAAGAATTGGAGTGTAGCAGGGATTCGTTTTTAATATTTCGTTTTTATTTAATCCTAAAGAATGAAAAGATTCGAATTCTAAAAATAATCCTCGTCTCGCATGAAGCGCCATGTCGCTTTGCTCTATTGTGTTTGCAACGCGAAAGCAGTTACTCCATGCGTCGACAGATTGTTTGGAAACAGCTTCGTCATGAAAGAAATTCCAAAAGAAATCTTTCCATTCTTGCGGAGCATTTTTTAATTCAAGTTGAGAAGTAAATAGGAATTTTTGGCTCTGACTAGTTGAAGATAAATAATTAATTAGCGTGGTTTTAATTTGCTCATTCGTTAATGAAAAATGAATAGTCGGATTATACGACAGCGCTTTGAAAAGTTGATTTAATCCTTCAACGTAATTGCCGTTGGGCTTTTTGAAATTGAGAATTGCGATTGCATAAGATTTCGCTGTTGAATCGGAATCAAAGTTTCCTTCGGAAATTAATTTTTCTGCAGCGGTCCAGTCTCCCTTATTAATTGCGCGGCTGAATTCGGATTTCGTGTTATTCCAAAAAACGAAATAACTCGCAGTTGCAATTAGACTAAGCAATGTAAAGATTACAATGATTAGAAATTTTCTTTTTTTGGTAGCCATGATTCTGTGAAAAAAAAACCGGTTTTGTTTAAGGTTGTCAAATTTAATAAGAATGAATTAATAAATCCGCAATTAAATTTTATTCCTTAAACTAACTAATCTTCTCTAAAACGCGAGTTCTAAGCTGAATGTCTTTCTGATCAGTCAATTTTTCCAATTCCGCCGCTTCGCTCACTAATTTTTCAGTAAACGCTTTGTCAGATATTCCGCCAGCGTTTACGCGTACATTGTAACAAGCGCCAAGCACAGCTGTGCGAATGGCCAAGGCGCCAACTCCAGCATCTGTCACTGAATTCGGATTGCCAATTTCAATCATGGCTTCACAAACTTCGAAGGCTTTGAATGCAACGCGAGCAGTGCGCATTGGAATTTCCATCGCGTATTTCGATGCGCTTTGAATGGCTTCGGTGCGCGCTGTTTTTTCTTCATCAGAATTTTTCGGTAAACCGAAAGCTTCCATAATCTTATTGAAGGACTGCGTGTCTTCATCTACCAACCAATTCAATTCATCTTGAATTTCTTTGGCTTTTACAGCCCAATTCGAGAACTCTTCCCAACGAGCATCCCATCCGCGTTTGTGTGCGCTCAGGTTTGCGACCATTCCCGCTAATGCCGCTCCCATGGATCCGCAGTAAGCACTGACAGATCCACCCCCTGGCGCAGGGGATTCGCTCAAGGTTTCGTTCGCGAAGGCGGTAAGACTCATGTCAACTAATTTCTTTCCGCCTCCTAAATTCTTTTCAATAATGAATTCAACAATTTTTTCTTCTGGGTTGAAAGGAGCTAGATCGTCAAGTCCTAAAGATTTTACTGCAATCTTAATTTTTTCATTGTCGGAAATTCCAAGTGAACGTTCTTGCTTCTTCAAGAAATAATCAGCTGCATCCAATAAACTTTTCTTCGGAATTAATCCAACCAATTCGCTTCCCGTAACACGAACACCGCGCTCGGCAGCCTTGTTGCAAGATTCCTCAAATGCAATATGCACTGGAGTAATGTTTATGTTAGTCAGGTTCAATGACAATTGAGCCACGCCATATTCTTCAATGTACCAACCAATTCCTTTTACCGATTTCAAGGTGCCTGGAATGCGCTTTGGTTCTCCGTTTTCATCCAACACAGGCTTTCCACCTTCATTCAAAACACGTCCAGCTTCACGAATATCAAATGCAATGGCGTTAGCACGACGTGTTGAAGTTGTGTTCAAATTCACATTATACGCCACCAAGAAATCGCGTGCGCCAATGGTTGTGATTCCAGACTTGCGAACGCTTTCGGTTACTTCATTCGGACCGAAATCGGGTGTCCA
>CANIBZ010000019.1 GCA_947466425.1 Flavobacteriales bacterium
GGGACGTCGCGTAGAGCTTGAAGCGATTCCATTATCTTCGCATTAACAACACAAAAAATCATGTTTGAAAAACTATTTCCAAACCACGAATTAAGAATAGTAAAAGGAAAACTTACCGAAAGCGGAACATCGCATCTAGACGGTCAAGAGGATAAAGGTGCCCAACGTTGGGTGAAGTTAAACGATGAAGTGATTACCCGAGTTAGCGACGGTTTGTATCATGCGCAATGGGACGATGAAGTAATTGTGGTTTGCGACAAGTATAACTTTATGGTGGGCTATTGGAATTTTTCAAAAGGATCAGGAAGTGAACCAAACTACTCGGCTTCTATTGGTTCAGCAACTGTTGTTACCTTGATCATACTCACTTCGATGATGTTCAATTTTATTCCTATGCACGATCCGCAGAAGGGAGATATCATCACTTCATTCTACAACTACATTTGGAAAGATGAGTTCTTTGTAGCGCATTGGTGGGCCACGGCGTCAATCATAGGCGTATTCGGATTGTACGGATTTATTTGGACACCCATTTACGCCATTGGACATGTGAAGCGCGAGCGTCGAGCCGCATCTATGCTGTCGCCACATAGAAACATTATCGAGTGAAATTCGGGAAGTTAGATAACGTAAATGACCTTTCTTTTTCATTTAATATTCCAGCACAAGATTATTCTTTCCTACCGAATGAACGTTCGGGTGGGTTGGAAATAATTATCGGAGGAACGGTCTGGGGTGTTCCGAAATGGAAGGGAATTCATTTTCCTGCTAAAGCGAAACCTTCGGAATTTCTTCATTATTATTCAAGGTTATTTCAGTGTATTGAATTCAACGGTTCGCATTACCGCACACCACCTGTCGCGCAAGTAGCGAAGTGGGTAGAGCAAGTTCCTTCAGAATTTTTATTTTGTCCGAAATTTCCACAAAGCATTTCGCATTGGAGACAGTTTCAAAATTGCGAGCGCGAAACTGATTTGTTTATGGAAGCGCTTTTCGCTTTTGGAAAAAATCTCGGAACGACATTCATTCAGCAGCCTCCGCATTACAGCCCTTCAAAGGCCGAACCTCTTTTACGTTATCTGGAAAAACTTCCGACTGACATTCGATATTCTGTAGAGATGCGACACCCCGATTGGTTTGTTGGAAATGTGTTGGAAGAGTATGCCGAAGAATTCAAAAAGTTGAACGTGGGTTTGATCGTCTGCGATACAGCTGGAAGAAGAGATGCTGTGCACATGCGATTGACCAGTGATGTGCTGGTGATTCGTTTTGGTGGAAACGATTTGCATGACAGCGATGAAATTCGCATGAACCAATGGACGAAGCAACTTCGAGATTGGGAAAAGATTGGATTGAAGAAATGCTATTTCTGGATTCATCAGCCAGATAGTTTACACACGGTAGAATCTATGAATCAATTCAAGGAAATTCTTTCCAACTACAAGTAGATACAACCGCCACAGCTGTCTTTAGAAGCGCCTGTAACTTCTGAGAGTGCCGTCGGGAGCTCCAAGAGTCGAAGTGCTCCTAACAGCGCGAAAATGAGCGCCTCTTTGTATTGCACGGTGTCGGTGTCGGGAACAACAACCGAAAGATCGGTCTTCGCCTGAATAGATTCGATTAGAAATTCATTGAAAGCACCACCACCTGTTACTAAAACACTACCCGTCCAGCCCTCAAAAATATTCGCTATTTGAACAGCCATGTGTTCAGTGCATGTCGCTAATAAATCTCGGATGGTTAATTGGGATGCGCCAAGCAAAGGAAGGAAGTGACGTTCGAACCATTCTTTTCCTAACGACTTCGGAAGTTCTTGGGAGTAATAAGAAAGTGAATTTAGTTTTTCAAGAAGTTCAACATTCACAACTCCACGTCGTGCCATTTCTCCGTTGGCATCGAACGGATGTCCGGTTTGTTCCGCTAAGAGATTCAAAGCCATATTTGCGACACAAACATCGAAGGCGTTTAAGTCACCCATGAGGGTATAGGATACATTCGCAATTCCACCAATATTCAAACAAAAATCGTATTCATTGAATAACAAACGGTCACCAATGGGAACCAACGGTGCGCCTTGTCCTCCGTGGGCCACATCTGTTGTCCTGAAATCGCAAATGGTTTTAATTCCTGCATGCGCGGCAATGTGCGCACCGCTTCCAATTTGAACCGTAAGCGATTCGCCTGGCTGATGGAAAATGGTGTGTCCATGAGAAGCAATGGCATCGGCCGAAAGACTTCGTTCCTCTAAAAACCGCTTGACTTGCTTTCCAGAATAAATTCCAAAATCGACATTCAGTTGTGCCAATTCGAGTGCAGACATTTTATGCGCTCTTCGAAAAATATCGCGCCAAGAAGCGTCGTAAACGACGGTCTCAGCAGCAACTATTTCATAGTCCCACTTTCCTTCGTTGAAGGAAAGATCACACAGCGCAATGTCCAATCCATCGAGACTGGTTCCGCTCATGAGTCCAACAATTCGAAAGGTATCCATAGGTTACAAATATAAGAGGGCGGAATGAACCGCCCTCTCAGTATCTAATTCAGAAGAATATTATTTGATAATAATGGTCTTTGTCCAAAGGTTCTTGTCGTTTGAAACTTTGCATACATAAGTTCCAACAGCCAATGAAGGCAATGAAACTTGATTCATTCCTGCGTTCAAATATTCGGTGTGAACCAATTGTCCCTGGGCGCTGTAAATATTCAAAATTGATTTTCCAGATTGAACAGGAACTCCTACCCAAAGATTATAAGATGCAGGGTTCGGATAAACACTCATGTCGCTGTTCGCAGCGTCTTCAACACCAACCAAACTCCATGTAGCCATGAACTCTTGAAGGTAAAGATTGGCAATGCGCGCATCGTGAACTACAACAGTGTTTTCGTCATTCACAGTTTGTGCTGCGCTACTCCAGTTGTGACTACCTGTAAGTACAGTAGGATCAGAATCCAATGTGCTGTGATCGACAATGCAATACTTGTGGTGAAGGTCATACGGAATTGGCTCGTGTGAACGAATGTCTTGTCCAGCCGCTTGTAAGTATGCATATTCTGAAGATGGATCAGAAGTTTGCTCCATCATACCACGAACCAACACCAAGAACAAATCGTCTTCTGCAATAATCGCATCAGCAATATCTGTTCGAGTGAAGGCAAGGATTGCGTAGTCTAAGTTGGTGTCTGTGGTTTGAATAGTCTTGATAATTGCACCGTTCGCATTGTCGGTAGGAGAGAAGTAGCTTTCTACTTTAATGTCGTCTGGACCAAGCACGTATTGCAACGGCGTGTTGTTCGTTTTCGCTGAAGAGAATACGCCGTTAGGATTTCCTGGTTGTGCACCAGAACCTCCCCACATTTCTTCAAACTCTAATCGGTAACCGCGCGCAACGCTTTGGTCTTGGAAGATAATAATGTTGTTGAAGTCATTGTACATGTTGTTGTCTGTCCAGTTCATAGAACCTGTAAACACCCAAGAATTCGCAGCTGAATCAGCATCGATAATCATAAATTTATTGTGCATGATTCCTGTTCCGGAAGTATTCACGCGTTGTACAACAGGAATGTTGTTATTTAATAAACCTAAGCCCATACTTGCAGTTGAACCATCTGCAATAAAACGAACTTGAACACCTGCTGCATATCTGTTGTTGATTGCATTGGCAATTACAGCATCATCTGTAAAATTGTAAACAGCAATGTCTAGAGATTGTTGAGCTCTTAAGATATAAGCAGCAATGGTATCGTTTGAAGCTGTTCCCAAGGAAGAAGCGTTTTCAATTGTTGCATAGCTGTTGTCTACTTGTCTGTTGAAATATGCACGAATTTCACCAGAGCTTAAACTCTTTGTAGCATAAGGACGAACAGTGCTGGAGCTAGATCCATCAACGTTTGAAGAGGTTACAGATGCGTAATAAATAGTTCCAGGCTGCAATCCAGGGATATTCACAACGTGGCTTGTTACACTTTCATTAATGTAAACCGTAGATCCCAACGATGGAGTTAATCCGTAGTTCACTTCGCTGTCGCCAGTGTTATTGGTTGCCCAATTAAGGTCGAAAGATGAAGTGGTAATGTTGGTTTGAGTAACAGCACCAATGATTGCAACACCTGGAGGAAGAATGAAATCGTTTTCGTCGCGAGGAAGAATTTGGTACCCAGCATCGAAAGGCGCAGTAGCGTCGAATTGAGAAACAATTCCTACAAGTGTAATTGCACTTGCAGGTAGGTTCGTTCCAACTAAAACACTTCCAGCGCGAATGTAGATAACACCCGATTGGCCGCCAGCAGTGTAGGTATACGTTGAGTTACCAGAAATAACAGAACCCGCTAAATCAAAAACTACGTTATTCACTGTAACCAATTCGCCTTCGTAAGCTTCAGCAATCATGTTTGGAGTAACCAATTGTAAAGTTGGAAGGGTATTGTTTGAAGAGTTAACAGTAACAGCAGTTAAAGTTGAACCCACTTCTAACAATCCGTTGTATTCTGAAAGTACACCTGTTACAGTAATGATATCTCCGCGCAGTGGAGTAACTCCCCATGCGGTCCAATCTAAACCAGGATAAATTGCAATACCTGCTTGACTGTCTTGAATATAACGCACAGAGCTTCCCATTTCAGCACCGTTGGTAACAACACCAGTAACAGTCACACTTGCGCCAACGGCTTGTCCGCGAGCAGGAAGAATAGAACTTGCTCCAGAAGGCGTTCCCGCACAGTTGCAAGACGCATCATAAACATCACCGGTAGTGCTTGCATTATTATCGTTACAAGCGCTTCCAGGAAACGCACAAGATCCATCATCTACAACAGCCGCTGCATTGTAGTTACATGCTGCATTATCCATACAACCAGAAACAAGTCCAACGCATACACATGAAGCGTTGTAGGTATCTCCAGAAGTAGAGGAGTTATTGTCGTTACAAGCATCTCCAGGAAATGCACATGATCCATTGTCTACCGTTGCAAGAGAGTTGTAGTTACATGCAGTGTTGTCCATGCATCCGGCAATCGTTCCACTATTCGAAGCACCAGGCGTGGGTAACTGAGCTACATATGAAGATGTGTTGAATGGAGCGCCGCCATCGGGAATACGAGAAGATGAATTATTTAATGTTGCAGTTGCCGCAGCTTCGTCGGCCTGAGGCTGACCTGGAGTCAATACAGTTATTAGATTTGTGGCTGCCGCATCACCAGTTCCGTAAACCAATGCATCTACTAATCCAGTTGCGCTTACCGCAGTTCCATTTGGCCAAGCTGCTGCAGTTGCAGTATAAATAGCAATGGCGTCAGCACCATTTTGTAAGGTGTTACCAGTAAATGTAACATTCACATTAGCAACGCCTGTATTTCCTAAAACGAAATATCCCGAGGCAGGAATTACGTTTCCAGATAGGTCTATGGTTTTGTAAGAAGTGGCGGCAGCGCCGTTGAACCAAACCATAACCATTCCGTTTAATGATTGTCCAGGAGCGCCATACAATTCAATGAATTCGGCAGCGTCGGTTCCAACTTGGTCGGCATCAACTTCATTGATGACAACTTGAGCCTGTGTAGCTCCAAAGAGAAGCGCTAACAAGAGTGTGTAGATGTATTTCATTTTTCTTTCTATTATTCTTAATGAATGTTTTTTTAATAAGTAGCCGTCAAAGATAAGCTGAACCATCTTCCTTGAGCAAAGAAAACTCCAGCCGAATTTGCTCCGAATGTTGCACTCGTATTCGTGTAAAGTGCATAAGGATCGTTGTTCACAGCGTCTGTGATGTAGTGCGAATTAAGCACGTTAAACATAGATCCTCTTAAATCTAACTTCACTTTATCTTGAACGGTGTAACTGTATCCAGCGTGGAATTCTAAAGTTCCATAAGCGGGAATTCTCCATGAATCGCGATGCGAATTTTCGCCATGAAGTGAAAACGGATTTGCCTGAGCAAAGTACTTATCGAAATAAGTGTAACGTGTTTTTACATATGCTCCGTTTTTCCACTCATACCTGAGCATGCCTCCCAATTGAGTTTGTGCCGCATCACTCACATGTACATTTTTTGCGTTGAATTCAACGGTCATTTGACCACTGCTTGGATCGCCAGGATTGTTGTAAACAATGTTGTTGGCATTATCTGTAACATAAATTTTAGTGTCCGACATCCATCTCCAATCACCTATGGAAACAAGTCCTTCAAAAGTTAATCGATCATTTATTTTGTATGCAAAATCCATTTCAGCACCCATATGACGGGCATTCATTCCTTGAATATTTAGGGTAAGCAATGTGGTAGGATCCTGAGGATTTGGAACTGAGATGCCACCCGGATATGGTTTGTTTTTCCAATCGGTGAAATACGCGTTGAAATTGGTTGAGAATTTTTTAGATTTGAAATTCAAGCCAGTTTCGAAGCTTGTAATTTTTTCATTGAAAATTTGATTGAAGCGCTGATTGCTGTTGGTGTATACTTGGTTGAAAAGAGGTGCCTTATTCAGATAACCTCCATTTACAAATGCTGCAACGTTTTTATTGAAGCTGTATTTAACTCCAGATTTTACAGTGAATGTAGAGCGGTAATACCAGCCTGTACTTTGATATTTTGAACCAGGCATATTGCTATACAAAGTTTGTCCGTTATAGATAGTCGTATCTACCTGCATGGCAATTGCATTGTTTGCGTAGCCATAACCAACAGGCACATCCACACCATCTACAGTATAAACCTTCGGCTTAAAATAGTCAACGCGCATGTATCCAGTTTCCGCTGCCGAGGCACTGAAGAAGGCCGATACTTTGTTTTTTTCAAATTCCATCTGGCCAAATAATCCGCCCCAACGAATGAACGCATCGTTGTGGTAGTCTACTGTATCACCAACTCTTTTGATTAGGTTGGTTGAATTGTAATTGAATTTATCTCGCACCCAGGCGTAATCTGCTCCCATGAGGTCAATGATTTTCGCATAGTGCGAGCCCTTGTACTGGCGAACATCAATACCACCCGAAAAGGTAAGATTATCATTGATTTTATTGCTATAGGTTGAAAGAGCCCCGTACCACTTGTGATCGTTCATACTTGCCTTAATGTAATTCGATACGGCGTAGCGTTCAGTGCTGCTTACTTGGGTGTTTATATTGTAGTCTGGCCCCGAGAAAAGCGGAATTTTATTCCCAACATTTGAATCGAAAAACGACTGAACATTCACACTTCCATTCGCGTTATAATCATTCACGGTTAAGCCTGAACGCCAGCCCGTTCCGCCACCATGTCCCATAGACATGTAGGCAACTGTAGAAACAAAAGACTTCTCGTTAATCGTCCAAATATCTTTAAAAGAAAATTGCGGTTTGAAGAAAAAATTCACTTTTCCGTTCACAGTTTCTTGCGCCTGCTCATTCGTTTTTACTCCATTCGCAAAGTCGTAGCGCGTGAGGTATCCAACATCAGGATTGTAGTTTATTCCACCGTTGTAGATATCTCTTGAAGAGCCACTGTATTGAAATTGTGTTCCAGAGTTAAGTGTCAATGCTGTAGCGTTATCGTACATGGCTACTGCGTCTGTTTTAGTTCTCTGACCGTGGCTTTGAGGGGCGCCAACTGCGTACAAACTTAATAAGTGATTCCCCAAGATTTTTTCAACTTTTCCGTAGAAAAAATATCCTTTGGTAAAGCCGCCTTCGATCCAACCGTCTCCTTTTTTGTAAGAGCCAGCTAAGCTGTATGCCCAACCGTTTTTCGTTTTTCCGGAATTGTATGAGAAAGAGTTTCTCGCAAATGCACCGTATGAATATTCTTCACGCACTTGTGCTCTTCTTTTGGAATCAATACCCCGTGTCATAATATTCATGGTTCCGCCAACTGCTGGAATAACCAATTTAGATGCGCCCAATCCACGTTGAATTTGGGTGGTTTGAGTAGCCAGGTCTAATCCAAACCAGTTGCTCCAATAGACAGTTCCATTTTCCATGTCGTTAACGGGAATTCCGTCTAACATAACTGCGACGTTATTTCCAGAGAACCCCCGAATGGTAACGCGTGCATCGCCATCACCCCCACCGGAACGAGTAGCATAAGCCCCCGGAGTCGTATTCGCAAGCGTAGCTAATTCTCTTCCAGCTAATTCTTCTTCAATACGTTTCAAGCCAATGTTTGAAAATGCAACAGGAACGGATCTTCCCACAGCGAAATCAGATGTGATGACAAGTTCCTTTTGAGTGGTTTGAATGAGATCGAAGTCAATAGAATATTCTTTTTTTGTGATAGAAATATTCTTCTTCACCTCTTCATATCCAACGGCTGTTATTATAAATTCATATTCTCCGTATGGAAGTTTAATGTTGAATTTTCCTGAAGGATCAACTGATATCCCTTTCTCCTTATTCGCCCATAAGACGAAAGCAGAAGGCAGGGTTTCCCCCGATAGAGCATCGCGAACGGTTCCGGTTAGAATTCCTTCTTGCGCGCGACTTTCAGAGGCAATGAAAAGAAGAGTAAGAAGTAAAAAGAATGTCTTTAAGATTCTCATTAGATTGAAGCTAAGGTTAAACAATTGCCGATAAAAAAGGGGCTTTACCGAAGTGAGCCCCTTTTTGTTGAATGAAGAAAATGTTATTTGATGAAGTTTTGACGGTTGATGGTTCCGTTGTCGGATATCACTTCGATCGTATACGCTCCTTTTGAAAGCATGTTTGTTTGAATGCGAGTCATGCGATCTAAGATTGTTCCGTTCATAAACACAACACGACCGGTGTTATCATAAATACGAATTGAACGAATAATGCTTGGAGAAACAACGTTCAAAATATCTCCAGTTACTGGATTAGGATAAATTGAAATTGAACGCTCTACATTTTCAGTAACACCTACATTGCAATCACACGTGTGAGCACCCAAGAAAGTGAAAGTGTTAGCTGGAAGAGTATCGTACTGTGCGAAAACATCGAATGTTGATGGATTCATAGTAACACCAGATGTTACAGTAGATTTTCTAATTTGCGTGTGGTCAGTTGTTGCGTACAAGGTTGTTCCAGCAGCATCTGTGCCGTATGCACTCCATCCACCGAAACCAGTTCCTTCGCCAATTCTTCCATAAAGATCAATAAGCGTTTGTCCGTTATTGGTTACAATTGCAACAGCGTCATTACCGTTGAAATAAAGTGGCCAAATACCGGCATCGTATGTTGGATTAAGGAATAAATCTGCAGCAGCAGCTAATTCATCCCAAACTGGAGCTTCTAAGCCAGTGCCTAGTGGATCTTGTTTGTCAAGGACAACTACAATAACATCGTGGGCCGCAATGGTGTAACCATCCAAAGGAGAAATACTTCCGTATGAAGTGCTACCGTTTGAAAAGCGAACCAATCCGAAACCATTCAAGTTTACAGTGCTGTTCGTTGGGTTGTAAATTTCAACCGCTTTGTTATTGCTCCAACCTTCAACGATTTCCGAAATGAAGACTTGGTTGCATTGAGCCTTAGCAGTGAATAAGGCTAAAATAGAAAAAGAGAGGAGTAAAAGTTTTTTCATTACCATTTATTTTGAGGCAAATATATTCTACAATTGGTTCTCCTCGGTAGTCCAATGTGAAATGAATGTTAAAAGTTTCATGCACCTTTTTATGGAGTTTCTTGGTCTTTAATTGTATGAAAGCTATTTACGAACGTTATGACTTGAACAATTTTCCTTTTCTGTATGCGGAAAAGGGCATTGTTTGAGCGGTTATTTAGTAAATTGCACTTTAATAGTACTGAAAAATAAAACGATGCGTTTCTTTATTCGCCTTTTTGCAATTGCAACTTTTTTTATGTTGGCTTCTTCAGCCAATGCTAATCACGTCTTAGGCGGAAATCTAACTTGGGATTGTCTTGGGGGTAATCAGTATCAGATTACTATGAGAATTTACAAAGATTGTTTTGGTGCGAGTCCAGCGTTGTCTGCCGAGAACCTGTTTGTTTTTCCAACAGGATGTACTCTGAATCCTCAAAATATTACGCTGAATCTTATTAGCACGACTGAAATTTCGAATCTTTGCGCGAGTGAGTTACCCAGTAGTTCTTGTGTTGGAGGTTTATCCCCAGGGACACAATTGCTCACCTATCAGGCTACTGTAACTCTTACTCCCGGTTGTACTTGGGAAGTTATTTGGAATGAAGGCGATTGGAATTACTTCAATAATATAAATTACAGCACACTTCCAGACGCTTATTTAGACGCACTAATCAACACAAATTACTGCGCAGATTCTCCGGTAATTACATCTATGCAAGTTCCCTATGTTTGCAGAAACAACGGTGCCTTCGTTCATACGCCAACTGTATCATTGCCAGCTGGAATTACCGCATCGTATACGCTTTCAACTCCACAAACAACCGGAGCGACGTTAGATGTAGGAATCAATGTTCCGGGTTATGTTAATACTTTAGGAGCAACAGTCAATGCAACAACCGGTGCGGTTTCAATAAATACAAATGGAATTGCAGTTGGAAACTATATCGTTACGGTTCAGATAACACTCACTCAAGGAGCGAATGTTGTTGGAACGTATTACGAGAACATGGTTTTTGTCATTCGCGATTGTGCCATTACACCTACTGCCTTTGCCAATCCGGAAATTCAAACCATTAACATAGCAGCCGATCTTGCAGGTCCAGCAACCATAAATGCCTGCTCGGGCGACAACGTTTGTTTCACCGTATCTGCGTCAAACACAAATTTGTACCGTGCAATTACACTAACGGCAACATGGAGTGCGGGAATGAATGCTGGAACACCAGTATTCACGCAGAGTACCGTGAATTACAACCCCGCATCTGGGAATTTTTGTTTCACAGCCGACCCTTCTATGGTGGGCACTCCGAATACCATCAGTTTCCATGCTGTAGATAATGCCTGTACTGCTCCGCAGTCAGATGATCAAGTGGTTACGGTAAACGTTTTTCCAAGTGTTACTTTAAATCCGACTACTGCGACAATTTGTAACAACGCCGCAGTGACCGTCACGGCTTCTGGAGGCACGACCTACACCTGGTCAGTGTTGAGCGGTGATACTTCTCCAGGATTCGATGGAAACGGGGCAGTGCAGGTTTTAGAAAGTATTTCAGGAAATACGGTCATAATGGTGTCTATGCCTGGTGTGCCCGCGCAGTGTAATGCTACAGATACATTAACCGTAACGGTTCCTGATTTTACCCTTCAACCTTTGACAACCCAGAGTATGTGCGTGGGCGGTACGGTTACTCCGCTAACCTTCACATTGGTGGGAGTTACGGGAACACCTACCTACCAATGGTATAGCAATGCAACAAATGCAAACACTGGAGGAACCGCAATTGCCGGTGCGACATCTATTACTTATACTCCTTCCAGCGCAACTGCTGGAACAACTTATTACTATTGCGATGTTACTCTGACTTCTGCTAGCTGCCCGAACATTACGACTAATACTGCAGAGGTTATAGTTGTTGCAGATCCAACTATTACAACACAGCCATTAGCTGTTCAGAATATATGTATTGGAGGTTCAGGTACTTTGAATGTTGTCTATTCGAACGGATTAGGAAATGCTACCTACCAATGGTATTCAAACACCACGAATAGCAATACCGGTGGTTCCATAATTGCTGGAGCAACTAGCTCAACCTACACCACTCCTGTTTTAACTACCGCCGGCACAAGAAATTATTATTGTATTGTAACACTGAGCGGCTCTGGTTGTGGAACGGCCCTTTCTACGGTAGGTCAAGTCATTGTTGGAGCAGACCCTACAATTTCCACCCAACCGACAGCAACTCAATCAATCTGCGTTAGTGGAACACCTGCTGCAATTTCAGTAGCATACATCAATGGATCGGGAACCCCAGCTTATCAGTGGTATTCAAACACCACGACCAGCACAACCACAGGAACAGCAATTCCGGGTGCAACTTCGGCGACTTACACGTTCTCTCCAATGAACACGCCAGGTACTTTCTACTACTATTGTGTAATAACGTTGAGCGGATCAGGATGTAATGTAATTACTTCAGCCACTTCCCAAGTGGTCGTTGTTGCAGATGCAACCATTGCAACTCAACCGCAAGCTTCTCAAACTGTTTGTTTGAATGGAATTCCAACCGCTCTAACTGTTACAGTGAATAATGGATTGGGAACCATCACTTACCAATGGTATTGCACCACCGCCAACAATAATTTTTCTGGTTCAGCCTTAGCCGGTGCAACTTCTCCTACATTTATTCCTCCAACGAACGTTGTAGGAACACGGTACTACTACTGTAGGGTAAACGTTGCCAGCTTAACCTGCGGCGTTATTTTCGTTGTTACATCTGCCCCTGGCGCTATAATCGTTGTGGCACCTCCAACTATAAATACACAACCTACTCCTACACAAAGCATTTGTATTGGAGGAACGCCGAATGCGCTAACAATGGGTTACACTGGAGGAACAGGTACAGCCAGTTACCAATGGTACAGCAATACAACAAACAGCAATACTGGCGGAACTGCCATAGCTGGTGCAACCACAAATTCGTACACTCCGCCTGGAGCAACTATTGGCACGTCATATTATTACGGTGTTGTTACTTTAACTGGTCTAGGATGCGGAAGTGTGCCAAGCAATGTGGCAACTGTAAATGTTATTGCCGACCCAATAATAACAACACAACCAACCGCTTCACAAACCTTATGTGTAGGCGGAATTCCTTCTTCACTTACAACAGCCTATTCAGGTGGAACGGGAACAGCTTCTTATCAGTGGTATAGCAACTCCACCAATTCTACAACGGGAGGAACATTAATAGCAGGGGCAACAACTGCAACTTATTCCCCTGCAGCTATTGCCACTTCAGGTAACTACTATTATTACGGCACAGTTACGCTTTCAGGTTCAGGTTGTGGAACAATTACTTCATCTGCCTCCAATATTGTGGTAGTTGATGATCCTTCTTTTTCTGTTCAACCGCTTTCTACTCAAACTGTTTGCTTAAGTGGAACAACAACAGCCTTGTCCGTGACTTCAATTGGCGGAACAGGCACAATGTCTTACCAGTGGTTTTCAAACGCTACCAACGCCACAACTGGAGGAACAGCAATTGCTGGAGCTACCTCTACAACATACACTCCGCCAAGCGCAGCACTAGGAACAATTTATTACTATTGTGAAGTGTCAGCTACCGGCAGCGGTTGCGGAACAGCAGCTTCTGCAACAGCAGCGGTAATCGTTGTATCACCTCCAACTGTTAGCACGCAACCAACCGTTACTCAAACCATCTGTGATGGCGGAACGGCAACAGCATTAAGCGTTGCGTACACCGGTGGAACAGGAACACCAAGCTACCAATGGTACAGCAATGCTGCGAATAATACAACCGGTGGAACGCTTATCGCTGGAGCAACAGCTTCAACATACACCCCAACCGGACTTGTAACCGGAACGTATTATTACTATTGCATCATTACTTTATCAGGATCTGCATGTGGAACAACTACTTCCAACACAGCAACTGTTATTGCTGTAGCAGACCCAACCATTACCACTCAGCCAACAGCAACTCAAACACTTTGTGTGGGTGGCACACCAACTGCATTGACCTTGGCTTATTCCAACGGTACGGGCACTGCCAGTTACCAATGGTATAGCAACACCACCAACTCAACCACAAGCGGAACTCTTATCGCTGCTGCTACTGCAGCAACTTATACCCCACCTGTATTGAATACAGTGGGCAGTTTTTATTATTACGGAATTGCTACGTTAAGTGGAAGCGGTTGCGGCGCTGCAACAACTGCAGTGGCTACCGCGGTTGTTGTAGCAGATCCGACCATTTCAACACAACCGCTGTCTACCCAAACGGTTTGTTCAGGCGGCACTTTAACACCTCTTACTCTTGTGGCTTCTGGTGGAACAGGAACCACTACTTATCAATGGTTCTCGAATACAACAAACAGCAATACTGGGGGAACACTTATCGCTGGGGCAACAAGCGCCTCATACACGCCCACAGCCACAGCAGTGGGGACAATTTACTATTACGGTGAAGCGACTTTAAATGGTTCAGGTTGCGGAACAGTAGCTTCTGCAACTGCAGCGGTAATAGTAGTATCTCTTCCAACCGTTAGCACGCAACCAACAGTTACTCAAACCATTTGTGATGGCGGAACAGCGACTGCATTAAGCGTTGCATACACCGGTGGAACAGGAACCCCAAGCTACCAGTGGTTTAGCAATGCTGCAAACAGCACAACTGGTGGAACAAGCATTGCGGGAGCAACAGCTGCAACGTATACTCCAACAGGACTTGCGGCTGGAACATATTACTATTACTGTGTAATTACATTGTCAGGATCGGCATGTGGATCAGCAACTTCAAATACAGCAACAGTAATCGCTGCCCCAGATCCAACAATCACCACTCAGCCAACGGCGACGCAAACCATTTGTGTGGGCGGAACTCCGAGTGCGTTAACCTTAGCTTATTCAAACGGAACAGGCACCGCGAGTTACCAATGGTATAGCAATACAACGAACTCAACAACTGGCGGAACTATTATAGCTGGAGCAACAAGCGCGAGTTATTCTCCTCCTGTTTTGAATACCGCTGGCAACTTCTACTATTACGGAATAGCCACATTAAGTGGAAGTGGTTGCGGCGCAGCAACATCAGCAGTAGCTGCTGCAGTGGTTATTGCAGACCCTGCTGTTTCAACTCAACCGCAACTTACGCAAACAGTTTGTACAGGCGGAGTGCCAACTCCTTTAATAGTGGCTGCTTCAGGCGGAACAGGCACTCCTTCTTACCAATGGTATTCGAATGCGGCAAACAGCTCTACGGGTGGAACTTTAATTGCTGGAGCAACGGCTGCTTCTTACACACCAATTACTACTGCTGTTGGGACAATATATTACTACGGAATTATTACACAAAGTGGAAGTGGTTGCGTATCACCTGCTTCTTCAACAGGAGCGATTATCGTTGTATCCCCTCCAACAGTAAGCACGCAACCAACCGTTACTCAAACCATCTGTGATGGCGGAACGGCAACAGCATTAAGTGTTGCATACACGGGTGGAACAGGAACACCCAGTTACCAATGGTATAGCAACGCAACTAACAGTGCAACCGGTGGAACTTTAATTGCGGGAGCAACAGCTTCAACATACACCCCTACAGGACTGGTAACAGGAACGTATTATTACTATTGTATCATTACTTTATCAGGATCTGCATGTGGAACAACCACTTCCAACACAGCAACTGTTATTGCTGTAGCAGACCCAACCATCACTACTCAGCCAACAGCTACACAAACCCTTTGTGTGGGTGGAACGCCAACAGCATTGACTTTAGCTTATTCCAATGGAACCGGCACTGCCAGTTACCAGTGGTATAGCAACACAACGAATTCAACAACTGGCGGAACACTAATCGCAGGCGCAACAGCGGCAAGTTATTCTCCGCCTGTTTTGAATACAGCGGGTAGTATTTATTATTACGGAATAGCCACCTTAAGTGGAAGCGGTTGCGGCGTTGCAACGTCGTCTGCAGCTGAAGCAATTGTAGTGGCAGATCCAACGATTTCAGTTCAGCCCTTGGCGACCCAAACCGATTGTCAAAATGGAATTTCAACCCCACTTACAGTAACTGTAACAGGAGGAGTTGGGACAACAACTTATCAATGGTATACCAATATTGTTAATTCAACAGTAGGCGGCGTAGCTTCTGGAAATGCAGCTACACTTACTCCGTTGACAAATGTTGTTGGAACGGCTTATGTGTATTGTGTAATCAATACAACCGGTGCGGGCTGTTCCCCTTCCACATCAGCTATTGCAGAAGTGATTGTGGCGCCAATTCCTTCAATAACAACCCAACCGCAAGCAACACAAACCGTTTGTCAAAACGGTACCACCTCAACGTTATCATTTGCTTATTCAAACGGAACCGGATCCACAACATATCAGTGGTACTCGAACCCAACAAATAGCGCAACAGGTGGAACAGCAATTGCAGGCGAGACTAATGCAACCTTCACCCCAAGCGCCAATGCTACTGGAACTACTTATTATTACTGCGTATCCACGCTTAGTTTAGGTGGAAGCGGCTGCGGAACAGTAACCACACAAACAGCAGCAGTCATTGTAGTTGGTCCTCCGACAATATCAACCCAACCAACCGCCACACAAACCATTTGTGTGGGTGGAACACCAACTGCTTTATCGATCGCATACACCGGTGGAACAGGCACCGCCTCGTATCAATGGTACAGCAACACATCGAACGCTACAACAGGCGGAGCCGCAATTGTAGGTGCTACAACGGCTTCATTTACACCTCCGACATTAAATACTTCAGCAAGTTATTTCTATTACGGAACGGTTACTCTTAATGGCTCTGGTTGCGGGTCAGCTACATCTGCTTCTTCTGAAGTTGTTGTGGTTGGCGATCCAACCATTTCAGTTCAACCGCTAACCACTCAAACCGTTTGTCAGAACGGTATTCCAACGCCGATAACCGTAACGGTTGCAGGTGGAACAGGAACCACAACTTACCAATGGTACACGACGATCTTAAACAATAACGTGGGTGGAGTAGCTTCAGGAAATGCAGCGACACTGACTCCAATAACAGCCGTAGTAGGAACGGGATATGTTTATTGTGTTGTGAATACAACAGGTGCGGGATGTACCGCTATAGCTTCAACAACTTCAGCGGTGATTGTTGTGCCTCTTCCAACCATATCTTCTCAGCCATTAGCGTCGCAAACCATTTGTCAAAATGGAGTGGCAACGCCATTAACATTTACCTACACCAATGGAACCGGAACTCCAACGTATCAATGGTACGTTAACGCAACCGCAAGTACAACTGGAGGATCAATTTTAGCAGGGGAAACAAACGTTTCTTTTGCTCCTCCAACAAGTGCTCTCGGAACGCTCTATTATTATTGCGTGGCTACCATAAGCGGAAATGGATGCGGAACAGTTACGACTCAATCATCTGCGATAAATGTTGTTGGACTTCCAACAATTACCGCTCAGCCAATTGCCACGCAGACAATCTGCTCAGGAGGTTCTCCAAGTTCTTTAACATTGACATTCTCTGGAGGTACGGGTGCTGCTACTTACCAATGGTATAGCAACAGCACCAATGCCACAACTGGTGGAGCGCTAATTCCTGGTGGAACTGGTGCACAGTACAATATTCCAAACTTGAATACTTCAGGAAACTATTACTATTACGGGATAATAACGTTAGGCGGGGTCGGATGTGGTTCAATAACAACAAGTGCTTCAGAGGTTATTGTTAACCCCGATCCTACTGTTGGAACTCAACCTCTGACAACACAAAGCTTGTGCGCAACAGGAACACCAACGAATTTGCAGGTGAGCTATAACAATGGTGCTGGCACAGCTTCTTATCAGTGGTACTCAAGTACAACGAATTCAACTGCAAGTGGAGTTATAATCCCTTCAGCAACGAGTGCTGTTTACACGCCAAGTTCAACAACTCCAGGGACACAATATTACTACTGTAATATTACACTTTCGGGTTCTGGTTGCGCGGATGCGACAAGCAATGTGAGTGAAGTGATCGTGTTTGCACTACCTACTTTTTCAATTCAACCGAATCCGAATCAAACAGTTTGTTTGGGAGGAACGCCAACTACATTGTCACCAACTGTTGTGGGTGGAACAGGCGCTGCCACTTACCAATGGTATTCCAATTCTACAAATTCAAACACGGGTGGAACTGCAGTTGCAGGAGCAACCAATCTTACCTACACACCTGCCGGAACGACAGTTGGTTCAACGTATTATTATTTGACAACAACCTTCGCAGGCACGAGCTGCGGAACTGTATCTTCAAGTACTTCACAAATTATTGTTGTAGCAGATCCTACAATCTCTACTCAACCACTAACAACAGAATCCATGTGCGTAGGAGGTACACCATCGGCACTAACGGTTGTTTTCACAGGAGGAGTAGGCACGCCAACCTATCAGTGGTACAGCAATACAACGAATTCGAGTGTTGGAGGAACCGTAATCGCAGGTGCGGGTTCTAGCACCTACAACCCAGCATCAACTTCAACAGTAGGAAGCCAATATTTCTATGCGCAAATCACGCTTTCAGGTTCTGGATGCGATATATTAAGTTCTTCCGTAAGTGAAATCGTAAACGTTGCAGATCCTATAATTTCTACTCAGCCAATTGCATCACAAGATGTATGTTTAAATGGCACACCCACAAACATTAGTGCAGCTGTTTCTGGTGGGTTGGGAACGGTGAGCTATGCTTGGTACAGCAATTCAACTCAAACCCTTCCGGGTACTGTTTATCCTGGAGCGAATACCGCAACAGTTACTCCAACCAATACACCCGTAGGAATTTCGTATTACTACATGGTGGCATCTCTTTCAGGAAATGGATGTAACCCTGCTACTTCGAATTTTTCTCAAGTAACCGTTCACGCCTTACCCACAGTGACAGCTACGCCAGTTGATAATTCAATTTGTTTCGGTACAACAACGGATATAGTTGCGAGTGGTGCAACTTCTTATGTTTGGACGGCAGCTCCTACCATTACTTCACCAACGAATGTGGCCATTGTAACGGTTGCTCCTGTGGGCAGTGTATCCTACACCGTTCAAGGTACAGATGCATTTGGATGTGTGAATACGGCAACAACAACCGTTGTTGCAGCAACACAACTAAACGTTCAAGAGAATATCACCACAAATATTTGTTATCAGACATGTACTGGAGCAATAGCATTGACACCTTCTGGCAGCGGATCTAGTTATACAGTGGCTTGGAATACACCAGGTGTTACAGGATTAAATCCTCAGAATTTATGTCCAGGAAACTACACCTACACGTTAACTGATAACCTCACATGTTCTTTCCAAAACACAGTTAACATTGCTGCCTTGCCGAACAATCCTTTGGACAATGTGATCATTACTCAACCAACTTGTTTTGGCTATAGCAACGGTAGTATTCAGTTTCAAGACGCAAGTGCAGTTTCATTCCAATTGGTGAATGCAGCTACGAATGCCACCATAGCCACCCAACCAAGTGGTTTATTCGGAACCATTGGCGCAGGCAACTACAACATCATTTACACCGATGCCTTGGGTTGTGTATATGACAGTTTGAATTTCTCTGTGGTTGCTCAATCTGCTCCGATTACATTAGCTTTAAATGCACAAGCCCCTGTTCTATGTTTCAACCAAGTGGTTCCATTAACAGCGAATGCTGGAGGTGGAGACGGTGGTGCAATTACGGTAACTTGGGGAAGTTGCAATACAGTAACAAATTGTATTTTAGGAACGGGTAATCCTTACAACTACACGCTTACCTCAGATGTAACGCTTTATGCTCAAGCAACAGATGCTACGGGATGCGCAAGTACGATTCAGTCCATTGCATTGAATTTGGCAAATCCAGTTCAAGTCAATCTTCAAAATGGAACTTCTTCTGTTACCATTTGCGAAGGCGATTGTGTAAATATGAGTGCTGTGGCTTCGGGTGGAAATAATCCTATTACCATTCAATGGTACGAAGTTCCTACTGCAATAGGAGGCACTACAATAGGTCAGAACGGAACAACGAATACAATATGCCCACCCGCATCAACGTCTGTATTTGTTTTCGCAAACGACGGCTGTGGGGTTCCTGATTTGGACACGTTGAATATTATTGTTCAATCTTTCCCAACCGTAAGTTTCTCTGTAAACTCACAAGAGGGTTGCTTGCCATTAACCGTTTCATTCACCAACAACACAACGCCTACGTTTAATGGAAACTGCTTGTGGTCTATGGACGATGGAACTACGTTTGCGAATTGTGGCAATCAAGTTTATACATACACAGACGAAGGGGTCTACACGCCAACGCTCTATGTCATTTCACCTGAAGGATGTTCAACAACCTACTCTCTGCCAGCACCGATAGTTGTGCATGGGTATCCCGTTGCCGACTTCTCCTGGGCACCGCAACCCGTTGATGTCACTCAGCCAACTGTACATTTTTCAGATGCTTCCATTGATGCCGTGAATTATCTGTGGGAATTCGCATGGCTTGGTGCAAGTGATTTACAAAATCCTGTGTTTGAATTTCCGGATATTGATTTAGCGGAATACCCCGTTTGTTTAACCGTTGAGAATAGTTTTGGCTGTCAGGATACCATGTGCAGAACGGTTCGATTGAACAGTGTTATGCAAGTTTGGGTGCCGAATGCCTTTACTCCAGAACAAGATGGATTGAATGAAGTATTCCTTCCGGTAATAAAAGGAGCGAAGCCAGAAACCTATCACTTCACAATTTTTGATCGCTGGGGAACTTTGGTTTTTGAGTCATTTGAAATTGGAGAGCCGTGGATTGGCGATGTGCGAGACGGTAAGGCTTTCGCGGCGAATGGAACATATATTTGGCGTGTAGAGGTGCAACCTCTGCAAGACAAGAGTCTGAAGTTGTATTCTGGCTTCGTAACGGTAATAAGATAAATTTAAGAGCCTCGGGCAACTTTCTGAAACCAATTGTTATCAATCAAACGATGAAGTATGAGCGATAGCGAATTGGTTTCAGAATGTCTCAAGGGAAAGTCGTCCGCACAAAGGACACTCTTTCAATTGCATTCTGGAAAGATGTTCGCGGTAAGCCTTCGCTACATGGGCAGCACCATGGAAGCCGAAGAAGTATTGCAAGAAAGCTTCATTAAAGTTTTTGAAAAGCTAAATCAATGGAAGGGCAATGGTCCTTTGGGCGGTTGGATTAGAACCATTGTTGTGAATACTGCGCTAACCCGCATTAAGAACAACAAAAAGTTTCGACTCGACAAAAACATTGATGATGCCGTTTCACTTACCGACAACGGAGAAGATCAACTGGAAGCCTTGCAGGCAGCCGATCTGATGAAGTTAATTGCGCAAATGCCCGATGGGTATAAGACAGTATTTAACTTATTCGTTGTTGAAGGATACGGACACAAAGAAATTGGCGACCTACTAGGAATTTCTGAAAGCACTTCAAAAACACAATTTTTAAAAGCGAAAAACTGGTTAGTGAAAAGAATCAATGAGCAATAAGTGGAACAATATCATTCGTGAAAAGCTTGAATCCCATGAGGTTCCAGCAGATCACTTGTGGAATAACATTTCGCAAAATATTCCTCAGACATCTTCTTCTTTTTGGAAGCCTTGGATGACCACGGCTGCCATTGGAACTGCAGCAATTGCAACTTCCGCAATCATTTATTTCAACTCGCCGAAATCACCTCAACCGGTTGTTCAATCTTCTGAGCAAAAAACCGAAGAGGTAAAAGTAGACACAACTTCAACCACCATTCAGAGTGTGGAAGCTCCTGTAATCCCCGAAATTCCTCGAATCATTACAGGTGGCATTACTGATGATATGATATCAGGGTATGTTTGGGAATTGCCCAACCCCGAAGAAACTGCTGCAATCGAATCTGAAAACCTAGCGAACTCGCAAATTATTTCTGTAATTGAAAATTCGAATTCGAATCCTTCTGACAACAGATCTTCACAGGTTATTGCCGAAAAAGAGCCCCTTACCAATTCATTTACTTCAGTCGTTTCAAACGCCGAAAGTTTGAGATACTTCTTCTTCGGTGCGGCTGAAAATGCCGACTCTTACGCTTGGAATTTCGGCGACGGATTCGACGGACAAGGTCAATCGATTGCGCACGAATTCACGGAAGAAGGTACCTACACCGTAAAGTATATGGTTTCAAGAGGCGAAGAAGTTTTGGTTGAAGAAAAAACCATTGAGGTTTATCGTCCTGCAAAACTTTCTCCTGTAACGGCCTTCGCACCTGGATTCGACGGTAAGAACGATGTGTTCGATGTGCTATACAACGCAAGAAATGTGAGCCAGGTTGTCAATTTTGAAATCACAGATGTCAACGGTAGAAAAGTTTATCAATCAGTTGGACAATCAGTGTGGGATGGAAAAAATTCCAATGCTGAATTATGTCAACCGGGTTATTACTACTGGCTCATTGAATTCAAAGATCTTCAAGGCAATCTGAAATCTCAGGCAGGCTCTATTCGCATCTTCGCCGAATAAAAGACTTATAAACATACGCCTTCGTTCTCAATTCTTCTTCGCATTTTTGAGGAATGGCAAAGACTAAAACTTCATTTTTCTGTCAAAGTTGTGGCGCACAAAGTCCGAAGTGGCTGGGTAAATGCCCTTCTTGCAACGAATGGAACACAATAGTGGAAGAGGTAGTGAATCGCGATTCGAACACTTCGAAAATCCGCATCAAGCCCAACGCACAACCGAAATCTATTTCAGACATTGAAATCGAAGAACGCAAGCGTTTTCCGCTTATCGACGGCGAATTGAATCGAGTATTAGGCGGAGGAATAGTTCCTGGTTCTTTGATCCTCTTTGGCGGTGAGCCGGGTATTGGAAAGTCTACCTTGCTTTTGCAAATGGCCCTTCAACAATTAAACTTCACGGTCTTGTATGTTTCGGGTGAAGAAAGCGAAGAGCAAATTCAAATGCGCGCGCAACGTTTAGGCTTCGACAATCCTCGTTGCATGGTGCTTATGGAAACTTCGGTAGATCAGATTCTTCATCATTTGAATGAAATGAAACCGAACATTGTGGTTATCGATTCCATTCAAACTCTTCAAAGCGAAAGCGTGGAAAGCGCGCCTGGCAGCGTTTCTCAAGTACGAGAATGCACCTTGCAATTGATGAAGTATGCGAAGGAAACACACACACCCATTTTCTTAATCGGACACATTACCAAGGAAGGAAGTCTTGCCGGACCAAAGGTTTTGGAACACATGGTCGATACTGTTCTTCAGTTTGAAGGAGATCGCCACCACATCTATCGCATTTTGCGTTGCCATAAGAACCGTTTCGGTTCAACGCATGAATTGGGTATTTATGAAATGTTAGGTTCTGGATTGAAGGCCGTTGAAAATCCGAGCGATATACTTATCGATTCAAGCACCGAACACCTCAGCGGTTCGGCGATTGCGGCTGCTATGGAAGGTGCACGCCCCATGATGATGGAGATACAGGCGCTCGTGAGTACAGCGGTTTACGGCACGCCGCAGCGAAGCACAACAGGATTCGATTTACGAAGATTGAATATGTTGCTTGCTGTATTGGAAAAGCGCTGCGGATTCCGATTGGGAATGAAAGATGTTTTTTTGAATATCGCGGGTGGAATTAAGATTGAAGATCCAGCTTTGGATTTAGCGGTCATCTCTGCCATTCTTTCCAGCAACGAAGACATAGCCATTACCCGAAAGGCCTGTTTCTGCGGGGAAGTAGGACTAAGTGGTGAAATTCGTCCGGTTTCAAGATTAGATCAACGCATTCAAGAAGCGGCGAAATTGGGCTTCGAAAAAATCTACGTTTCTTCCTTCAATAAAATCCAAGGATCAGCTGCAATTCAAATAATTAAAGTTGGAAAAGTAGAGGAACTCTTTTCAGAAATATTCGCATAAAAAAAGCCTCACCGAAGTGAGGATTTCTTCAACTAGAATAATCTTAACAAAACTCTTCGAACATGCCGTTCAAGTGCGCAGCAATCATATCAGCCGTGCGACCTTCAATGTGGTGACGCTCGATCATGTGTTGCAATATTCCGTCTTTGAAAAGCGCAATACATGGAGAAGACGGAGGGTAAGGTAACATGAACTTTCTAGCCATATTCACTGCGTCTGAGTCTACGCCTGCAAACGATGAAGCCAATTTCGTTGGTTTCTTTCCTTCGGTTTGAATGGCTTTCTTTACACCTGGACGCATGCTTCCGGCTGCGCAACCGCATACAGAATTCAATACCAAAAGAACGGTTCCTTCCGCATTAATGGCATTGGTTACTAGGTCTGCAGATGTTGCTTCTTCGAAGCCGATATTGGTTAATTCAGCGCGCATTGGCGCTACTAATTCTGGTGGATACATATTTAAATTTTTTGCAAAGTTATATCAAATTAACACCGATTGAAGTGACCTTGTTCACATTACTTCAAGATAAATTTCTTTGGCTTCATGAAGCGAACCAATAACGGTAAAACTTTCGTTTTGAAGTTCACAAAGCTTTTTCAATTCTTCTAACGCATCTGCTTGAAACGCTACGAGCAATCCGCCTGATGTTTGCGGATCACAAAGCACCAGCAACTGTTCGCCGCTGAGGGCGCTCGACTTAGGTTGAATGTTTTGAAAGTTTTTTGTTGTTATATCTGGAAAGACAAACTGTGCCACTGCGCGTTTTGCAGATTCTAGAACAGGGATATTCTGATAGTCAATTTTCGCAGAGCAGCCGCTGGCTTCGCACATTTCAATAAGGTGTCCCGCTAGTCCGAATCCTGTGATGTCTGTCATAGCATGAACGCCTTCAACCTTTGCGAATTCAGCGCCAATGGTGTTGACGTGTTTCATGTGACGAATGAATTCTGCCTTTTCTTCTTCCGACAACAAACCGCGCTTTCTCGCAGTGGAAGCGATTCCTAGACCAAGGGGTTTTGTTAGTGCAATGAGGTCGCCTACTTTTCCACCGTTATTCTGCTTTAATTTTTTAATGGGCGCAATGCCGTTCACCGACAAACCGAAGAACGGTTCAGGACTTTCAACACTGTGGCCGCCTGCAATCTGAATGCCTACGCTGGCGCAGGTTTCCTTCGCACCACGCATGACTTCTCCGGCAACTTCCGCAGGAAGTTTTTCCAACGGCCATCCTAAAATTGCTAGGGCCATGATGGGTTTTCCGCCCATGGCGTAGATGTCTGAAAGGGCATTGGCCGCCGCTATACAACCGAAGTCGTAGGCATCGTCTACCATGGGCATGAAAAAGTCCGTGGTTGAAAGCAACGCGTCTGTTTCATTCAACGCATAGGCTGCCGCATCGTCGTTGTTGCTGTTTCCAATAAGTAGATTTAAGTCTACTTGCGAAGTGCCGCAATGCGAAAGAATTTTTGTTAGCTCTGAAGGAGCGATTTTACAACCGCATCCAGATGCTTTGCTGAATTGCGTTAATGGATAATTCATGAAAGAAGTTTTTCTTTAGCTGCTATAATTTCGTGTAAGCCCAATGATTCGTCCAAAGGAACATTGACAAATTTGGGTTGGAAGGAAAGCTTGATTCTACCGAGGTCGTAGGCCTTGTCGTAGTAATGCATAAGCAAATTCAACCATTCATTTTTATTGCCATTTTCAATGGCTTCAATGGCTTTTTTATTCGCCTCTAATCCCATGCGCTTTGTGAGGAGTTTTGTTTTTTCAATCAACTCTTCATTTGGAAAGCAACCGTAGTTTTCCATTAAAAATTGAAAGCGATTTTCGAAGGAAGGTTCAATTTCAATACGAGGAGATTTTACAATGCGAGTAAAGATAGAATCCGGCACTCGGATCTTCCCAATGAAGCGACTTTCATTTTCGTACCACACCGGCAAATTCTTTTTCAATTCGAAAAAAAGTGCGCGAGCAAGATTGTTTTCGAACTGTTCTTGTGAGGGTTGTTCTGGCAATCCGAGCGACCCAAAGGCAGAACCTTTGTGATGCGCGAGTCCTTCCAAATCAATAACCGATTCACCTTCATTTTTCAAACCGAATAAACGTTCGGTTTTTTGGGACCCCGTTTTTCCAGATAAAACAATGGAAGAATGTTCTCTGCTGAATTTCTCTAAACACCAATTGCGGTAGCGCTTGTAGCCGTCTTTCAAACGCAAGACTTCAATGCCTTCTTTCGCAAGCAGATCGCTGAAAATTTGGCTTCGCATGCCACCGCGCGCGCAATAGATAAAAATTTTATTTTCCTTGACGAAAGGTTTCGCTTGTGCAACAAGACTTTCAAAAAGTGGTGAAACCAATTTGTAACCCAACTCAACAGCCGAATCTTTTCCTTCCTGTTTGTATGAAGTTCCAACTAGAACACGGTGTTCGTTGTTCAGTATTGGAATATTGAAAGCACCTGGAATGTGGCCTGAATCAAACTCTCCTTCACTTCGAACATCGATCCAATTCAGTTCTTGAAGCGGAAATTCAAAATCGTCTAATGGAAAGAGGGTGTGGCTCATTTATCTACCAAAATATAATCGAGGGTTCGTTGGTCAATATTTCCATCTACCACCAGAATTTTAATTTGGTCGCCCAATCTAAATTCGTATTTGCGTTTCAGTCCGCGAACCACATATTCTTCCGGAGAGAAGGTATATTGGTCGCCAGTCATGGTATCCAATGGAATCAATCCTTCGCAGCGTGTTTCGTTCACCTCTGCATACATACCCCAATTCGCCAAACCAGAAATAGTAGCTTCGAATATTTGTCCTTTGCGCTCAAGCATGTACTCCACTTGTTTGAACTTGATGCTTGCGCGTTCCGCATCAGCAGCGCGTTTCTCCATGGCTGAAGAATGTTGGCAGTGAAGTTCGTATTCGTTTTCATTCACCGGATTTCCATGGTCGAGGTAGTGTTGCAACAAGCGGTGCACCATCACATCTGGGAATCTTCGAATGGGTGAAGTGAAGTGTGTGTAGTAATCGAATGCCAATCCGAAGTGACCAATGTTGTGCGTGCTGTAGACCGCTTTCGCCATGCTGCGAACAGCCATGGTGCGCACAGAAGACTCTTCAGGTTGTCCGTCTACCAATTCAATAATCGCTTTGATCTCGTTTTGCTCTTCGCTGCGAACAACCTTTGGAAGTTTGTATCCCAAGTGTTTTAAGAACGTTTTCAGGGAAGCCATTTTCTCTGGACTTGGTTCGTCGTGCACGCGATAAACAAACGGCAATACCATTCCGTTTTTCGGATGACCAATGTAGAAGGCCACTTCACGGTTTGCGAGTAACATGAAGTCTTCAATCAATTGATTGGAGTCTTTCATTTTCTTAATGAAAACGCCCACAGGCTTTCCTTTTTCATCGAGTTGAAATTTCACTTCTTCCGAATTGAAATCAATGCTACCAGCGGCATAGCGCTTGGCACGAAGTTTCTTTGCGAGCTGATCAAGGTGAAGAATCTCATCTGCGAAATCTCCGCCTTTTCCTTCAATGCGTTCTTGTGCTTCTTCATACGTGAATCTTCTGTCGGAATGAATAACAGTGCGTCCGAACCAGCGGTTCAAGACATCTCCGTTTTCATTCATTTCAAACACCGCACTGAAACACAATTTGTCTTCATTCGGACGAAGTGAGCAGAGGAAGTTTGAAAGTTTTTCTGGAAGCATTGGAATGGTGCGGTCTACCAAATAAATACTGGTAGCGCGAAGCGTAGCTTCTTTGTCTATCAATGAATTCGGTTGAACGTAATGACTCACGTCTGCAATGTGCACACCGACTTCTAAATTTCCGTTTTCTAATTTGTGATACGAAAGCGCATCGTCGAAATCTTTTGCGTCGAAAGGGTCAATCGTGAAGGTTGGAATACCGCGCATGTCGCGACGCTTAGCAACTTCCTCTTTTGTTATTTCAGCTGGAATGGCTTCAGCTTCCAGGTGAACACTTTCCGGAAATTCGGTTGGAAGATCGAACTCTAAAATAATCGCATTCATTTCCACCAAGTGCGATCCCGGTTGACCGAGCACTTGTGTCACTTTTCCAATGGGCTTATGCTCGGGGTTGTCCCACGAGATCATTTCAACCGCAACTTTATCGTTTTGAACGGCACCGTTCAATTCATCTTTAGGAATGAAAAAATCGACGTGTATTTTTTTGTCGGAAGGAAGGAGGAAGGCGTGTTCTTTATAACGCTCAATGGTTCCAACGTATAATTTTTTTCTACGCTCGACTACGCGAACAATATTGCCCGAAGGTCTTCGCTTACGCGGAATGAGTTGAAGTTCCACGAGGTCGCCATTCAATGCGAATCCCGTTCTTCCTTTTTCAATTTCTACATCGTCTTCAATTCCGGGAACGGTCACATATCCTTTTCCATACCGATTGATTTCAATAGTCCCTTGAACGAGGTTCTTAGGTGCATCCTTCAAAATATATTTTCCTCGTTCAACTTCTCTTAATGTTCCGTTGTCAGCTTCTTCCATGAGTATTTCATAGATAAGCGTGCGCACGCCTGCATCTGCAATTCCAAGGGCTGCGCTCACTTGTTTGTGATTCACAGCGGTCTCCGGAGCGCGTTCAAAGAGGTCAATGACTTCCTTTCTTAAGTCGCGTTTAAAATTTCCGAATTTGTTTTTTTTCTTTACCATAATATTCTTCCGAAAGGTAAACATTCAAAAATGAAGTTGTGGGTATTTCCTGTTATTTTTGGAATATGAATAACTCAACGTATGTCATGCGGTTGTTGGAACGCGATGAATTGAATGTGGTGAAGGCATTGGCGCAGGACATTTGGCCGCGTGTATATGATTACATGATTTCCCAGGAGCAGATCAGTTACATGCTCTCGTTGATGTATGATTTAAATCAATTGAGACAACAGTGGGTGGAAGGGGTGAAGTTTGTTTTGTTGGAAGTGGAAGGAATTCCTCAAGGATTTGCAGCATTCGAGGAAAAGGAGAATTGCGTCTTCCTTCACAAATTGTATTTACGTCCGGAAATGCAAGGTCAGGGCTTCGGGAAGAAGATGTTACAGGTGGCGATAGACTTTGCTGTTGATTCCAAGAAACCGAGCTTAGAGCTCACTGTTAATCGTAGCAACAAGTTTCTTCCTTTCTATTTGAGTCAAGGTTTTCAAATCAAAGAAGAAAAAGATTTCGATATTGGAGGCGGCTATTTCATGAACGATTATATCCTATCGCTTGCCGTCATCGCGTAGCGTCATCACCGAAGGTGTCATCCACGCAGTGGTCATCCCATCGGGTCATCACGAAGTGTCATTTTGTTAACATTATGTTCATATCCAAACCACTGAGCAGTAGTATTTTCGTTGCCGAATAACTTCAACCTAAACCGTTCGTTTTATGAAACAATTTTTATCAAGATTTTCAAGCTTATTGAGTTTGTTAGTTTGTATGCTATTTGCCACGACTGTTGCAATGGCTCAGACCAATCCAACGCCACAGGGGATGCCCTATACTCAGAACTTCAGTGCTTACACGGGTTCGACAACAGCTTATTTAGCTGGATGGCAGGGATGGACCATTACAGGGTCAACTTCTGCCGCATTTCCAACCGCTGCGCCATTAGCGAATCAAGCTCAAGCTGCCGGAACAAATGCAACTACCGCTGGTGGAGTGTTTGATTTCAGTGGTAAAATTGGGTTTTTGAATACGGCTTCAGCCTTGAAAAGTTTTTGCTTATCAATAAGTACTTCGGGTTACACTTCGGTTCAGATTTCCTATGTAGCCGCAACTCAGAGAACTCAAAGCACTGAAAGGGTGGGAGCTATTGGGTTACAATACCGTATTGGCAACACCGGAACTTTTATGGATGTTGGTACGGCTTACCAAAACATCAATTCAGTTGCTAATATTACTGGGAATGGCTCAATCAATCCGAGCACAATCACCGTGAATTTACCTGGGTCATGTGATAACCTTTCTGAGGTGCAATTACGTTGGGTATATAAAGAAGTTTCAGGCACAGGAAATCGTCCAAGTTTCTCAATTGATGATGTATCTGTAACAGGCACTGTATATGCTCCACCAGTATTGACATACACCACAACTCCGAGTCCTTTCAATATGTTTGTGACAACACAAGGAACGCCTTCTGCAACACAAAATATTAATGTGACAGGTTCAAATTTGCAAGGTGATGTTACGATAACTGCACCTGCAGGTTTTGAGGTTTCTTCAGGTGGTGCATACGGCTCAACGGCCACGTTAACGCCTACTGCCGGTTCATTGTCGAGTGCCTTGGTAACCATGCGTCTTACATCCACAGCTCCATTGGGTTTCTCTCAGGGGGCGGTAACCATTTCAAGTTTGAATGCTACAACTCAGACTATCCCATCTGCGGATGTTACTGGTCTAGTTAATTCATCCTCTCTAACAGCTCAAACGATTTCATTCACTTTAAGTTCCCCCGTGAATTACGGTTCAACACCGATAACACTGAACGGATCCGCTTCGTCTGGATTAACTGTTACCTATGCTTCCTCGAATACTGCTGTTGCAACTGTTTCAGGTAACATTTTGACTATTGTTGGAGCAGGTTCAGCTACCATTACTGCAAGCCAATCCGGTGATGCAACCTATGCTTCAGCAACTCCGGTTGATCAATATTTAATTGTCAATCCGATTGCACTTACTTTGGCCAATGCTGCGGTAAATGACAAATATTACGACGGAGGTGTTGGAGGTACGATTACAGGCTCACTAGTAGGTGTCATTAATGGTGATGCGGTTACTTTGGTGGGAGTAGGAAATTTCTCTGATCCGAATGCAGCAAACGGTATTTCCGTAACCTCGAATTCATTATTAATTGGTGCTCAGTCCGGAAATTATCTTTTAACTCAGCCAACAGGATTAACGGGAAACATTCTTCCTGCTCTTCAAACCATTGCATTCACAGTGGCTCCAATGGTAACTGGAGATCCTGCGCAAACTTTGACTTCAACTTCAAACTTTGCTCCTCATACTCCAACTTACACTTCATCGAATACTGCTGTAGCAACTATTGCAGGAAACGTGATGACAGTTGTTGGAGCCGGTAGCACTGACATTACAGTAACCAATGCTGGCGATGCGAATCACGCTGCAGGAACAACAACCGTAACACTTCTTGTGAGAACAGGCGTTGCTAAATGGAATTTCGAATCTTTAGGTACTCTTTCTACAAGCGGCACTGTATATAACGGTCCGGCTGCTACCGTTGGAGTTAACGCTTCTGGAAGTAGCATGAAAGGAAATCACGCAAGTGCCGCTAGCCAATGGATTAATTCCGGCGGAAACGGATCACTTACTTCTTTGAGTGGAAACAACTGGGCAATTGGCGACTACTACCAATTCCAAGCGAGTACTCTTGGATTTAGTTCTGTTTATGTTTCTGTAGATCAAACAGGAAGTAACACGGGTCCACGTGATTTCCAATTCAGCTACAGTTTAGATGGAACTAGTTTTACCAATGTTGGATCGGTGTACGCAGTTTCAAACACCAACGCATGGTCTTCGACGATTTACAAACCAGAACATACCCGTTCTTTTGATTTATCATCAATTCCAGGTATTGCAGGTCAGTCTATGGTTTATTTCAGAGCAACAAACACATCAACGGTATCTGTTTCTAACGCAATTGTTGGAACAGGGGGAACAAATCGTGTAGACAACTTCAGCGTTTCAGGAACGCTTTGTCCAGCTGAAATTTGCAACGATGGAATTGACAACGACTGCGACGGATCAATTGACGAGGGTTGTCCTTCCATTAACTTAACCGGAAGCACGGCAGATTTCTGTCCGTCATATTCTGGTTCTTTAACATTCACTTCAACGAACTTCACACAAGCTTACAATGTTGTTGCCTATCTAACAGCAGCGAACAGCACGTCTTATTCTCCTGCAAACATTGTAGGAACTGCGAACGGAATTACTGGAACTTCAGGTTCTATTACTGTGACTCTTCCAGCTGGAACAACAGGTGGAACAGACTACGCTATTATTTTAGTTGGAACAGAATCGGTAACGAACTACACGGCTACCGATATTAATTTGAACACCAATGTTAACGCCATCTGCGCTGACTACGGTTGTATGGACAATACAGCATGTAACTACGATGCATTAGCAAACATTTCAGACGGATCTTGTACCTACGCAACTGCTTGGTATTTGAACGCAGACGGAGATGCTTATGCCGCTTCTTCAACATTGGCTTGTACCAATCCGGGTGCAGGTTATTCAGCTACTGTCCTTCCAACCACCGATTGTGACGATTCAAACGCGGCAATCAATCCAGGCGCTACTGAAAATTTGTGTAACGGTATCGATGATAACTGTACTGCAGGAATCGACGAAGGAGCTGTAACAGGTTGTTTCGATCCAAACGCAAACAACTACAACGCTGCGGTAACTTGTCCGAACAACGCGACATGTACCTACAGCAACTTTACTGCGGGTAACATTGTTGTGACACGCTTCGGAACTGGCGCTGCTGCGCTTGGATCTGCAGGTACTGCATTCTTCCTAGAAGAATACAACAATGCTGGTTTAGTTGGAACCATCACAGTTCCAACTTCAGGAACAAACAAATTAGTGGTGGCGGGTTCTTCAACTTCAGAAGGTTTCCTTTCACGTTCTTCTGATTTTTCTAAATTATCTATACCTGGATACGACGCTGCCCTCGGCCTAGCTGGTGTTGCTTCTGCTGCAAACATTGCTCGTTCAGTAGGAACCTTCGGACTTGGTTACGGTTCATTCAACAAAATCAATTCAACATTAACAACAGGAAGTAACCTTCGTAGTGTTGCTTCAGAAGGAAACAACTACTGGGGTGGAAATGCTTCCGGTGGTATTAGCTACTTGGGAACAGGAACATCTTCTGCTGTTTCGGCTACGGTCACAAATACAAGAACGGTTGGAGTTCACAACGGAAATTTATATTTCTCTACTGGTTCAGGAACTGTAGGGATTTATAAGGTTGGAACAGGTTTACCAACAACAAGCGGACAAACATCAACAACAGTTATTGCCACAGGTGCAGGCGCTAGTCCATACGGATTCCAATTCAATACTGCTGAAACAGTTTGTTATGTTGCCGATTCTAGAACTGCCGCAGGTGGCGGTGTTCAGAAATGGGTGAAAACTGGAGGCGTTTGGTCGTTGGCTTATACGATTGGAGTTGGAACTGCAACTGGTGCTTATGGTATTGCTGTTGATTTCTACGCAGGTGCAAATCCAAGAATTTACGCAACCGTGGCTAGCGCAAGCGCAACGCAAGTGTTGTACTTCGATGACAACGGAACCGCATCACCTTCATTAAATATTATTTCAACATTATTAAGTACAACCTTCAAGGCATACCGCGCGGTTGCATTTGCTCCATGTACACCTTCAACATGGTATGCAGACGCAGACGGTGATGGATATGGTAATTCAGCAACAACGTTAAGTTATTGCACACAACCATACGGTTATGTTGCAAACAGCACCGATTGCAACGACGCAGTAGCAGCTATTCATCCAGGTGCTACCGAAATTTGCAACAGCATAGATGACAACTGCTCGGGTGCAGCTGACGAAGGATTAACTTTCGTGAACTACTACACAGACGCAGACGGAGATGGATACGGTGTTGGAACTGCAACCAACGCATGTGTGAGCCCAGGAGCTGGATACGCAACTGCAAACGGAGATTGTGACGATGTAATGGTTGGTGTGAATCCTGGCGCTGCTGATGTTTGTAATGGTTGGGACGATGATTGCGATTCTTCAATCGACGAAGGAATTCCGACAATAACATATTACAACGATGCAGACGGCGATGGATACGGAGCAGGATTGGCTACAACTACATGTTCGATTCTTTCAGCACCCTTTGTGCCGAACAACACAGACTGTGATGATTCGAACATAGCTGTAAATACGGCTGCAACCGAATCATGTTCAAATACAATAGACGATAACTGCAACGGAACAATAAATGAAAGCTGCGGTTCTGAATTGGGAGTTGGTGAGAGTCCGTCAACTGCAGTAAGTGTTTGGACTACGTTCTTCCCAACATGTTCTGCACAAACGCACACACTTTCTGGTTTCTTCGCTTCATCGTACTCACAATCTATTTGCTTAACAGGTGAAGACAAATGGCATTCATTTGTTGCGACTTCTGAAGCAGTGAGCATTGTCGTGGGTTCAACAGCCAATGATATTTTGGTTGAATTACAATCGAACGCAGGTGCGTTACTTGCAACTGAAAATGCAGTGGCTGGATTAGGTGGAGAGGTGTTGAATTTCTCTGGATTAACTGCCGGTCAAGTGTATAAAATTGGAGTAAGAAACTACAACAGTGCTTTGGGAATTGGTTCATACACCATTTGTGTGAAAATGTTGAAGCGCGGTGGTTGTGATACAGGAACAAGCGCAACATGGTCAAGTACCTTGAATCTATGTAAAGTATTTAAAGCTTCATGGGCTGGAACAGGCGTTCAATACCGATACACGTTTGTAGGAACAAGCGGAATTGCATTGGGTAATACCTATGTAAGAACACAAACTTCCGATTACTTAACAATGTCATCGGTGACTCCAACGATACCTATGGGATGCACCTACAACGCAAGCGTTACAACTATTTATAGCTTAACAGATGCAGCTGGTGGAGTTGAACTTATTGAAGTTCCTGCCTTAGCGCCTTGTCCTATTACAATGGAACAAGAAGCAGCAACTGCTCTTCGTTCTACCGATCGTTGTTCTGCTGGTCCGCGTTTCCGTGGTGCAATTGTAGCATCATTGCCATGGGTTTGTGGGGTAACAAACTGGAAGTGGGAATTCACAGAATTAGATGCAGGTGGAAATGCAGTTGGAATTCCAATTGTTTACTTCCGCGGTGCTGCAAGTAACTATTGCAACTTAACTCTGGTTGTAGCGCTTCAATACGGAAAGACTTATGCTGTTCGCACGGCACCTGTGTTCTCTTACGGAACTGGCGCATACGGACCGGTTCAAACGATGTGTATTGTAGGTTCAGCCGGAATGGTATTGGAGCAAGGAAGTGAAGTTGCTCATAACACAACACGCGACATGCTTGTTACCAACGAAGCAAACATGAGCTTGTATCCGAATCCAACTCACGGAACAGATGTAAACATTAATCTTTCTGGAATTACTTCAGACAACGTTCAAATTCGCATTGTAGACGCAATGGGTAAGCAAGTATGGAGCAACCGTTACTCAGTAAACGGAGTGTTGAATACGAACATCACCTTTGAGCGTCCACTTGCAAACGGATTGTACTTTGTTGAAGCCATCTTCAACGGTGAACTTCAGACTCAGCGTTTGATGGTTCAGAAGTAAGATTGAAATTTTATATTGAAAAAGCCCTTCCGATTGGAAGGGCTTTTTTTATGCAATACATTCGCTTCAGTTTGAAAAGAATTTTTTTAATATTAATCTCTTGTGTAATTGCATTAAGTATTGCAGCGCAATCGGGCTACACTGTATTTAAGGAGATTTTAAGAATTGAAGACGGACTTTCTTCAAACAATGTTACAGCAGCTGTTCAAGACAACAAAGGGTTCATGTGGTTTGGAACAAGCTACGGGTTGAATAAATACGACGGTAAAAAGTTCAGAACCTTCACACAAGCAAAAAATGGTTTAAATAGTAATTTCATTGAAAAAATCGCAATAGATGATGCAAATCGATTGTGGATTGTATCTGGAGGTGTGCTTCAAATAATGAATTTGGTTACCAATGAAATTCGTAATGCTACAGATGTTGTTCAACTTCCTTTTGAACAAAATCAAATTGTGGAAATTGCTAATAACGGTTCAAGAGAAATTCAGATTATCACGAAGAACCCCTATCGATTGTGGTATTATTCATCGGTCTTAGGATGCGAAATCCGACATGAATTTTCTGAACTGAATCAATCGGCAATTCCATATTGTTGTTTTCAGAATGGTCAAACAGCAATAACATTCTCGGGCTATTCGAAATTGTTTTTATTCCGTAAAAATGAAAGTCGTCATTGGAATTTCGATGGCATTGAAAGAAGGCCTATCCAAATTCTAAATGAAAGTGAGGTTGTATTGGTTTCGAGTGAGAAAAGTGTTGGGAAAGATAAAATAACGGGAAAGGAGTTTGTTAAAGTTAATTTAGATATTGCGGCTATTGAATATTTGCCGAATTACCTAGCCGACGCCAAATTAGATTGGCAGAATTACAGGACAATCGGAGGTTCAATGATTCCCTGTATTTCCTATGCAAGTAGAGAAATTGGTATAAAGCTTAAATTGAGTAATCAAGAAATTGAGCTGTTAAATAAAGATAATTGGGATGAGCTGAATGGCGGTTCTTTTTACAAAGTTTACAGTGTGGACTCTACGAATTTTTGGTATATATCTACAAACGGAATTGTTCACGCACGACTTCAAAGAAAATTATTTGAAAATTATTTTAAGCGAGAGGATATGGCTTCTCATGAAGGACAAGTGAGAGGAATTTACGCAGAGAATTTTTCACCTGAAAATTCGACAGGAGAATTAAGAGCCAACGTGTGGCGCTCTCACTGTTCGCTCAGTGGAGGAAAATTTAAGGAGATCGAATTTAAAGGAGTACTTTTTCCAATCGGAAAAATTGAGGGTAGCTATTATACTGGAAGTGGAAAACTTATTCGTTTAGATGGGGGCGGAAAGAAATGGGAGTTTTTAGATACGCTCATGGTTGGGGAACTCTGGAGTGTTTTCCAGGCGAAAGAAGATATTATTTTAATCGGACGAAATCTGGGAGTGTTTTCATACAATTTCACAACAAAAGAAAGGCGTGAATTGACAGCTGACAATCCGAGTTGGCCTAAGCCCACGAACATTTATCGGTTTGTAAATTCCAAAATGAAAGGGCTCGTAGCGGTTGCCGAAAATGGACTTTTTCTAGTCAACAGCGAATTGAGAGTCATAGATTATTTTGGAAAGGACGCCATAGCCGAAGATCACCGAATTCCCGTAGCTCGGATTTATGATTGGTTCGAGGATTCAAAAGGAGATTGCTGGTTGGCTAGTGGAGGTGAAGGATTGTATTCTTGGAGGTGGACGGCAGACGGTGCAATTGATCAAAGTGCGATTAGAATTATTTCAGACAAAGATGGATTGCCATCGACTATTATTTATCGCATAGAAGAAGATGATTTTTTGAATCTGTGGATATCAACATACAATGGATTACTTCGTTACAATTTGAATACCCATGAATTTCAAATCTTCACAACGCATGATGGTCTTTCTCACAATGAATTCAATCGAATTTCTTCTTTCAAAGACGCGCAAGGAAAATTATATTTCGGCGGAATGAATGGGCTGAATGTTTTCGATCCGAAATATTTTCTTCAAACTGAAAAAGAGAATTATCCTTTCGAAATTTTAGCCATAACGAAATATTCCAGCAAAAGTGGAAAGGAAGAAAGTTGCGACGCCGAATACATTAATGCGGGACGTGTTATTTTGAATAGTGGAGATCTTTTCTTGAAAATTGAATTCGCTCTTTTAACCTATAGCCCCATTGAACGCGGGTTCCAATACCTCATTGAAGGCGCTAGTGATAATTGGATTGAATTAACAGATAATAGTTTGCAAATAGGGGGGCTCGCTTCAGGTGAATACACGGTAAGAATCCGAGCAAGATTGCCAGACGGGACTTGGAATTCGCAAGACATTCGAATTCCGTTAACTGTTAAACCGCCATACTATCTAGCAACGGGATTCGTAATTTCTGCGATATTGCTTTTGATGATTTTCATGGGTGCAGTCTATAAGTTACGCAGCATTCGTCAGCGTCGAAAATTAGAGAGATTAGAGATTCAAGTTTCGAAGAGAACAACAGAATTGCAGGCGGCGCTAGGGGATAAAGAAATTCTATTAAAAGAAGTTCACCACCGGGTAAAGAATAATCTTCAAGTAATTTCAGGGTTGCTTCAATTGCAGAAGAATGAGGTTAAGGATGAGAACTTAGCGCGCGTTCTATCGGAAGGACAAAGTAGGTTAAGTAGCATTGCTTTAATTCACAAAAACATTTATCAAAATGAAGATCTTGAATCTGTTTTTCTTCAAAGTTTTGTCACGGAACTTTTTGAAGAAGTTAGAAATTTATTCAGTTTGAAAGAGATGTCGGCTCACGGTAATTTCAACATGAATGAATTGTTGTTGAATCTGCAGCATGCTGTCCCACTGGGTTTAATTCTGAACGAACTCATGACGAATTCTTTCAAGCATGCCGTTTTACCAAATCAAGATTTAGAAATTCGAGTTGAAATGATTTCTATTGGAGCGAATGAATTTGAGCTGACCTATGAAGACACCGGACCGGGACTAGTTCGTGAAGCACAATCTCAAGTTTCCGAATCGTTGGGCATGCGTTTAATCTTTGGATTAGCCGATCAGATAAATGGCAAAGTTGTTTTCGAGGAAAAAGAAGGGTTACTCGTGAAAATTCAATTTAATACTAAAATTATCTAGCCCGAACCATTCGGTCATATCCCAAAACGAAGGCGTTTCGTCCCAAATTAGGGTTGGTTAGTCTGTTTGGCGGTTATTTTAGACCCGCAGATGAATTGAATAATTTGAATAAGACGGGACTAAAAAATGCATGCTACTGAGTAATGACTAGATTGAAAGTACTTATTGTAGAAGATGAAATGATCATTTCAGAAAGTGTGAAACAATCGCTTTTGAAATTGAATTATGATGTGGTGGGTATAGCTTCAAGATACATTCAAGCATTGGAAATGTTGGAGTCCTTAGAAGTGGATTTGGTTTTGATTGACATTAATTTAAATGGCTTAAAAAGTGGCATTGACTTGGCAAAACACATTCAAGATAATTACAATATTCCATTTATATACGTAACCGCGAACCGCGATTCTCACACACTTGAAAAGGCGAAAAACACGCGGCCTTTAGGTTATTTGGTAAAGCCCTTTAGTGAAGAAAATTTGTACAGTGCCATAGAAGTGGCTTCCTTCAATTTTTTCAATCCCGAAAGCATACATGATGAAGTTTTCATGTTCGTGAAATCCGGTGGTGACAATGTTAAGCTTTATCTCCACCAAATCGTTTACATTCAAAGCAAGCAGAATTATTTGGTTATTGAAAGATTCAATAAACCCAGTCTTTCTATACGAGGAACCCTCTCTGAATTTTTAGAAAGCAAAAAATCGTTCCCGTTGGTGAAAGTAAACAGATCAACTGCCGTGAATTTGCAGCATTTGGTGGAAGTGAATGCTAGTCATTTGAAATTGGGGAATATCACCATTGATTATAGTATTTCTTACAAGAAGGAAATTACTGAACGATGGAAGAATTTTCTAGGGGAATGAAAATACGCCCGCTTATTATTTGTTTCATTGGTATTGCCGCAACGTTGTTAAGCCCAGAAAAAAGTCACGGACAAAGTTTCTCAGACGTTGCCGCAGAAATTGGAGTGAAATTTCTTAACGGTACAAGCTATTGGGGAAATGGTTTAAGTTTTTTCGATGTTGATGAAGACGGGTGGGATGATCTTACTTTTTGCATAGCAGGAGCCAACACGAGATACTATCGAAACATAGGCGGCACTTATATTCTGCAATATTCTTTCAGTAATACGGCAGATACAAAAGCGTGTATGTGGTTAGATTTTGATGAAGATGGAGACAACGACTTACTTGTAACCCGTCGCGATGCCCCCGTACAATTATGGAAAAAAAACACGAACGGTTATCAGGATGTTTCCTCGCAATTGAATTTAACCTACAGTGCAGACAATTGGAGTTGGGGCGTTGCTTGCGGAGATTTAAACCGAGATGCATACCTTGATGTATTCATTGCGAATTACGGCAGTGCGTTTCCCGGTGCACGAAATATGATATTAACGAATACAACCTCAGGTGGTTTTTCTTCTTTAATAAACTATGGAGCAACGCTGGCGTTCAAAAGAACCTTTCAACCTGTATTTCTCGACTTGAATAATGATCAGAGTCAAGAGATTTATCTTACAAACGACTTCAACGGTGTGAATGAGTACTATGTCCGCACTGAACCCTCTTTATTTGTAGATCAAGCAGCGAGTAAAGGCCTCAATGTAGCCATAGATGCCATGTCGAATGCATGGGCAGATTTCGATAGAGACAATGATGAGGATTTGTACATTTCCAATACGCCAACGACGTTAAATAGACTTATGCAAAATACTTCGGGGAATTTTGCCAATGTGGCTGTCGCCCGCGGACTAACTGTTGGTAAATGGAGTTGGAGCACACTTTGGTTTGATCTAGATAACAACACTTGGGATGACCTATTAGTTACTGAGCGAAATATTTCCGTTAGTAGCAGTTACAGTACCATGGGTTTTTCAAACACGAATGGTTACTTCAGTCCCTTTGCCAATTCCGTTCTTCCGAATTTGCCAGCCGGCTATTTCTGCGCCGCGAAGGGAGATTTTAATAATGATGGAAAGTATGATGTAATGCTTTCACCAGAGACCAATCAATTTTCAGTTGCGCTCAAGAACAACACACCTAGTGGGAACTACCTAAAGTTTTCCCTGCGTGGAAGAGTGTCTAATCGAAACGGATTTGGAACACACTATTCCTACTACATGAATGGACAGGAATATTCTGGATACACCTATTCTTCCGATAATTACCTCAATCAAAATTCGCAAAATATTATTTTGGGAATGGGGGTGAATACAGTAATAGATTCTCTAGTTCTAAATTGGCAAAATGGAGTGAATGATCGTTATTACAATCTGCTATCAAATTCATCTCATGTTTTTGTTGAAGGAGAAACTTGGGGTTCAATCAATCAATCGAAACTTTCCTTGTGCGGACCAAACGATTCATTGACGTTGTCTATTGAAGATTGGCCTTTAGTAACCTGGAATACCGGAGAATCAACACACAGTATTCAAGTCACCGCGCCAGGAAACTATACCGCAACAGTCTCAACAGGTTTTGGCCATTCGTTGCAGTTCTCAAAGACAATTACTCAAACGAGTGAACCGCTATACAATGCAACGATTCAATCTCCCTTGTGTTCCAACGATGAATTTGGAATAGCTGTGATTACTGGGGATTCAATACAAATTGCTTTTTTAGATTCACTTATTCCAGGCACACATACATATATTTCAAATTATGGAATAGGCTGTATTGCTGAAATTCCATTTGTGGTAAATATGCCACCTGCACCAATAACCTATGCCATTCAGACGAATCCTTTGATTTGTGAAAATGAATCATGGCCCTTGACTATTGAACTTACCGGAGGAACGGGAGATTACACTTGGATAAATTACAGCTATGGTGAATTGCTCGGTGAAGGAAATTACAATGTCGTTATTCAGGATAGTGCGAATTGCGAATTGAGCGTTCCAATTGCTGTGACTGCTATTTCTGAACCTTCCTTTGTTTCTGAAGTGAATGCACCCCATTGCTTTCAAGGAGGAGATATTTCAATTGCATTGAATGATAGTTGGCAAGAAATTATTCTATGGGAAAATGGAAATACGGATTTTTTCAGAAATGAACTGGCACCTGGAACCTACACGTGTTTCTTAACAGACACAAACGCTTGTCAGTATGAACATTCATTTGTAATCGATTCAATTGTTGAATTGCAGTTGGAAGTATTGGTCAATGAACCTATCTGTTATTTAGAAACTGGATCAATTGAAATTTATGCAAGTGGGGGAGATCTGTTTTCGAATTTCGAGTTGAATCAGCAGTTTTTGAATAACCTTCCTTCCGGAAATTATTCCGGAACATTTACAGACTCATTGGGTTGTTCTGTTGCATGGAATGCAACCATACCTGATGTCGATCCAATGGTTTATGATTATGCTATTCAAAGTGCTTCATCACAAGGTTTAGGGTCAATTGAAATTTTTTGCGATGCTACATATTCGATAAGTTGGGACAACGGAGTTGTTGGATCCTTCAATCCGAATTTGCAAAATGGAAATTACGCGGTTGTTCTTACTAACCCGAACGGTTGTTCGGTTGATACTGTGTTTACCGTTTTATTCAATGAAGTTCTCAATGTTGAGATTCAAGATGAATTTTGGTTATCACAGAGGAATGAGCTTGTTTACAAGGGAAATAGAACCTTGCATAATGTTCTAATCTTTGATCGAACGGGAAGAGTCATTGCTGAAAAATCCGTTGTAGTTTCTGGAACTTCATTTCATTATGAAATCAGCTCAAAGGGTTTCATCGTTCACTCAGCCGAGCGAAACTTTATTCCGAAGTCCCAAATCGAATAATTTTTTTCGCCTTATCCCTATTACTCTAAGGCTTATCCCTTCTCGTGATAAAAGTCATAGTTGAAGGCTATTCTTGCGTATTAATTAAAAAAATAATGTTTTTTATGAAAAGATTTTTATCGCTGTTCATTCTATTGTTATCGTTTACGATAGCAAGGGCGCAAATTTCAGGGTGCACGGATATGTCTGCGTGCAACTATGATTCTCAAGCAACTGCAGACGATGGGTCATGCAGTTATCCAACCGTGTATTATATGGATGCCGATTTTGATGGGTTCGGATCGAATGACATGTGGGGTATGACGAATACATTTTGCACTGATCCCGGTTTAGGTTGGTCTTTGAACAACTTAGATTGCAACGACAACAATGACTTAATTTTTCCAGGTGCCACAGAATTGTGTAATGGTCTTGATGACGATTGCAGCGGAACAGCAGACAATGGATTAACGTTCAACGAATACTTTGCAGATGCAGATGGTGATTCTTTCGGAGTTCCAGCTCTGAATTATGTTGTTACACCAATTACTTATCAGTTGTTGACTCCTCAAGTTTTACCAAGCAATGTGACATTGGATTTGGCTGGAAGAATTATGTCTTACACAGGCATTTCTATCAATGGAGCTACAAACACCGAAGTGGTAGCTGCTGGTTCAACTGTTTCACTGACTTATAACTTAGCTGTGACTTGGGGACCGAATTTGTATTGCCCTGGTTGTGTGACTCAATCGTACATTGGAATCGGTGGTAGTACAACTACTCTTCAGTGCGAGAATGGAATATATGACGGATATAACACTTCATACAATTCAGGTACATTCACTGCACCAACGACACCTGGAACTTACTACTTAGTTCAAAACGGATCATTGGATTATTTCTGCCAACCGCAGACTTATGCGAACACTCCTGCAAATGCAATTGCAATTCTTCAAGTTGAAGGAACATTGCCAACATTCACTAATGCAGGTCCAAACTGTGATGATTGTACAGCTCAAGTTCCAATTGGATTCACTTTCCCATTTTATGGAAATACCTATTCAAGTTTGGCCATTTCGAGTAATGGTTTTGTATCTTTTGATTTAGGTGTTCCAAACGGCTGTTGCTTCGGTAACATTTTACCGGGCGCAGACGCAGTGAACAATATGATTGCATTAGGTTGGTACGATTTATTACCAAATAACGGTCAGATTACATATTTCAATTTAACTAACCCGAATAGGCTCGTTATTCAATATTCAAATGCACCGGAATATTCAGGTTCAGGATCCTTGACAGGACAAATAGTGATGTTTGAAAGTGGTCTTATTCAATTGATTTATTCAAATCTTACAACGGCAACTCACGAAGCTACTGCGGGTGTTGAGAACGCTTCAGGAACGGTTGGTGTAACGTTGTCAGGATTAAATGCACAAATTGGATCACTTTTCAACGTAGCATACGAATTTGTTTATTCGTCTTCTATTTTGGTTCCGGGAGTTTCATCATGCACCCCACTTGTTGGTTATGCTTTGAATAACACCGATTGTTTAGATAACAATCCTGCCCTTAACCCGGGTGCAACTGAATTGTGTAACGGTATTGATGACAACTGTAGCGGAGTTGCTGACGACGGATTAACCTTCACGGACTACTATGCTGATCTAGACTTAGACGGTTATGGCGCAGGTGCTGCAACCAATGCATGCGCTCAACCAATCGGATTCGTAACAACGAACACAGATTGTGATGACAACAACGCTTCAGCTAATCCAGCAGCAACAGAAATTTGCAATACAATTGACGACAACTGCGATGGTCAAATCGACGAAGGTGTTCAAAACACTTACTATGTTGACATGGATGGTGATGGATACGGATCTATGAACTTTTGGAGTATCCAAGCATGTACAGCTCCATTGGGCTTTGCATTAAGTAGTAACGACTGTGCCGACAACAATCCCGCTATTAATCCAGGAGCAACAGAAGTTTGTAATACAATAGACGAAAACTGCGACGGACAAATAAATGAGGGTTTTGGTCCTCTTACAATTTATTATGCTGATGCCGATGGCGATGGATACGGAAACGGAACCCAAGCAATAAGTGTTCTTTTACAAGGAAGTTCAAGCGCATCTGTTTCCAATGGTTCACTTGTAATTGTTGGAAGTAATACTTTTACAGGAAGCTCATTAACAGGCTCTGTTTCGTTTGTAGCGCCGGTAGATGCAACATATATTTTCGATTGGTCTTACTCAACGAATGACGTAGGTCCAAATTATGATCCAGCATATTACATAAACGGGACGGCTTATCCACTTTCAGATGATTTTGGTCCACAAACACAATCAGGCACGCTAAGCGTAACTGTAACTGCAGGAAGTACCTTCGGATTCTCCGTTTTAACCACAGACGATGTTGCAGGAAGCGCAACATTAACGATTAGTAACTTCAATGGATTCACGTTACCAACATTTACTCAAGCGTGCTCTCAGCCTGCTGGTTATGCCCTTGTGAATGGCGATTGTAACGATTCAGACGCATCTGTTAATCCAGCAGCAACCGAATTGTGCAACGGTATCGATGATGATTGCGATGGTTTAATAGAATCACAACCATCACAACCTACATTGGCTTGTTATGAGACAGCAACATTTAATACTACAACTTGCTCTTGGAATGTAACGGGAACGCCTGTGCTAGCCAATGCAGGCGGAGATGCTACCGAATGTGGTGGGTCTTCTTCTGTCTATAACTTAATATATCAAAATGCTACCGGTTCAGGTGGAACAGCAAGCTGGTCAAGTACAGGAAACGGATGGTTCCAATATTTAACAGGCAGTGGTCCATATACTGATTTGTCTCCGCTATACCATGTTGGTTCAACAGATTTATCAAGTGGAAGTGTAACACTAACCTTAACGGTTACTGGTGCAAATGGCTGTGTGGCTACTTCTAGTTTCGTACTTACATTAGTAGCTCCACCAGTAGCAGTAATCGATCCTTCGGTAGTTAATCCATGGGATGAGCTGCATGTATGCGCAGGAGGTTCATATGATTTTTCTAATGCAGTAGTTAGTCCAGGAGCTGATATTTATTGGAATGGTGGAGATGGAAGTTTTAATAGTGATAATATTCAAAATCCGATATACACACCAGGTCCGCAGGATATCAGTAATGGAAATGTCTATATACATCTTAATGTAATGTCATTTGACGGAACTACACTTTGTGATAATATGGTTGATATTAATTTAGTTATTGATCCTGCTCCAGCAATGCCAACATTAGCATGCTATGAAACGGCAAGCTTTAATCCAGCA